>JBDHWI010000069.1:0-20031 GCA_039810125.1 Thermoflexales bacterium | reverse complement strand
ACCACTCATATTCTTGTGCCGTATCGAGTGTTTCTAGCCATCGTGATGCGGACAGATACGTTGTCCGCACAGTTGGAATAATGAGGGCAACGGTTGAATGAAAAACCTCGCAGGGCGAAAACCCTGCGAGGTTTCATGTCTGAAACTACCGTTGATTGCCGACAACCAGTTGCTCTACCTCAATACGACTGGCGTTAAGCGCGGAACTGGTCATTCTGATTGCGTCATACGCCGCTCAATGCGCCGATCCGGGATAAACCACATCAGCGCTGTAAACACATATATCAAGATGGCAAGCAGCGGTGCGACGAACGCGAGCACAATGCCGGCGGTATAAAACACCAGTGACAAGACGCCTTTCACATCACGACCAACCGCTGTAGCAAGCACCGAGCTTTCGCCATCGGCCGCAATGATGGCGCGCGTCAGAACGAAGTACGCCAGGCCACACATCCAGCACACCCCGCCATACAGCGCCACCGGCCATGCAGCCAACTGATGCTCACCCAACCACGCTGTGACGAAGGGGATGAGCGACATCCAAAACAGCAAATGCAGGTTGGCCCATAGCACGCGACCGGTGGTGTGGTTGCAGGCTTGCAGCAGATGATGATGATTATTCCAATAGATGCCGACAAAGGTGAAGCTCAGCACATAGCTGAGAAACACCGGCAGCAGTGGCAGCAGATCGGCAAGCGCAGTGCTCTCCGGCGCCCGCAATTCCAGCACCATGATCGTGATGATGATGGCGATCACTCCATCGCTAAAAGCTTCCAGTCTCCCCTTGCTCATGAGCCAGAAGTATGCAATTTTTGCGCTGGATTCGTCAATACAGGATCTGCCATGGCACAATGCCGGCCACCATGCAGAATGAATATCACGAGCGGCTTAGCGCTTTCATCGCGGAGCATCACATCGTCTGCGATCACTTGATCTTCGAGCAATCGACACATTCGGTGGTTGAAGCAGCGCACGCTGCTGGCGTCACGCCCAGGGATTTCATCAAGAGCGTTTGCATGATCACAAAGGATGGTCGCATCGTCGTCGCCATCGTAAAAGGGGAAGATCGTGCTGATCGCAGCGCAGTGCAGCAATTGCTCAGTCTGGCAAAACTGAGCATCGCTTCACCAGATGTAATGCTGACGCAGACTGGCTATCCCGCCGGCGGCACCCCGCCCTTCGGTTTTGATGCGACGTTTTTGAT
Organism: Thermoflexales bacterium; assembly: GCA_039810125.1. GTDB lineage: Bacteria > Chloroflexota > Anaerolineae > J036 > Brachytrichaceae > JBDHWI01. The sequence continues at coordinate 18,827 of JBDHWI010000069.1, read as the reverse complement.
GGATGAACGCGTGTTCGAAATGGCGATCGTGTATGGCGGTGGCGGCAGCGATCACGCGCTCATTCGCATTGCGCCGGCAGAGATGCAACGCGCGAACGGCGCGCGGGTTGCCACCATTCGCAAAATAACACCTGATTTGCCGGCTTGAATCCAGACAAGACAATCCGCTCAACCGCACTCTGCGCAACAACCGCGCATTGAGCGCGACGATGATCGTCTTGAGCGCGCCCTGCATGATTGTTGTTTGCACGATCATGCTGGTGCGCCATCTTGTGCCTCCAGACAAAAAAGAGATCGGCTATCAGCCGCATCTCCTGGCGCATTGGGCAGGTGTTGTCGACGCGCTGCAGGCCAACCTCAGACTTGCGACATTTCACGTTGCGTCTGCCCACGGACTTTCGATGACGCGCTTGAAGGACGCGACAAACGCATCCGCCGCAGCCCCATCCAGGATGCGATGATCGAAGGTGAGGCTGACAAACGCGCAGGGGCGAATAACAATCGCATCGCTGTCGCCATGCGTCATCACCTTTACACGCTTCTCAACTGCGCCCAGTCCCAAGATCGCACACTGAGGCTGATGGATGATGGGTGTGGCAGCCAAGCTGCCAGTCGCGCCATGATTGGTAATGGTGAATGTGCCGGCTTGCATATCTGCCGGCACAAGCTGTTTCACCCGCGCTTTGGCTGCCAATTCGCCAATGCGCCGCGCGATGCCCTTCAAACTCAACTCATCTGCTCGGTGGATCACCGGAACCAGCAAGCCCTCTTCCAGGGCAACCGCAATGCCGATGTTGAATTCGTGCATCAGTGCGATGCCGGCTTCGCGCCACTGGCTGTTGACCAGAGGGTGCGCCTTCAGTGCAGCAGTGGCGGCCTGAATGGCATATGCCAGTGGCGTGAGCGCAATGCCCTCATCCGCAAACTTCAGCTTGTGCGCTGCGCGATGCGCCATCACGTGCGCAAAATCCACTTCCCAGATTGTCGTGACGTGGGGACTGGTGCGCACGCTGGCAACCATATGCTCCGCGATACGCCGGCGCATCACCGTCAGCGGCTGTAATGTGAAGGCAGCATCGGTCGTCGCATCGGCTTTCTCTGCCGGCAAGGACGCCAGCGCCGGCTCACGCTGCGCAAGAAATTTCAGCACATCCTGCTTCGTCACGCGCCCACCCTCACCGCTGCCGGCAATCTGGCTTAGGTCGAGGCCATGTTCGGCAACCATGCGGCTGACCACCGGACTGATGCGTTGTCTTTGATCATCGCTTCCAGATTTGCGGCTGTCGATCGCAGAAAGCCCTGTCGAATTGCCCTGCTCTGCCTCCGGAATTGTGGGTCCAGTGTGCGGCTCTCCGCGCTCCTCAAAACTGAGGCTGCCCACCGTCGCGCCGATCTTCGCATGCGCGCCTTCGCGCAAGGCGATCTCAGCCAGCGTGCCGTCGGCCTCCGCGCATATCTCAGTGGTGATTTTGTCCGTCTCCACCTCCAACAGAGGCTCGCCCTTTTTCACGGGGTCGCCGGCGCGCTTCAGCCAGCGCGCAATCGTCACTTCGCTCACGCCCTCGCCCAGCGCCGGCAGTGTAATGGCCTTGCTCATAGCCGGATCTGCGCCTCCATCTTCGCGCGAATCTTCGCCACATCCGGCACCACGCCGGCCATCAAGCTGCTGCTGAATGGCACTGGCACGAGCGGCGATCCCAGCCGCGCCACCGGCGCATCCAGATCAAAGAATGCCTCATCCGCAATCACGGCTGCAATCTCCGCGCCAAAGCCGCCGAAGGTCGCGTCTTCATGCACGATCAAACATTTGCCGGTCTTGCGAATCGACGCCAGCACCATGTCTTTGTCCCAGGGCGAAAGCGTGCGAAGGTCGATCAGATCAATCGCTGCGTCGATCTGTTTTGCCGCCTCTTCACACAACTCCACCATCGCGCCCCAAGTGACGACGGTGAGTTGATCTCCGCCCTGAATCAGCTTTCCCTTGCCAAAAGGCAGCATGAATGTGTCGCCTGGATAAGGCCGGCGCGACCATGGCGAGTCGTAGCAAAAGCGATGTTCGAAGAAAATCACCGGATCGTTGCCACGCATGGCTGTGCGCAGCAGACCGGTGGCATCTTCGGCATTCGACGGCACAGCCACGCGCCAGCCGGTCATGTGGGTATAGCTCACCTCACTCGTCACGCTGTGCCACGGGTCACCAACCCTGCGATAGCCGCCGCTGGTGCGCATCACCAATGGCGCAGCAAAGTGGTTCGCGCTGCGCCAGCGCATGCCACCGCAGTTGTTGATCGACTCATAGCACGCATCCGTGTATTTGCGATACTGAATTTCCGGCAGCGGCATGAGGCCGGCGAGTGCCATGCCCACCGCGCGCCCCATGATCGCCTCTTCGTTCAAGCTGGTATCGAACACGCGCTGATCGCCGTGCCGCTGCATCAGGCCCTGCGTCACAGCATGCACACCGCCCTTCACCGCAATGTCCTGTCCAAACAACAGCAGACGCGGGTTGATCGACAGTTCGACATCGAGCGTGCGGCGAATGGCTTCCACCATCGTCAGCCGGCGCTGTTCAGCCGGCCGCGGCGTCTCATCACCACGCGGCATAGTGATGCCCTCGGCAAGCATCCCACCATGCAACTGCACCTGCGGCGGCTCGAAATACGCATAGCGTGTCGCCTCCGCTGCCGGCGCCTCTGCATGCGTCGATGCCTCGGCATACGCCGCGTGGATCTCAGCCTTCACCGCCGCCTCCAGCGCATCCCATTCATGCTCCGTCATCACCTGTCCGATGCAAAAATGCTTCAGCTTGGGCAATGGATCGCGCAGTCGCTCGGCAGCCTTCTCTTCGTCGGTCTTGTAAGCGGCTGTGTCCACACCGCTGTGCGCACACAGGCGCGGCATGGTCGTGTGCAAGAGCGCCACGCCCTCTCTCTGCCGCACATGCGATACCGCTGTCCGAAGCAAACGCGCCACCTCCGCCGGCTCTGTGCCGTCGCCCTCCCAAATCGTCAGATTGCGGAAGCTGGCGAGGTTCGCTGCGATGTTGCCGCCGGGTGTTTGCCGCCAGCTCTTGGTGGAGATGGCATAGCCGTTGTCCTCGATCACGATCAGCAGCGGCAAGCAGAGCGTGGTTGCAGCGTTCAGCATCGCCCAGAAGCCGGCGGACGCGGTCGCTCCATCGCCGCCGTAGACCACCGCAATGCTGGCAGCCTTTTCGCTCTCACCCAGCTCATTCACGCGAAACTGAATGGCCTGCGCCGTGCCGGCAGCCACACAGAATTGCGAGCCAATGTCGGCAGCATTGGCGGGAACGATGGCGCGCTTGCGACGCGGCAGGTTGAACACCGCAGGCAGATCGCGCCCCTCAGTCAGGCTGCCGCTCAACGCCATTGTGTTGAGCAATGCTTCGGTCGCCGTCATGCCGCTGCCCAGCATGAAGGGCCGGCAGCGATAATACACATGCGCCCAATCGAAGGGTTGCGTGAGCAACTGACTGAGGATGGCCTGGCCAAGCTCGTGGCCACCTGAGGAGAATTGATATTTAGCCTTGCCCTGCGGCACAAGCTCGCTCAATTCAAATTCGTCGAGCGCGCGAGAGAGCAACGCAACGTGCGCTACTTCGCGCCAATCAATGCCGCCGGCGACGTCCGATCCATCGCGTGCGCGGCGCTCGTCAATCGCAGTCACCATTCACCTGCTCCATCTGCCTGCGCCGAGCGTCATGGCCGGCGCAGGATTCAATTTGTCGTTCAGTTGATCGATGTGACACCGATCAGCCCACTGTGTGTTGCTACTCATTATTCATTGTTGGCTGAAAAAGGCAATGACTTTTCCCTTATCTGCTTTGTAGGACGGGCAGCTAATGTGGCTCGCCCCTCGTCGCGCAGCGGCGCGCCGGCACAGCGAGACCACCATACAATATGCGTGAGTGAATCATCGTGGCTGGCAAATACTTTGAAGCATTGACGCCTGGCTTGCGCATCAAGCATCGCATCGGGCGCACAATCACCGAGGCGGACAACGTGCTGTTTAGCGCGCTGACGATGAACACGCAGCCGCTGCACCTGGATGAGCATTTTGCCGCCGGCACTCAGTTTGGCCGGCGCATCGTGAATGGGCTGTTCACGCTCGGCCTCGCAGTTGGCCTCACCGTCTCCGAGTTGACCGAAGGCACGATCATCGCCAATCTCGGCTATGACCATGTGCGCCACCCGCAGCCAGTTTTTCATGGCGACACGCTTTACATGGAGACCGAGGTGATCGAAGCGCGCGAATCGGCGTCGCGGCCGAACGCCGGCGTCGTGCGCTTCAAGCACACTGGCCACAATCAAGACGGCGCGGTGGTCATCGAGTTTGAGCGCACCGCGCTGGTGCTGAAAACGCCGGCGGAATAGAAAATGCCTCGACGATCCCTGTTGTTTGCCCCTGGTGATGATTTGCGCAAGTTGGGCAAAGCCGCGCAGAGCAGCGCCGACGCCGTGATCCTTGAGCTTGAAGACGGCGTTGCATCCGACCGCAAAGCCATTGCGCGCCAGACGGTGCGCGAAGCCGCTGCCGCACTCGATTTTGGCCGGCGCGAGAAACTGATCCGCGTCAACGACGTCGCCACGCCTTTCTTCGAAGCCGACGTGCGCGAAACCATCGGCACGCGACCCGATGGCTTCGTGCTGCCAAAGGTGGAATCGGCCGGCGATGTGCGGCGTATCTGCAATTTGATCGACGTAGCAGAACGCGAACGTGGCTGGCCGGCTGGCGGCATCGGCCTGATCATCCTGATAGAGACGCCGCGCGGCATTTTGAACCTGCGTGAAATCTGCGAGGCTGATGCGCGTCTGCGGGCGATCATCTTTGGCGCCGAGGACTACGCCAGCTTCATTGGCGCGAGGCGAACGCGCGAGGCGAGCGAGGTGCTGTTCGCGCGCAGCGCCGTCGTGAATGCGTGCGGCGCGTTCAATCTGCAACCCATCGACATGGTGTTCATCGACTTCAACGACGCCGCCGGCCTGGAGCAGGAATGCATGCGCGGCCGGCAGCTCGGCTTTGCCGGCAAGCAGGTGATCCACCCAAAGCAGATCGAAATCGTCAACCGCTGCTTCACGCCGAGCGCCGAAGAAATCACCTGGGCGCGACGAGTGATGGATGCCTTTCGCGCCAGCCAGCACGCAGGGCGTGGCGCATTCGCACTGGATGGCAAGATGATCGACCTGCCGGTGGTGCGACAGGCAGAACGCATCCTTGCGCAAGTTGACGAGATGTAAGCTCATGCTCCATACATCCATATCGATCACATATCGATCAGCACCTGACCGCGCTCAACAGATTGGCCAACCTCACAGCCCACGCTTTTCACTACGCCATCACGCGGGGCAACCAGACGCAATTCCATCTTCATCGCCTCCAGCACCACCAGTGCATCGCCGCGCTTTACCACATCGCCGGCGCGCGCCATCACCTGCCGCACCATCGCCGGCATCGGCGCTTCGATGCGGTCGCCGGCAGGATGAGCGCGAGATGAAGCAGGCGCTGGCTTCGCGCGCGGGGCAGCCGGCGCGGCAGTTTGTTGTGTCGTGTTTCCCTCCCCAATGCGAAAGCGATTGGGTTGCAGCCACGGATTGCTGGTTGCAGGTTGTGCCGGCGCCGGCACCTCATCATCCACGCTGCGCGGCTGCCACGCAGCAAAATACTGCGGCAGGAAATCAGTCGTCGTCTCGCCGCGCGCAAATGCTGGATGCCCAATCACCTCGCGCAGAAATGCGGCATTCGTTGTGACACCTTCAATTTCGAACTGCGCCAGCGCCGCCTTCATTTTCGCAAGTGCCTCCGTGCGCGTCGCGCCATGCGTGATCACTTTTGCCAGCAGCGAGTCGTAGTGCATGGGGACTGCGTCGCCGGCGCCATAGCCGGCATCCACACGCACGCCGCGCGGCTCAACCCATCTCGTGATGCGACCCACTGACGGGATGAAGCCATTGGCTGCATCCTCGGCACAGATGCGACATTCGATGGCATGGCCGCTCGGCGCAACCGGCAGCGGCGCAGCGAACACCTCACTCAGCGGCTCGCCAGCAGCGATGCGAATCTGCGCCTGCACCAGATCAACACCCACAACTAACTCTGTCACTGGATGCTCGACCTGCAGGCGCGTGTTCATCTCCAGGAAGTAAATTGCGCCGGCGCCATCGACAATGAACTCGATCGTGCCGGCATTCATGTAGCCGACCACGCGCGCCAGCCGCATCGCCGCATCACACAGACGGTTGCGCAGATCCACATCGACAAATGGCGAGGGTGATTCCTCGATGATCTTCTGGTGCCGGCGCTGAATCGAGCATTCACGCTCGAAGAGATGCGCAACATGGCCCTGCATGTCGGCGATGACCTGCACCTCAATGTGACGCGGCTGCTGGATCAGCTTTTCAACATACACGCGACCATCCCCGAATGCCGAGCGCGCCTCGCGTTGCGCCGACTCGATCATCGACATGAAATCTCGTTCGTGCTGCACGGGTCGCATACCGCGCCCGCCTCCGCCGGCGGCCGCTTTGATCAGCAACGGATAGCCGATCTCATTTGCCTTTGTCAGCAGCATCTCGCCAAACTCCTGATCAGAGAGGGAGAAGCCCGGCACAGTCGCGATGCCCTCGCGCGCGGCCAACGCGCGCGCCGCGATTTTGTCGCCCATCAGCTGAATGGCTGCTGGCGGCGGGCCAATGAAGGTCATGCCGGCGTCGCTCACTGCCTGTGCAAATGCAGCATTTTCAGCAAGGAAGCCATAGCCCGGATGTATTGCATCGACCCCGGCCTGTCTGGCCGCGCCGATGATGCGGTCAATATCGAGGTAGGACTCACGCGCCGGCGCAGCACCGAGGTGAATCGCATCATCCGCCAGGCGCGTGTGCAAAGCGCGCGCATCCGCATCGGAATACACCGCGACGCTGCGAATGCCCATCTCGCGGCAGGCACGCACGATGCGACAGGCGATCTCGCCGCGATTTGCGATCAGGATGGCATTGAACAGTTTCCGGGACATCGTTAGGCCACTCACATGCGAAAGACGCCAAATCGGGTGGGCTGCGCCGGCGCATTGGCGCAGGCAGCAAGCGCCAGCGCCAGCACTTGACGCGTCTCAGCAGGGTCGATGATGCCGTCGTCCCACAAGCGCGCTGTCGAGTAATAGGGGCTGCCCTCGCGCTCATATTTCTCAAGGATGGGCCTGACAAACTCGGCCTGTTCATCTTCAGACAGCGCTGACTTGCCTTGCCGCTCAAGCTGCTCCTGCTTCACCGTCAACAACACGTTAGCAGCCTGCACTCCACCCATCACACTGATGCGCGCATTCGGCCACATCCACAAAAAGCGCGGCGCATATGCGCGGCCACACATGGCATAGTTGCCGGCGCCAAACGACCCACCGATGACGACCGTCAGCTTTGGCACCTTCGCATTTGCAACCGCATGCACCATCTTCGCGCCGTCCTTGGCTATGCCGGCGTTTTCGTATTCCTGACCCACTATGAAGCCAGTGATGTTTTGCAGAAAGACAAGCGGCACGTCACGCGCACAACACAGCTCGACAAAGTGCGCACCTTTCAGCGCGCTCTCGCTGAACAAGATGCCGTTGTTGGCGATGATGCCGACCAGCATGCCATGGATGCGAGCAAAGCCGCATACTAGCGTCGTGCCATAGCGCGCCTTAAATTCCTGGAAGCGGCTGCCGTCGACGATACGCGCAATTACCTCGCGCGCGTCATAGCCTGTCTTGAACGAGGCCGGCGTCACTCCATACAGTTCCGATGCCTCATAGAGTGGGTCCAGAATGGCTCGCGCGTCATGCATCAAGCCTGCTGACGCATTGCCCAATGTCGCGACGATGCCGCGAACAATCGCGAGAGCATGCGCATCGTCCTCGGCAAAATGATCGACCACGCCGGAACGGCGCGCATGCACATCAGCCCCGCCGAGTGCCTCAGCTGACACGCTGATGCCAGTAGCCGCCTTCACCAATGGTGGCCCGCCGAGGAAGATCGTGCCGGTTCCCTTGACGATGACCGCCTCATCGCTCATCGCCGGCACATACGCGCCGCCGGCGGTGCAACTGCCCATCACTGCCGCAATCTGCGGGATGCCCTGCGCGCTCATCGTCGCCTGATTGAAGAAGATGCGGCCAAAATCGTCAGCATCGGGAAACACTTCAGCCTGCAGCGGCAGGAACGCGCCGCCTGAATCGACGAGATAGATGCACGGCAGGCGATTCTCCAGCGCGATCTGCTGCGCGCGCAGGTGCTTCTTCACCGTAATGGGGAAATATGTGCCACCCTTCACGGTGGCATCGTTGGCGACGATCATGCATAGCCGGCCCTGCACCGGGCCGATACCCGTGATGATGCCGGCGGCCGGCGCTTCATCTTCATACATGCCATCCGCTGCCAGGGGCGAGAGTTCGAGGAATGGCGCATCATGATCGAGCAATTGATCGATGCGCTCACGCGCAAACAACTTGCCCTGCTCAGCATGTCGCCGGCGCGCAGACTCGCTGCCGCCCTGTTTTATCCGGCGCAAGCGGTCGCGCAGCGCCTGTGCCAATGCGCGATTGTGCTGCATGTTGGCCGCAAAATCCGAACTGCCCACATCGATAAGGGATGAGAGGGTTTCCATGCGTGATTTTGATTCCGGGAAATGCAAATCCGAGCGTCACCGGCGCCTTCCATTTCACCCTTGCATGTCGGCCAAAGACTACAGACGCGCGCCGGAAAATCCTATACAATTCGACCACATTTAACGTTAACGTCAAGGTAAACAATGTCTACCATACAACGCGCCGGCGCAAACGGGCGGGAGAAAGAAGCTTTTTCAATTGGCGAACTGGCGAATGAGTTGAACATCACGACGCGCACAATCCGCTACTACGAGGAGCGCGGATTGATCTCGCCGGCGCGCACCGGGGGCCGGCAACGCGCATATACGCGGCGCGATCGCGGCCATCTCAAGCTCATCCTGAAGCACCGCGACGCCGGCTTCAGCATCGAGGAGATGAAGGAGTTGCTGGGCATCTATGACGCGCAGCCGAATCGCGCCGGCGAACGCCGGCAGATGCAGCGCTTTCGCGATCTGGTGCAGGCGCGGCTGGACGAGGTAGATGGACGGATCGAAACCTTGCGGGCACTGCGCCGCGAGTTGGGCAAGCGACTGGATTACGCCGAGCGCGAGCTGAAGGCAATGGACTGACATCACCTTGAGCCGGCGCGCAGGCGCATGGAGTGTCACATGGGCGAAGTCAACCGACCGATTCGCGTGCTGCTGGCGAAGATCGGGCTGGACGGACATGATCGCGGCGTCAAGGTGATCGCGCGGATTCTGCGCGACGCCGGCATGGAAGTGATCTACACCGGCCTGCACCGCACCGCCGGCGAGGTGGCCGAAGCTGCCGTGCAGGAAGACGTCGACGTGATTGGCGTGAGCCTGCTCAGTGGCGCGCACATGACCGCCTTTCCAAAATTGATCGCAGCGTTGCACGAGCATGGCGCCGGCGACATCGCCATCGTTGGCGGCGGTGTCATCCCCAATAGTGACATCCCCAAACTAAAGGCGATGGGCGTCGCAGAGATCTTTCTGCAGGACACGCCGCCGGCGGCCATTGTCGAGCGCATCTCCAACATCGCCGCGCAGCGCAAGCTGAAGGAGGAACGGACATGAGCGCAATCGAGCGCACCGATCAGCATCTCGATGCTATCGCGGCACAACTGCGCGCATGGGAGCAGCACGAACTCGCAGACTTCCTGCGCCGCGCGCCAGAACGCAGACCGCATTACCAGACGGAATCGGGTATTCCGTTGAAGCGGCTCTACACGCCGCTCGATGTTGCCGGCACGCCCAATGAGGCAATTGGCTTGCCAGGCCAATTTCCCTTCACGCGCGGCCCCTACCCCAGCCTGTATCGCGGCAAGCGGTGGACGATGCGCATGTTCAGCGGCTTCGGCACGGCTGAGGACACCAACCAGCGCTTCAAGTTGCTGGTGCAGCAAGGGCAGACCGGCCTCAGCACGGCCTTCGACATGCCGACGCTGATGGGCTACGACTCCGATCACCCGCTGGCAGAGGGCGAAGTCGGCGTTGAGGGCGTGGCCATCGACACGCTGGCTGACATGGAGGCGCTGTTCGACGGCATCGACCTCGAGCAGATCAGCGTGTCGATGACAATCAACCCAACAGCATGGGCGATATTTGCGATGTATGTGGCGTTGTGCCAAAAGCGCGGCTACGACCTGCGCAAGTGCGCCGGCACAATTCAGGCCGACATTCTGAAAGAGTATCAAGCGCAGAAAGAATGGATCTTTCCGATACAGCCGGCGGTGCGCCTGGTGCGCGACACGATCATGTGGTCGACACAGCACATGCCACGCTACAACCCGATCAGCCTGAGCGGCTACCACATCAGTGAAGCCGGCGCGAATGCTGTGCAGGAAGCAGCTTTCGTCATGGCCAACACGATCGCGTATGTCGAAGAGATCGTGCGCGCCGGCATGGATGTGGATGCATTCGCACCGCGCCTGTCGTTCTTCTTCACTGCGCAGGCAGATTTCTTCGAGGAGGTTGCGAAGTTTCGCGCATTGCGCCGCGTGTATGCAACGCTGATGCGCGAACGATTTGGCGCGCAACGCGTGGAGTCGATGCGATTGCGGTTTCATGCCCAGACGGCTGCCATCACCTTGACGCGCAACCAGCCAACACTCAACCTCATCCGCACCGCGCTGCAAGCGTTAACGGCGGTGCTGGGCGGCGCACAAAGCCTGCACACCAACAGCTTCGATGAATCCTATGCCATCCCCACAGAGGCAGCCGCAACACTGGCACTGCGCACACAGCAGGTCATCGCCGAAGAGACAAACATCGATGCAGTGATCGACCCGCTCGGCGGATCTTATTACGTGGAAGCGCTGACGAACGAGATGGAACACCGCATCCTCGACCTGATCCGGCAGATCGACGAGATGGGCGGCATGATTCGCGCCACCGAGATCGGCTGGGTGCAACGCGCCATTGCCGACACCGCCTACGGTGTGGCGTTGCGCAAGGCGAATGGCGAGAAGATCAGCGTTGGCGTGAACAAGTATGTCGATGCAGATGAAGCGCCCAACTTCGAGATTCACACGCCCGACCCGCAAACACATGCGCGCCAGCTCGAGCGGTTGCAGCGGGTGAAAGCACAGCGCGATGAGGCGCGCGTGCAAGCGCTGTTGGCGCAATTGAAACAGGTTGCCGGCGATGAACACGCCAACGTGATGCCGGTGACGCTTGAGTTGGTGCGCGCATACGCCACCATCGGCGAAATGGTTGATGCGCTCAAGGCGGTATGGGGGATATATCGAGAGCCAGTATGAATGAAGTGTTGATCCTCTCCGCTGCGCGCACGCCGATCGGCAAATTGATGGGCGCGCTCGCCAGCATGCCTGCGCCCAAACTAGGCGCGGTCGCCATCGAGGCGGCCATCCGTCGCGCCGGCATTGACGCCGGCATCATCGATGATGTGTTGATGGGCGAAGTCATCACCGCCGGCGTGGGTCAGGCGCCCGCTCGCCAGGCTGCGCTGTTCGCCGGCCTGCCGCGCAGCGTGCCAGCGACATCGATCAACAAGGTGTGTGGCAGTGGCTTGCGCGCAGTGATGCTGGCAGCGCAGGCCATACGCGCCGGGGACGCAAGTGTGATCGTCGCCGGCGGCATGGAGAGCATGAGCAACGCGCCGCATCTGGCAAATCTGCGCGAAGGCACGCGCTTTGGCGATATATCCTTGCGCGATGCCAACTTTCACGATGGCTTGCTCGACCCGTTTGAGCATTGGGCCATGGGTGATGCGGCCGAGTTCATCGCGGATGAGTGGAGCATCACGCGCGAGGCGATGGATCGATTCGCGCTGACAAGCCATCAAAAAGCCATCGCAGCGATGGACGCCGGCAGATTCGATGCGGAGATCGTGCCGGTGCTGATGAATGGTCGCACCGTTGATCGCGATGAAGCGCCACGTCGCGATACATCACTGGATGCGCTGGCAAGGCTGAAACCGGCGTTCAAGCCTGACGGCAAGGTGACCGCCGGCAATGCGCCCGGACTGAACGATGGCGCAGCGGCCCTGGTAGTGACATCACGGGAGGCTGCAATGCAATTGGGCAAGCGTCCGCTCGCCAGAATCGTCGGATATACGCAAGCGGCAGTAGAGCCGCGCCAGATTTTCATTGCGCCGGCGCAAGCCATCTCGCGCTTGCTCCAGTGCGTTGGCTGGTCAATGCGCGAGGTCGATTTGATTGAGTTGAACGAGGCATTTGCAGCGCAGGTGCTGGCCGATGGCAGCGCGCTGGCACAAGACGGCTGGGATTGGAACAGGGTCAACGTGAATGGTGGCGCGATCGCACTTGGTCATCCGATTGGCGCGAGTGGCGCGCGCATCTTGGTGACGCTGATTCACGCGCTGCACGAGCGCAGGTTGCAACGCGGCATCGCGGCGCTGTGTCTCGGCGGTGGTGAGGCCGTGGCAATGGCGATTGAATGCGCATGATGAACATCGAAAAGATCGTCGTCGTGGGTGCGGGGCAAATGGGCGCCGGCATCGCCCAGGTGGCGGCGGCGCATGGCTTCGCCGTGACGCTAAGCGACGTGAGCGAGGCGCAGCTTGATCGCGCCAGGAATGTCATCAGCGACTCGGCAGCTCGGCTGCAGTCGAAGGGTCGGCTAAGCGAGGCGCAGGTCGCCGGCGTCCATCGCATTGATCTGGCGGCATCGCTCGATGCGGTCAAGCAGTGCGACTTGGTCATCGAGGCTGTGAGCGAGGACTCGCTGCTCAAACAGCAACTATTCGGGCAATTGGATGCCCTCGCGCCGCCCCATGCACTGCTCTCCAGCAACACCTCATCCATCTCGATCACACAATTGGGCAAAGCGACGAAGCGCGCGGCGCAAGTGATTGGGATGCACTTCTTCAACCCCGTGCCGATCATGCAGCCGGTGGAAGTGGTTCGCGGCGAGCACACATCGGATGAAACGATTGCCTGTATCGTGCAACTGGCGCAGACGCTGGGCAAGACGCCGGTGGTGGTGAAGGATTCGCCGGGCTTCATCTCCAACCGCGTGCTATGCCCGATGCTCAACGAGGCGATCTATGCGTTGCAGGAAGGCATCGCAACACGCGAGGGCATCGACACCATCATGAAGCTGGGGATGAATCATCCGATGGGGCCGCTGGCATTGGCTGATCTGATCGGCCTGGACACACTGCTCGCCATCCTCGAAGTGTTGCATCGCGGCTTCGGTGACGACAAGTTTGCGCCGGCGCCGCTGTTGCGCAGCATGGTGGCTGAGGGCAAACTGGGTCGCAAGGCCGGCCGCGGCTTTTACGAGTATTGACGCAGTGGCAGGCGTGACTGCTTGCTTTGCAAAGGAGAGATATGACAAACGACACGAACCAACTGGTGGCAGAGGTGGCATTGGCAACAGGCGCGAGCCGCGAAGAAGCCGCTGCGCTGGCTGAGGTGACGCAGGCTGATGCAGCCGCAAATGCCCTGTTTGCGCAGCAATATCAAACCGAAAGCAGCCCGGTGCATCGCACGGTTTGGGATGACGTTTGTCCAGTCGGCCTTTTCGATGCGCCATTGCCGGCAACCTCACAGGGTGAAATGCGCGAGTTGCATGATCGCGCGCTCGCCATCATCCATCGGCACCAGGCGAACAGCACCTACACCAACACCGACGGTCTCTACGCCGGCAAACTGTCCGACGAGGTGGTCAACGAACTTGGCGCGATCGGCTATTACGGCATGTTGATCCCGCGTGAATATGGCGGCATGGGTTTGAGCTTTCCAGCCTTCGCGCTCGAAGAGATGCGCATGTCCATCGTTGCGCCATCTGTGGCCATGCAGAACAGCGTGCATGAAGCCATCGGCGCGGTTGGGCCGCTCATCACCTTTGGCAATGCTGAGCAGCGAGACTGGCTGCGCCGGCTTGCCACTGGCAACCCACAGAGCTGCTTCGCACTCACGGAATCACAAGGCGGCTCGGATCTGAAGAACATGCTCACGCGCGGCGTGATCGAAGGCGATGAAATTGTCATCACCGGCCAGAAGTGGTTCATCACCAACGTATATCCAAAGGGCCTGATGTGTCTGGTGTTGATGCTTGAGGGGCCAGGCATGAAGCCCAGCCCGCAAGTGGTGCTGGTCGAATTGCCGGAAGCGGAAGATGAGCATTACTTCCTGACGCGATACAAGCTCTCCGCGCTGAAGGAATTGCGCAACTATGGCGTGAACTTCAATGGCTATCGCGTGCCGCTGCGCAACTGGATTCATCCCAAGCAGGCGCCAAATGGCCTGACGATTGCCTATCACCTGCTCAATCGCGGGCGGGTGAGCGTGTGCGCGGTGACAGGTGGCCGGCTGCGCGCCATGCTCGCGCATATGCGGCTGTGGGGTCGCACCCGCATCAGCATGGGCAAGCCGATCAACCTGCGCGATCTGCCGCTTGAGGACTACGCGCGGATGGCCGGCCTCATCGTATGCGCCGATGCCTTCCGCAATTGGACTTCCTGGCTGCTCGATCAGGGTTACCGCGGCGAGTTGGAATGCGGCGCGGCAAAGGTGACTGTCACGCGCCTGCTGGGCGAGGCCATCGACCGCATCTACCCACAGTTCTGGGGTGGACGCGCGCTGGATGCAGAGCACCCGTATTCGAAGCACGCCTTCGAGATGAAGGCGGCCGAGATCTACGAGGGGCACAACTACATGCTCGCACTGGCATGGTTCGCCGCACTGACCAAGCAGCATAGCCAGCAGTACATGATGCCGATCTTCAAGCGTCTGCAGGAACTCGGCATGCGAGATTTCAATCCGGCCAACCCATCGCACCTATGGAAGATGCGCGATACGCTGAAACCGTATGGCGCATGGCTGGCCTCGCACGCAGTGGGCCGGCGCGATCACGACCCACTGCCCAACAACATGCATTGGCAACTGCGCCGGCGCGCGGATTCTGCCATTCACGGCTTGCAAGACATGGCGCTGGCGATGGATGGCGCAATGCGCGAATACCGCGAGGACCTGATCAATCGACAGGGTGTGGTGCGCGATCTGGTCTATGAGGCGCACGAATACATCGCCATGCTGGTCACAGCGCTGCATGCGCACCGATTGGGTGACCGCGCATCACAGCTCGCAGCCATCACCTTCTGCGACGAGCAGGTGCGCCGGTTGCGTGGCGGGCGGCGCACACGCCGGCAGCACGAGCGGTTGCTGGAATTGGGGCAGATGGTGCGAGATGGTCAGTTCATCCAACTCGCCGGCGTGCCTGAGGGCGAAGTGAACATGATGTGGTGAAAAGCAGGCGGCACGCCTGAAATTCGGGCGTGCCGCCTATCGCCGCTTGAGCGCCAGCAGAAAGGTCTATTGCAGCTTCACTACCGTGACCAGCGGGTCGCGCTGCTCCGCCGGCACAGTCAGCCTCACCCCGCCGGCGCCGGCCACCAGCTTCAGCGGTGTGCCATCCAGCAGCGCCGCCTTCAACGATTCCACGTTCACGCTGCCAGTGATGTCCTTCAACGTCACTGCATCGCTGGTGTATTGCAGCAGGTGAATGTAGTGCGTGTCACCGCGCCGTGTGCTGACTGCCTCGCTCGACGCCTCAAACATGCTGGCGTCCGCAGTCGCTCCCGGCCGCACCCGCCCCGACAGGAATGCGCCCTTGCGCGTGCCGTAGACCGACTCGCCGTGCTTCGCCAGCCACTGCCCCATCCCGCGCAGGCGCTGCGCGTGCACCGGCAGGATCTCACCGAGCGCAGTCGGGCCGACGTTAAGCAGATAGTTCCCACCCAGCGATGCGCTACGCACCAGCTTGTTCAGGAGCGTGCGAGTGCTCTTGTGGTTGTCGTCACCGCTGTGATAACCCCAATGGTCGTTGATCGTCATGCATACTTCAATCGGCATATCGAAGATGCGCGTCTCGTTGAAGCCGGCGCTGTTCTCACCCGGCAAATCCTGCTCGAAGCCCTGCACATCTTCGCCCGGCAGCGGCTGCTCATGGCGGTTGTTGTGGATCACCGCATCTGGCTGCAGAGTGTGGATCATGTCGTAGAGCTTGTCATATTCGAATGAGCCGCCCGGCTTGAAGTACTGATCCTTCTCGCTAAACGGATGATGCGGCCAGTCGCCATCAAACCACACGCACATGATCTCGCCAAAATTCGTGCAAAGCTCGCGCACCTGCCCGTGCAGGAAGGCGATGTAGTCGCTCCACGCCAGCCCGCTCTCCTGGCGGAAGCGGTATGCCGGGTGATGCCAGTCCAGCAAGGACGAGTAGAAGCCCAGCTTCATGTCGCTGCGCTTCGCAATCGCGTTGGCGAGTTCGGCAAGCGGGTCGCGCTTGAACGGCGTGTTGGTCACCTTGTAGTCGCTCAGCGCAGTGTCATACATGCTGAACCCGTCATGGTGCCGGCTGGTGATGACGATGTATTTCTGGCCGGCGTCAGCAGCGATGCTGACCCACTCATCAGCGTTGTATTTCACCGGATTGAACTGCGGGACAAGCTTTTCGTATTCCGGCACCGGAATGCGCTCGATATGCATGATCCACTCCTGGCGGGCGAGGATCGAATAAAGCCCCCAGTGGATGAACATGCCAAAGCGAACGTCCTGGAACCAGGTGAGACCCTTTGCGGAGACTGGTTTGGCTGTCATGGTGCATGGATTGTGCTGAAGGAGAGGGAATATGGCAAATTGCAGGATATGGGATTTGCAGCTACTTTTATCGACACGGCTTCAGAACCCACAAGAGGAGATTCATGTCCACACAGACTGCGATACCACCGTACGCCGGAATAAATCAGTTTGATCGCGCCGGCCTGCCAGTCGGAGAATGCGCTCGCCGGCTTGGCCGCTTCGGTTTTTTCAGCCAGCAGTTGATGCGCGTGCAAGCAGGCAAAATGTCCTCCATTGCAAACTGGGACGTCAAAGCGATGCTTGGCCGGCAGCTCTGGGAATGCGCGCTGCACTGGGGCTGGTGGCGAGATCGCGTCCGCGAGATGCGCGGTCACGATTACCTGATCAGCCAACATGCCGATGACAAGCTGGGAGATTTCTTCACCGAGATGCTATGGTCTCAGAGTGACGCGGAGTTTGCTGTGGCGCTATATGCAGTGGCGTTGCCGGCCTACACGACTGCCCTGAGACGATATGTGGAGCAAACAAACCCATTGGTGGATCAGCCGACGGTTCGGCTGATTCAGCATATACAGCTTGATCTCGAAGCGCACAGCGCGTTCGGTCAGCAGGTGCTTGATGCATGGCCGCTCACTGAGGCAACTACAGCCTGGCGCAATCATTTGCAAGCCTATCTGGATGCCGCCGGCGACGTGGATGGCACGTCACCCACTTCGCCCTCCTACAATCTGCCGCGAACGCGCAGCGAAGGTGAATGGCAAATGCCGCGCGAATTTGCCCGGGATGCGCGGTTTCACACAACTATTCCCAAGACCAACCCATACGATGAATCCGATGTTGAAGAGGCATTGCACAGCAAAATGTGGGTGCGCTCCCAGGAAATGACTGCGGCAGAGCTATGCGCCTCCGTTCTCTTTGAATGGGACGAGCTCCCCTTTGAAGGCTGCCTTGATCTGGCGCGCCATTGCTGGGATGAAGTTCGCCACAGCCTGTTTGGCCAGGTCGCGCTGGAGAAGGAGGGCATCCCCCTAGAGTCACTGCCCAACTGGGTGGGCTATGCCGGCCACACCATGCCCTTCACACCGCAGAAGCGCTATTCCCACCTGGCCATTGCGACCGAGGCCAATGCCATGGGATACCCCGGCGGCAAGCGCGGTGAATGGGAATGGTGCCGCGACAAAGCGCAGCATCCGCTGATGACTACATTTCAGGACTTCGATTGGGCCGATGAAGTCAATCACGTGGGTTTTGGCCGAAGGTGGTTGACCCAGTTTTTCTTTGGGGGTGATCGCAACAAAGCCCAGGCTGTCGCAGATGAGACATCGCGCGACCGCATCGCGTTTTATCAGCAATACGAGCAGGGCGAGAATGGTTCAAACGCCAAGGGATCAATCATCAACACACCCGGAAAGGATGGCTACTAGCCACGAGGCACAACATCATGCATACATACCAACATCTCGGCGCATACAGCGATCTTGTTGACGCTGCGCGCGCACAGCGCACATTGTGGCCGGTTGCTGCGCCCGGCCTGGAAACGCAACAGCGCTTTCGTGAGTCCCTTGGGTTTTGCAACAAGCCGGAGGTTGCTTACGACATTCGCATCGATGACGAATGGCAACGGGACGGCATTGCCGGCCAGGCGCTGTCGTGGTCTGTGGGCTATGGGCCCAGAACCGAGGCCTGGGTGCTGAAACCAGCCGGCGCCTCCGCGCCCCTGCCCGGCATTCTGGCATTGCACGATCATGGCGGCTTCAAGTTCTATGGCAAGGAGAAGATTGCCGACGGCCCACAAGGCGAAGCGCGCGGCACACACAATTTCCGCCAGGAAAGCTATGGTGACCGCGCCTATGCCAATGCACTGGCCCGCGAAGGTTACGTCGTGCTTGTGCATGACACCTTTCTTTGGGGCAGCCGGCGCTTCCCCATCGAGGTGATGCGACTCGCCGTGGGCACGCAACCCAATGACACCGCTGAATCAGACTTTCCACCAGAGATTGCAGCCTACAACCGCACTGCCGGCCGGCATGAACACACCGTGTCCAAATACTGCAACCTCCTTGGCACAAGCATAGCCGGCGTGGTGTGCTTCGAGGATCGCGTCGCCACCAATGTGCTGGCATCGCGCAAGGACGT
>JBDHWI010000068.1:0-20065 GCA_039810125.1 Thermoflexales bacterium | reverse complement strand
GCCGGCGCGCATGGCGATCCACGTCAGCAGCAGCGACAGTGTGAATGCAATGCCCAGGGTGGCAATGACGGAAGCAGGTGGCACGCCGTCATTCTAGCTGTTCACAAGATAGGGAGATATTGGGGATTTGGAGATATTGAGGATGGAAGAGGGAAAGTGATCGGTCGGCACGGATAACACAAAAGCCCGCTGCATCTGCAGCGGGCTTTTGTGTTGAATCAAAACCAGGCTAGATCACAGCCTTCTCCAGCAAGCCACCATCGCCATTGCCGCCGTCGCCGCTCGAAGTGTCGATTGGCTTGATCGCGATATCGCCGGCGCTCGCTGCCACTTGCTCGCTGGGCGTGAAGCTCAGCTTGCCATCGGCGTCCAAGTCGATTCGCACGCGGTTGTTGTCGTGAATCTGGCCGCTTAGCAGGCCATCGCTCAGCACGTCTTCCACTTCATTCTGGATGACGCGGCGCAGCGGGCGCGCACCGTAATCGGGATCGTAACCCTTCTTCGAAAGATAGGTCTTCGCCTCTTCGGTCACATCCAGCACAATGTTGTGCTCGCTCAGACGCTTCTCGACCTTGTTCAACTCCAGCGTTACGATCTGATCGATTTGCGTCTTGCTCAGCGGATGGAACACGATGGTCGCATCGACGCGGTTCAAGAATTCTGGCCGGAACAACCGCTTGAGTTGACCAAGCAGCTTCTCCTTTACCTCGGCGAACTGCGCCTCGGCCGCCTTCTCTTCATCCTTCTTCACGCTGAAGCCAAGCTTGACTTCGCGCTTGATCAGCTCTGCGCCAACGTTGCTGGTCATGATGATGCAGGTATTGCGGAAGTCGACCTTGCGGCCGCGCGCGTCGCTCAAGCGCCCTTCTTCCATGATCTGCAGCAGCATGTTGAACACTTCGGGGTGCGCTTTTTCGATCTCGTCGAACACGACGATGGTATAGGGCCGGCGGCGCACAGCTTCGGTCAACTGGCCGGCATCCTCGTAGCCCACGTATCCGGGCGGCGCGCCGACCAGCCGCGCCACGGTGTGCCGCTCCATGAATTCGCTCATGTCCAGCACCAGCAGCGCATCCTCGCTGCCGAACAGTTGCTCAGCCAGCGCCTTGGTCAGTTCGGTCTTGCCAACACCGGTCGGCCCCAGGAAGATGAAGCTGCCCATCGGGCGCTTCGGATCCTTCAGGCCCACGCGCGCTCGACGCACAGCCTTCGCCACAGCTTGGATGGCATCATCCTGGCCGATGATGCGCTTGTGCAGTTCCTCTTCCAGATGCACGAGTCGTTCGCTCTCCGTGCTGGCGATGCGCTTGACGGGAATGCCGGTCCACATCGCCACCACTTCAGCGATGTCGTCGGCGCTCACCATCGCGCCATCTTGCTCATGGTCGAAGTTGCTGCGCAGTTGCTCGATCTGATCCTGCAATTCGTGCTCGCGCTCGCGCAGTTCGGTCGCCTCTTCGTAGCGCGATTGTGCATATAGCTCCTCGCGCTCCTTTTGCACCTCGCGCAATTCGCGGAAGGCTTTCTGCAAGTTGATCGACTGCGGCGACTTGTACATCCGCACGCGCGAGGCCGACTCGTCGATCAGGTCGATGGCCTTGTCGGGCAGGAAGCGATCTGGCACGTAGCGCGATGAGAATTGCACGGCGGCCTTCACAGCTTCATCGCTGATCTTCAGTTTGTGATGCGCTTCATAGGCGCCTTTCACGCCTTGCAGAATTTCGATGGCCATCTCTGGCGTTGGCTCATCCACGTAGACCGGCTGGAAGCGGCGCTCCAGCGCAGCATCGCTTTCGATATGCTTGCGATATTCGTTCAGCGTGGTCGCGCCGATGCACTGGAATTCGCCGCGCGCGAGCGCCGGCTTCAGGATGTTTGCCGCGTCCACGCTGCTGCCAGCCGATCCTGCGCCGACGAGCATATGCACCTCGTCGATGAACAGGATCGTATCGCTCATCTTGACCTCTTCGATCACGCGCTTCAGGCGTTCCTCGAACTGGCCGCGATACATGGTGCCGGCGACGAGTGAGCCGACATCGAGTTGCATCACGCGCTTGCCCAGCAAAGGCTCCGGTGTCTGGCCAGTGACGATGCGCTGCGCAAGCCCTTCCACGATGGCGGTCTTGCCCACGCCTGGCTCGCCGATCAGGGATGGGTTGTTCTTTGTGCGGCGCGCCAACACTTGAATGACGCGCTCAATTTCGGTTTCTCGTCCGATCACCGGATCGAGCTTGCCCGTCTCTGCCAGCATGGTCAGGTCGGTTGCAAGCTGATCGAGCGCCGGCGTCTTGGGGCGTTCCTTCTTCTGCGTGGATGAGGCGGATGAAGGCGCGCTTGACGTCGATGAAGCCGCCTTGCCGCTTCCTTCGGGTTGCTCCTGCTGAATGGCGCGCATCGTCTCGCGACGAATGCGATCCGACGTCAGCCCGAGCTGGCGCAGCACGTCAATCGCTACTCCATCGCTCTGCCGAATCAAGCCCAACAGCAGATGCTCGGTGCCAATGTAGGCATGCCCCAGTTTGCGGGCTTCTTCCACTGCGTATTCCAGCACCTGCTTGGTGCGCGGAGTGAGGTCAAGTTTGCTGGCCGACGCTCTGCGGCCGGCGCCGGTCATGCGTTCAACCATCTCGGCCACGCGGTCTGGCTTGGCGCCCAAATCGCGCAGCACGCGGCCGGCGATTCCGCTTTCTTCCTTGACGATCCCCAACAACAGGTGCTCGGTTCCGATGTAATTGTGGGACAGGCGCTCGGCTTCTTCATTCGCGAGTTGCAACACCCGCCGGGCGCGCTGCGTAAAGCGATCTATTTTGCCTGGCACAAATTCACCTCGTGCTGAATGTTAACGCAACCCGATGAGAAAGGGGTGAGCCTTTGTGACGGGCAGCGAATGCATTGCTGATACAGAAATAAGATGCAAGCGCATTTTGCGTTGGAAAGGACGATGTAATAACAGACGCCTGCAATGACCTTGCGGTTCCGACGCAGAAGCAATGATGTTGGCTCTGCGAATTCGTCAGATCACGCGCCGATCGGGGTGAGCCGGCGTGCGCTGCATCACACAATGCGCTTGTTGTGTTGGATCAGTACTAGCGATGGCGTGCGTTGAACGCAAAAAAGAGACGCAAGTGCATTGCGTCTCTTTGTGACCTCGCAGTCAAGTCATTTATTCGCCGGCGCTGATGTCGTCCGGCTGCTCCCCTGCAGTGTCTTCGACTTCAGCTTCTTCAACCTCAGTCTCATCCATCCAGTCGGAATCTGCATATTCTGGCCGGTTCACACGGCGCAGACTCAGGGCGATGCGGCGCTGCTCCGGCTCCACGCGCAAAACGCGCAGCGTCAGCAACTGGCCTTCCTTCACCACTTCGCGCGGGTTGTTGACCTGCTTCTCACTCAACTCTGAAAGGGGAATCAGACCCTCGATGCCGTCATCATCCTTCAAGCGCGCGAACACGCCATGCTTCGGATGCACCTTGATTACCTCGGCTTCAAGCAACTGCCCAGGCTTGTACTTCTTCGCAACCTGGGTCCAGGGGTCGGTTGCCAGCGCCTTCAGGCTCAGGCCGATGCGGCCAGTGTCCTTTTCGACATTGATGACCTTGACCTTGACCTTTTGACCTTCCTTCACTACGTCGCTGGGGTGCTTGACGCGGGTGTGCGAAAGCTCTGTCAGATGGATCATGCCGTCGGCGCCGCCAAGATCGACAAACACGCCGAAGTCTTTCACGCTGCTGACGATGCCCTCGACCGTTTGCCCAGCCTCAATGCTGCTGAGCAATTTATCCTTTTGGGCAGCGCGGGCCTCCTTGCTGGCAGCGCGCTCGCTCAAAATCAGGCGATTGCGCTCACGATCAATCTCGATGACTTTGATGAGAGCCTTCTGGCCGACCAGCTTCTGAAAGCGTTGCTCTGGCGGGAGCGTCTCATCGCCCAGCATGCGCTGGTGGGTGAGGCTGAGTTGCGACGCCGGCACGAAGCCGCGCAACCGCCCAACCTTGATGATGACGCCGCCCTTGTTGAAGCCGGCGATCATCGCTTCGATCGCATCCTGCTTCTCGAACAGCTCTTCGGCCTGACGCCAGTCGCGTTCCGAGATGGCTTTGCTCAGTGAAAGCACCACATTGCCATTCTGGTCTTCCGGGGTGACGACGTAGGCGTAGACTTCATCGCCCATTTTCAAGTTGTTGCGCACATCCTTTGGCAGCGCCTCTATATCTTTGCTATAGACGATGCCTTCCGATTTTGCGCCCAACTCAATGAGGATCTCCCGATCTGTGATCGAGATGATCTTGCCCGACACAAGCTGATCTTTTTCGAAGCTGCTCTGCGTGCCAAATTGATCCAGCAGTTGCGAAAAGTCATCCCCCTGCTTTGGGTCGTCGGCATTGTTGGGGATCCCTAGATTCTCCATACTAACGGTTGTGTATCCTTCGGCGTAAAGATTGAAAGATTATACCTGAGTGAAAGATAAGAAACGTAATGAATCCTGGCGCATGTTTTGCGCGGCTGTTCCGGCGCTAAAATGCACCCAACCCCATGACAATGTTGCCTGCTCCCTTCACACGCAGCGACCTGCCGGCGCTCGGCGCGCGCCACAGTGGCAAGGTGCGCGATTGGTATGACCTGCGCGAGGGCCGGCGTGCCCTCATCGTCACAGACCGCATCTCTGCCTTCGACCGCATCCTCGGCGCAATTCCCTATAAGGGCCAGGTGCTGAACCAGCTCGCGGCGTTTTGGTTTGAGCACACAGGCGATATCGTGCCGAATCACCTGCTGCGCGTGCCGGACCCGAATGTGAGCCTTGTCAAGTCGTGCAAGCCGTGGCCGGTGGAGATCGTCGTGCGCGGCTACATCACCGGTGTCACCAGCACGTCACTATGGACGCTGTATGCGCAGGGTGAGCGGAACATCTATGGCATTTCACTGCCCGAGGGCTTGCACAAGAACGACAAATTGCCGGCGCCGATCATCACGCCAACGACGAAGGCTGCGCATGGCGCGCATGACGAGCGCATCACCCGCGATGAGATTGTGGCGCGCGGGCTGGCGCCGGCGGACGTCTACGCGCAGATCGAGCGCGCAGCGCTTGCATTGTTTCAACGCGGCAGCGAGATCTGCGCGCGAGGCGGGTTGACGCTGGTCGACACGAAATATGAATTTGGCGATCACGATAGTGAACTGACGCTAATCGATGAAATCCACACGCCGGATTCATCGCGCTTCTGGCTGAACACTGCTGTTCACCAGGCGGAGCAGGATCGGATTGGGGGCAGCGAGCCGGTGAACTTCGACAAGGAGTTCATTCGATTGTGGTACGCCGAGCGCGGTTACAAGGGCGAGGGCGAGCCGCCGGCGATGAGCGCCGACCTCATTGAGCAGGCCAGCGCGCGCTATATCGCTGCGTACGAAATGATCAGCGGTCAAAAGTTTGTGCGTGGCACGTATCCTGTCAACGATCGCATCGCGCGCTCGCTGCAAACATGGTGAATGGCATGAGCTATGACCAGATGGCTGCCATCTACGATTTGCTCTATGAGTGGAAGGACTATGCGCGCGAAGCGAATCTGCTCCGCTGGATCATCGCAGCGAAGAAGCGCAGCGCCGGCAAAGCGCTGCTCGATGTAGCCTGCGGCAGCGGCAAGCATCTCGCCGAACTGCGACGTGATTTCTCCGTCGAGGGCATGGATCTGAGTGAAGATCTGATAAGTGTTGCACGACAACGCCTGCCAGATGTGCCCTTGCACCATGGCGACATGATCGACTTTGCGCTCGGCAAGCAGTTCGATGTCGTTACCTGTCTGTTCAGCGCTATTGGCCACGTGATGACGGTGGAGAACTTGAACAAGACGCTCCATTGCATGTGCGCGCATCTGGCGCCTGGCGGCATCGCCATCATTGAGCCATGGTTCACGCCTGAGCAATATCATGCCGGCACAGCGCACGCCTCATTCGTCAACAAGCCGGAGATCAAGATCGCGCGCATGAACATCAGCGAGCAGCGCGGCAATGTGTCTGTGTTCGATATGCACCACCTTGTCGCCGATGTGAGCGGCGTGCGGCACTTCATCGAGCATCTGGAACTGGCGATGTTTACGCACGCTGAATACGTGAGCGCGTTCGAACAAGCCGGCCTCGACGTGACGTTCGATGAGACGGGATTGATGGGGCGCGGTTTGTATGTTGGGGTGAGGCGTTGAAGACGCGGGTGAAGCCGGCGACGCCCGAGGCCGTCACCGAAGCGGCTGCGGTCATCCGCGCCGGCGGTCTGGTTGCCTTTCCCACCGAGACCGTATATGGCCTCGGCGCAGATGCGACCAACCCGCGTGCCATCGCCCGCATCTATGAGGCGAAGCAGCGCGCATTGAACGACCCGCTCATCGTGCATGTGGCGAACGCCATAGACTTGAACGACCCGACCCTTCGATATGCTCACGGCGTAATCGATTTGCGACGCTTGTCAGGTCGTCAAGTCGAGCAGGTCAAGCGGCTGATGCAGGCGTTCTGGCCCGGACCGCTGACGCTGGTGCTGCCGCGTGGGGCAAACATTCCGCCTAACGTGAGCGCCGGCCTGCACACGATCGCGGTGCGCATGCCAGACCATCCGGTGGCACAGGCGCTCATCGCGCAGGCCGGCGTTCCCATTGCCGCGCCAAGTGCCAACCGTTTCGGTCACGTCAGCCCGACCACTGCGCAGCATGTGCTGGACGACCTGGGCGGCCGCATCGATTTTGTGTTGGACGGCGGGCCGGCGCGCATTGGTGTCGAGTCGACCGTGCTGGATATGACCAACGACCCGCCGCGCATCCTGCGGCCTGGCGGCGTGACAAGGGAGCAGATTGCGGATTTCGGATTTTCAATTGCAGGTTTTGGCTTGGACACGCAATCATCGATCACCAGTCACCAATTGCCGATGTCATCGCCCGGATTGCTTGAGAAACACTATGCACCGAAAGCGCAGCTGATTGTTTGTGCAAATCTCGACGAACTCATCCATCAGCAATCTGCAATCCGAAATCGCCAATTGATGGTTGGCATTTTGCTGATGGAGCAACAACGCGCCGCATGTGAGAAGATGCACCCGCAATTTGTGCTGGGCAACGATGTGGACGATGTGGCGCGCAATTTGTACGCTGGTTTGCGCGCGCTGGATGGCGCCGGCGTCGATGTGATCTTGATCACCGAAGTCGAGCGCGCCGGTATCGGCGAGGCTATCGCCGACCGCCTGCAACGCGCTGCGGCAAAATGATTTCTATCTCTCGCCAATGCGAGAGGTTTTGATGTTCGGATGACTCACCTATACGACACGTCTGACAAACCCCAACATGAGTGCGGCGTGTTTGCCGCATACACGCCCGGCGAGCAGGCTGCGCGCGTGGCGTTCTTCGCGCTGCACGCGCTGCAGCATCGCGGTCAGGAAAGCGCCGGCATCGTCTCCACCGATGGCCGCATGGCGCACATTCACAAGGCGATGGGTCTCGTGTCGAATGTGTTCAACGAAGAAAATCTCGCGCCGTTGAAAGGCGCGCTTGCCATCGGCCACACGCGCTACAGCACCACCGGCGGCGCTGTGCTGCGCAATGCGCAACCGTATCTGATCGAAACCATTCACGGGCCGCTCGGCGTGGCGCACAACGGCAACCTGATCAATTCGCCACAATTGCGCCGTGACCTGTTGCAACGCGGCATCGGTCTGACGTCGAGCAGCGACAGCGAGGTGATGACGCTGATGCTCGCCGGTGCGCCAGGCGATACCTGGGAAGCGCGCATTGCGGCGTGTATGAAGCAGTGGTATGGCGCATATTCGCTCGTGGTGCTGACGCAAAGCGCGGTGTATGCCGCGCGCGATCCGTGGGGCTTTCGACCACTGGTGTGGGGCCGGCTGCCGAATGACGGCCTCGCCGCCGCGTCGGAATCGTGCGCGCTCAGCACGATTGGCGCGACATACGAAGGCGAGGTGCATCAGGGTGAAGTGGTGCGCATCGATGCGAATGGCTTCCATCGCGCGCAAGCCATCGCGCCGGAGCGCGGCGCGCTGTGCACTTTCGAGCACATCTACTTCGCGCGGCCTGATAGTGTGTGGGATGGCCATGTCATCCACCACGTGCGGCAACAGTTGGGCGCACAACTCGCACGCGAAGCGCCGGCTGACGCCGACATTGTGTGCGGCGTGCCGGATAGCGCGACGCCGGCGGCCATCGGCTACTCGCGTGAGAGTCGCCTGCCGCTCAGCGAGGTGTTGATCAAGAATCGCTACATCGGCCGCACCTTTATTCAACCCAGCGATCGCCTGCGCAAAAGCGGCGTGCGGTTGAAGTTCAACGCGCTGAGCGAGAACGTGGCAGACAAACGCGTGATCCTGATCGATGATTCGATCGTGCGCGGCAACACCAGCGGGCCACTGGTGAAGATGGTGCGCGACGCCGGCGCGAAGGAAGTGCACCTGCGCATCACCTGTCCGCCGATTCAGCATCCGTGCTACATGGGTGTGGATATGGCGACGCATGAGGAACTGATCGGACACCGCATGAGCGTCGAGGAGATGCGCGTGCATTTTGGCGTGGAATCACTGGCGTTCCTGAGCGTGGAAGGGATGATGCGCGCGATTGGACGCGCCGGCGGCTATTGCAACGCATGCTTCACCGGCCGCTATCCGCTGCCCATCGATGCCGTGGCCGACAAGCAGGTGTTCGAAGGCGTCTTCGGCTAGCTGCAAAGCCCCTTCATGTGTGTGGCATTTCAATCTGCGCCGAGGCAGCGATTTCAGATTGCGCTGCGCTCAAGATGGCTTCGCTCTTTTGTGAAGCGCATTTAATCGCGCACTTCGACGCCAAGCGACCGCAGTTGCCGCGCAAGATCAGCGCAGGCCTCTTCGTGCGTGCGCCAGAGTTGCACGAAGCCGTCGGCGTTGGGTGGATAGACCGTCGGCAGATTGTCGTTGATGAACAGATGCCAGGTGTAGCCGGCGTTTTGTGGCCGCCCCACCGGACGCTGCTTGATCACCATGAACGCCTGCAAGCCAAGCGCGTTTTCTGGCAGGTGGTAACGCTGGTTGGGCAACACGCCGCGCAATTGCACCACCAGCGTGCCGGCAGGATCATTGGGGATTGGTTTTTCGGCGCTTGTCATGCAGGTGGCCTAACTTTAACGGAAAAATTTCAATGAACATCATCATCGTCGGCAGTGGCGGGCGCGAGCATGCGCTGAAGTGGAAGCTGGAGCAGGACGGACATCAGGCTGTCTTGGCGACGACAGACGTGTCGTCTCTTGTCCGCGAGTCGCTGTCATTGGTCGTCGTCGGTCCCGAAGCGCCGCTGGCGGAGGGCATCGTCGATCGGCTGAATGCGCAAGGTGCGCGCGCCTTTGGACCAACGCAGGCTGCTGCGCGGTTGGAAAGTTCGAAGGCATTTGCCAAGCAGTTCATGCGCCGGCATGCCATCCCCACCGCCGGCTTCGCGGTGTTCAGCGATTACGAAGCAGCGATCGGATTTGTGCAGCGGCTGCCATTTGCCGGCGCCGGCTGCGTGGTGAAGGCGAGCGGGCTGGCCGCCGGCAAGGGCGTGATCGTGTGCGACGACGCGGATGAAGCGGGGCTGGCGCTGCATCGCATCATGGTCGAGCGCGAGTTTGGCAGCGCCGGCGATGAAGTCGTCATCGAGGAGAAACTGAGCGGGCCGGAAGTGTCGCTGATGGCATTTTGTGATGGCAAAACGGTGACGGCAATGCTGCCGGCGCAGGATCACAAGCGCGTCTTTGACGGCGACCAGGGGCCGAACACTGGCGGTATGGGTGCGTTTTGTCCGTCGCCGCTGATGATGCCGGATGACGTGCAGCGCTGCACTGAGGCGGTGTTGCTGCCGGCGGTGCGCGGCATGGCGGCAGAGGGTGCGCCATACAAAGGCGTGCTGTACGCCGGCCTCATGCTCACGCCCCAGGGGCCGATGGTGCTGGAGTTCAACTGTCGCTTCGGTGACCCTGAAACGCAGGCCGTGCTGCCCTTGCTGAAAACGGATCTGGCCGAGATTGCGAATGCATGCATCGATGGCCGGCTTGATGAAATCAAGATCGAATGGCATGCCGGCGCTGCGGCTTGCATCGTGCTGGCATCGGGCGGCTATCCGGGTGCGTTCAAGCGCGGCCTGCCTGTTCACGGGCTGCATGAGTTGCCTGAAGGCGCGCTGGTCTTCAACGCCGGTGTGAAGCGCGCTGGCGACCAATGGCTCACCGATGGGGGGCGCGTGCTGGGCATCACGGCGCGCGGCGCCAGCTTGCGCGATGCGCTGGAAAAGGCGTACGCCGGTGTGGCGCGGGTTTCCTTCGAGGGGATGCACTATCGCCGCGATATTGGCCGGCAACAAAAAAACCTGACAGGTCATTGAGACCCGTCAGGTCTGTGTTGGAGCGGGAGACGGGATTCGAACCCGCGACATTTTGCTTGGGAAGCAAACGCTCTACCACTGAACTACTCCCGCACTGCATGGAAATTATACGCTGCTTGTCAATGACTCATGGTTGAAATCGTCGCGAACTTGCACATGCACACGCCGTACTCTGATGGCGCGAAATTCCATCGCGAGATTGCCGCCGACGCGGCGCGCGCCGGCCTTGACGCCATCATCGTCACCGACCACAACGTGTGGGTGAATGGCATCGACGGCTATCACAGCGGCGTGCTGGTGCTGACGGGAGAGGAGGTGCACGATGTGCGCCGGCTGCCGCAATGCAACCATTGCCTGATCTACAACGCCGGCGACGAAATGTCGGTTTTTGCCGGCAATCCGCAAATGCTGATTGATGAGACGAACAAGCGCGGCGGCCTCGCCTTCTTCGCGCACCCATTCGAAAGAGCCAGCCCGCTCAGCGACGACTATATGGCCATCCCCTGGCAGGACTGGCAGGTGCGCAACAACGCCGGCATCGAGATCTGGAATACCATGACCGAGTTCAAGGCGCGCTTGTGGAGCTGGCCGGCGGCGGCACTGTATGCATTTCTGCCCTCGCTTGTCATCTTCGGACCGTTTGCTCAGACCTTGAAAAAATGGGATGCGCTGCTGGCAGAGGGCCGGCGCGTGGTTGCCATCGGCAACAGTGATGCCCACGGCGCCGTCTTCCACCTCGGTCCAATCAGGCGCACAGTGCTGCCCTACGAATACCTGTTTGGCTGTGTCAACACGCACCTGTTGATCGACCGCCCACTGTCATCGGACGTGACGCGCGACAAGGCCATGATCTTCGACGCATTGCGCAATGGGCGTTGCTTCGTCGGCTATGACCGCGCCGGCGACACGCGCGGGTTTTCGTTCAACGCAAAGAGCGGCGCGGTTCGCGCGACGATGGGCGAGGAATTGCGGCGCGCCGGCGCAGTCACCTTCTCGATCCAACTCCCAGCGCGCGGGCGCATTCGCCTCTTGCGCAATGGCGAGACCTTTGCGGCAGCCAATGGCAAGGCGCTGGAATTGACGACAGTTGAGCCAGGGGTGTATCGCGTGGAGGTGAAGCGCGTCTTTCGCGGCTGGCTGCGCGGCTGGATTTACAGCAATCCCATCTATGTGAGATAGTGACCGCGCAATGAAGCAAACCTCGATGAAGCGCGCCGGCCTGGTTGTCTGTCTGTTGTGCGCGCTATTTTCTGTATTGTTGGCGCTGCCAACTCGCGCGCAATCACCGCAGTTGCGCGTCGTGATCAAGCCGCTCGTCCCTTTTGTCATCCGGCAGGATGATGCGCCGGCCGGCTTCAGCATCGATCTATGGCGCGAGATCGCCGCGCGCAATGGCTGGGAATACACCCATCTCTGGCGCGATACGGTGGACGAACTGCTCGATGCTGTGCAGAAGAACGATGCCGATGTCGGCATCGCCGGCATCAGCATGACGCCAGAGCGCGAGGCGCGCATCGACTTCTCGCTTAGCATGTTCAACGCCGGCTTGCAGATCATGACCGTCAGCACAACGACACCAGGCCTGATCGCCATTTTTAGCACGGTGTTCACGCCTGATCTGCTGCGCGTGCTGGGGTTGATTGTGCTGGCGATCATCGTCGTCGGCCATGTCATCTGGTTGAACGAGCGCAACGACAATCCTGATTTCCCGAAGGCGTATCTGCCGGGCGTGTGGGAAGGCATCTGGCAGGCCGGCGTGAGCTTGGCAACGGTCGGCTATGGCGATCGCGCGCCGAAGTCGATTGCTGGCCGGTTTGGCGCGCTGCTGTGGATGTTCATCGCCATCGTGCTGGTCGCCTTCTTCACCGCGACCGTCACCTCCACGCTCACCGTGCAGCAGATTCAGGGCAGCATCAGCGGGCCGGCGGATCTGCCAGGCAAGCGCGTGGTATCCATCCAGGGCAGCACCGCGTCAAAATGGCTGACCGAGCACGGCATCAGCCATACCACCGTGAAGAGTATCGATGATGCATATCCCATGCTGACGGCCAACCGGGCCGATGCACTCGTTTTCGACTCGCCGGTGCTGCTCTACGCTGCCAACGCAAGCAACGGCGCGCTGAAGGTGGTTGGGCCGATCTTCAATCAAGAGCAATACGGCATCGTGGTGCAGATTGGCAGCCCGTTGCGCGAGAGTATCAATCGGACCCTGCTGGAGCTGTATAGTGACGGCACCTACCAGCAGATCTACAGCACGTGGTTTGGCGCAGCCCATGCGCAGTAATCGAAGCTTCGGCCAAGCGCCGCATCCACTATCGCGCAAACAGCACATCTCCACGAAGCAGCCCTGTTTCGCAGGTCGGCATGAAAATAAAAATCGGGCTTCCATGTGAAGCCCGATTTTCTTGTTCTTTGTGCTTAACAACTGCTACGTCTGCTGGAAGTCACTGAACTCGTTGATCGACTCGATCTCGGCGACACGATCCTTCGGCAGCACGCGCCGGAAGGCCAGCGACAGCGCGTCCCAGTTTGTCAGCAACTCGCGGGCGCGCGGGCTGTTGGTCAACTCATAATGCCGGCGCAGCAGGCTCTTCACCAACTTGTTCATGCCAGGATGCACGAGGCGATCGACATCCACCAGTTCGGTGTTGCAGTGGTTGAGGAATGTGCCGTCGGGGTCGTACACGAAAGCCATACCACCAGTCATGCCGGCCGCGAAGTTGCGCCCTGTGCCACCTAGCACAACCACGACACCGCCAGTCATGTACTCGCAGCCATGCTCGCCCACACCCTCCACCACGCCGCATGCGCCAGAGTTGCGCACGGCGAAGCGCTCGCCGGCGCGGCCGGCCGCAAACAGTGCGCCGCCCGTCGCACCATATAGCGCGGTGTTGCCCAGGATGTGGTTGTAGCTCCAGTCGTAGGTCACCTCTGGGAAGGGGCGAATCGATATCTCTCCCCCGCGCATGCCCTTGCCGACATAGTCATTTGCCGCGCCGACGAGATGCAATCGCATGCCGTTGGTGGTAAACGCGCCGAAGCTTTGGCCGGCGTAGCCGCGGAAGGAAATCTCGATCGTGCCGGCTGGCAACCCGCCATCCAGATATTTCTTCGTGATCTCGCCGCTCAGCCGCGCGCCGATGCTGCGATCTTGATTCTTGATTGTGTAATGCAGCTTGATCGGCCACTGTTCGTCGATGGCGGTGCGCGCATCTTGCACGATCATCTCGTTTAGCGCATTGCGCGGATGTTGCGGCGCCGGCTCGGTGTGGCACAGCGGGTGATCTTTCTGGATTGGCGGCAACAACGTTCCCACCGAAAGCTGGTTTACAACGACGGACTGGCGGTTGTTTATTTCCGATTTGTGATTTGCGATTTGTGGATCGTGTCGTTCGTGTTCACAATCGAAGCAGCGCTTTTGCAGCAGATCAATACGCCCGATGATCTCGTCGAGCTTGCGATAGCCCATCTGGGCGAGATGTTCACGAATGTCCTGCGCCATATAGAGCATGAAGGCCATCACATGCTCCGGTTTGCCCTCAAACTTCGCGCGCAATTCGGCCTTTTGTGTCGCCACGCCGGTGGGGCAGGTGTTGAGGTGGCACACGCGCGCCATGATGCAGCCTTCGGCGATCAGCGGTGTGGTGCCGAAGGAATACTCATCTGCGCCGAGCAGCGCCGCGATGATGACATCGGCGCCAATGCGCAGGCCGCCGTCGGTGCGCACGCGGATGCGGCTGCGCAAGTTGTTTGCCAGCAGGGTTTGCTGCGTCTCGGCCAGCCCCAATTCCCAGGGCAGGCCGGCGTTCTTGATCGACGAGAGCGGCGATGCGCCAGTGCCGCCATTGTGGCCGCTGATCAGCACGCTGTCGGCCATCGCCTTCGCCACGCCGGCAGCAATCGTGCCGACGCCGGCCTGGCTCACCAGCTTCACGCTCACCTTCGCCTCGGGATTGATCTGTTTCAGGTCGTAGATCAACTGCGCGAGGTCTTCAATCGAATAGATATCGTGGTGCGGCGGCGGCGAGATGAGCGCAACGCCTGGCACAGTGTGGCGCACGTGGGCGATCAAGTCGGTTACTTTGTGGCCGGGGATCTGGCCGCCCTCGCCGGGCTTGCTGCCCTGCGCCATCTTGATCTGCAACTCGGCAGCGCTCATCAGGTAGGCCGGCGTCACGCCAAAGCGACCCGATGCGACCTGCTTGATGCCGCTGTTGCCCTCTTCCATGAAACGCCGGCTTTCCTCGCCGCCCTCGCCGCTGTTGCTCAGGGCGCCCAGTCGCGTCATCGCGATCGCCAGATTCTCGTGCGCCTCTGGTGAGAGCGCGCCGAGCGACATAGCCGCGGTCGAAAATCGTTTGACGATGTCTTCGAGCTGCTCCACCTCGTCGATGCTGATGGGCTGGCGGTCGCTGCGCACTTCCATCAGGTCGCGCGGTTCGATAGGCTGGAGCGGATCACGATACAGCTTTGAAAATTCCTTGTAAAGCGCAAAACCCTCGTTGAAACGGTCGGTGAGGGCGAATCGCTTCACTTTTGTGCGGGCGATGCCGGTGCTGGTTTCGGTCTCGCCGGTATATTCGAAGACGTCCTCCAACCGCACCGCTTTCTGCAGCGCGGTCACAGCCCGTTGCGAATAACCGTGCGGCTCGCCGCCGGCGCGCTCCTTGTAGAAGCCCGGGTGCTCCAGTTTGATTGCCGACAGGGCATGTGCAGGCTGCGACGCGCCCTGAGCGGCCTCGATTTGCAAGCGCGCGTCTGAAAGCCTGAATGCATTGGCATGCCAGGCCAGCACAGATTGCTCGATCTCGGTGTAGCCGATGCCGCCCAGCCGGGACGGCGTGCCTTCAAAGCACGCATCGATCAATGCATGTGACAGGCCGACAGCCTCAAAGATCTGCGCGCCGGCGTAGGATTCCACGCATGCGATGCCCATCTTTGACATCACCTTCAAGATGCCCTTCTCGGCGGCTTTGATGTAGCGCTTGACCACATCCGTTTCGCTGAGTGATTTGTCGCGCACCTTGCCGCGCTGCACGGTCTCGCGCGCGGTGTCGAGCGCGAGATACGGGTTGATCGCGCTGGCGCCATAGCCCAGCAGCACCGCGAAGTGATGCGTCTCGCGCGCTTCCCCGGTCTCTACGACGATGCTGGCCTTGCTGCGCAGCCCCTTGCGCATGAGGTGATGATGCACCGCGCCGACGGCAAGCAAGGCGGGGATCACGGCGCGTTGTGGGCCGGTTTTCTTGTCGCTGAGGATCAAGATGCTCGCACCCACGCGCACCGAGCGCTCGGCGTCGGCGCAGAGCTTGCGCACCGCCATTTCAAGCGATGGGTGCTGCGCGCCGGATTCTGGATTCGCGCTTGGCACAGGGAAGGTTGCATCCAGCACGACCGATTGAAATGCCGAGTCGTCGATCTTTTGCAGCGCCTTCAACTCTTCGTTGCTCAGAACCGGACTGTTCAGGCGGATGAGGTGGGCGAGTTCTTCGGTTTCGGAGAGCAGATTGCCGCGCCGGCCCAGCAGCACGCGCAGGCTCATCACCTGATCTTCGCGCAGGTGGTCGATGGGTGGGTTGGTCACCTCTGCAAAGCGCTGCTTGAAATAATTGAACAGCGGGCGCGGCTTTGGCGACAGCACGGCGTGCGGTGTGTCATCTCCCATCGCGCCAACCGGCTCCGTGGCGTCCTCAAACATCGTTTTGATGACCAACGTCAACTCTTCGCTCGTCCAGCCGAATTGAGCCTGCTTCGTCAGCAGTGTCTCACTATCAACAACCGGCTGCTCGATCACGATCTGTGCCACCTCTTCGAGCCGCACGCGATTGTAGGCGGCCCATTCACGGTAGGGCTTGCGCGTGGAAAGCTCGCGCAGAATTTCGTCATTTGTAGAGAGCTTGCGCGCTTGCAGGTCGGCGCAGATCATCATGCCTGGGCCAAGCTTGCCACTGGCGACGATGCGATCCGGTTCCACATCCAATGCGCCGATTTCGCTGCCGGCATAGACCACGCCATCCTTCGTTTGCAGGTAGCGCGCCGGGCGCAGACCGTTGCGGTCGAGCGCAATGCCGACCAATGTGCCATCGCTGAAGACGATCGACGCCGGCCCGTCCCACGGTTCCATCAGCGCGGCATGGAAGCGGAAAAAGCCCTTCTCCGCCGGCGCAAGATCGGGATCTTTTTCCCATGCTTGCGGGATCATCATCTTCAGCGTGTGGCGCAGGTCGCGTCCGCCCAGCGTGACGAGTTCCACCACGTTGTCAAGCCGGCCGGTATCGCTGCTGTTGGTGTCAACAATGGGTTTGAGCTGGTCGATTTCGCTACCCCAGATCAGAGAATCCAACTCCGGTTCACGCGCCTTCATCCAATTCTGATTCCCTTCGACAGTGTTGATCTCGCCGTTGTGGGCGATGAAGCGGAAGGGTTGTGCGCGCTCCCAAGTGGGGAAGGTATTGGTGCTGTAGCGCTGGTGAAACAGGCAGTGGTTGACCTTGAAGTCGGGGTCGTTCAGGTCGATGTAGAAGCGGCGCAGGCTGGGCGCGGAGACGAGCGCTTTGTAGACGATGGTGCGACAGGAGAACGACGGAATGTAAAGATCGGTGACGCCTGCCTCTGCAGCCGCATGTTCGATGCAGCGCCGCACTAGATACAGGTGCTGATCAAACTCAGCCTCGGTGCGGAAGGTAAATGGGCGCGCGACGATGACCTGCTGGATATCGGGCAGGGTGGCTAGCGCGCGCGCACCCAGCACATTTGGCTCATGCACCACCGTGCGCCACATCAGGATTTCAAGTTCGCGTTTGGCAAGCTCTGCGGTGATGATCTCGCGCGCCTTGGCGTTTGCTTGCGGGTCGCGTGGCAGGAACAGCATGCCGACGGCAATATCGCCTGGGCGGTGGGCATGCAGACCGATGCGCTCCAACTCGCGGTTGAGCATGGTGTTGGGGATGGAGCACAGCACGCCGGCGCCATCGCCGCTCTTGCCATCTGCATCGAATGCGCCGCGATGCGCCAGTCGCTCCAGGCACTTCAGCGCATCGTCGAGCATCTTGTGCGTCGCGCGGCCAGACAGATCCGCCACGAAGCCAATGCCGCATGCATCGTGCTCAAAGCGCCAGTTGTGCATTGGCGCAATCACGCTGCGCTGGCGCTCCTCCCGATCATTGTTGATTTGAAGCCGTTCTTGCTCGCCCATCTGATCTCCTGTGTTCAACCCTTTTGGGGTTTCGCCATGCGCTCCGCGTCGGGAATTGATAAACAAACAGGAGCGACCCGCGTCGCTCCTGCATTCACGTCTCCGCAGACAACAGAGAGTCTGTTTGTAAAACCCGACGGGTTCATCTCCACACACCGCTCTTGTTAATGAGCTTCAAACCCGTCGTTTTTTGTGAAGCACTCGCGCCTTAGTGCAAAAAGCCGTCGCCCACGCCTTGTAGGTGACGGCTGCATTGAACAGCTTCGTGGCGTTCATACACTAAGATGATTGTAAAAGGATACGCAAAGCCTTGCTGTTGTCAAGGCTTTCGTACTGCGCTATAGTCATTCTAATACGTCTTGATGCAAGAAATCCCAATTGCATCTTCAACAATCTTGCAGGAGCAAAACATCATGGAAGGACGGGGAAACAACGACGATAAATTTCAAGGCTCACTGAATGCAGATGAGGGGAGCGAACAGAATGCGCCGGAAGATGCGCAAGGCCTCGATCTGGGGTCGTTGCTTGGCGGCCTGATGGGTGGCGAGCAGCAGGGTGGCATGCCGAACATGCAACAGGGAGGTCAGGGCGGCCTTGATCTGGGCTCATTGCTTGGCGGCCTGATGGGCGGCGAGCAGCAGGGTGGCATGCCGGGCATGCAACAGGGAGGTCAGGGCGGCCTTGATCTGGGCTCATTGCTTGGCGGCTTGATGGGCGGTGGTCAGCAGGGTGGCATGCCGGGCATGACCGGCACCCCCTTCGATGGCATCATCGGTGGCGTCGCTGACGATCTCTCCGCCAAGACCGGTCTGCCCAAACAGATCATCACGATGGGCGCGATGTTCCTCATCAGCAAGTTGCTTGCCGGCGGCGGTCCGCAGCCTGGCGATCAGCAGCCAGGCGCCCAGCAAGCTGGCGGCCTCGATCTTGGCGGGTTGCTGGGTGATCTCCTTGGCGGGGCCATGCCAGGCACGGAGCCGAGCCAGCCACAACAGGGCGATGAAGTGCTGGGCAAGATCGGCAAACAGATTGGTGAGGGCTTGAACTCGCCTCATCTGACCGCCAGCGGTTTGCAGCAGAGCGGCCTCGCCGGCGAGTTTTCGCAGATGAGCGGTTTGAGCGAAGACGAAGCCGCGCAGAGCCTGAACCAGATCGTGAATGCGCTGAAGCAAAGCGGAATAAGCTAGAGCGACGCGCACCACCATGAAACGGGGTCGGAGCGATCAAGAATCCTCACAGCGAGGTAAAAAGAGATGATCGCTCCGACTTTTTGATAAAGCGACATGACCACCCGGGACCCCGTCCGCGTCGCTATCATCGGCACGGGCCGGCGCTCTGCCTATCTCTACGGCCCGCTACTCAAATCCATTGCCGGCGTGCAACTCGTTGGCGTGTGGGGCCGCAGCGCGGAGCGCGCCCATGCGCTCGGTGCGCAGTTCGGCGTGCCGGCCTACACCGATCTCGATCAACTCATGCGCGAGGTTGCGCCGCAGATCGGTATCGTCAGCGTGAACTACGGCGCGAATGGCGTCGTTGGCCTGCAGGCGCTGGAAGCCGGCCTCAACGTGCTGCTCGAAACGCCCATCGCCCACGACCTGAGCGAAGCCGATGCCATCATCGCTGCGGCCAAACGGCGCAACTTGAAAATTGAGATCGCCGAACAGTTCCATCGCCGGCCGCTCGAACAACTCAAGCTTGCACTGATCGCGTCGGGCCTGTTTGGCAAGGTGCACACCTCGTTCAATGACTTCGCCGGCCATGGCTATCACGGCGTCAGCGTCATGCGCTCGTATCTCGGCTTCGATGCCAGGCCGGTGCGGGTGATGGGCGCGGTGCGCAACTATGACCTCGGCGCATATCGGTCGCGCCTCGCAAACAACCATCAGCCGCGCCAAGAGACGCAGGAGCACGGCCTCATCGAGTTTGAGGGCGGGCAGATCGGCGTGTTTCATTGGACGAGCGTTGGCTACGATTCGCCGCTGCGGTGGTGGCGCAGCAGCCGCTTTCTTGCCGAGAAGGGCATGGGCATCACCGTCGGCGTCGGGCTGGATGTGGAAGAGCGCCTGTCGTTGCTCGCGCCGGGTGACGAAGCGCCGCGCTTCGTCACGGTGGAGCGGCGCTGGGAACGCGTGGATGGTGGCGCGCTGGTGGCGATGATCGCGCACACCGGCGATCCGGATCTGCCCATCGTGCGCTGGGACAACCCTTTCACACCGCAGCCGCAAGGCGCCGGCCCACAATGGCACGACGATGAGATCGGCGTCGCCGGCTGCATTTTGAGTCTGGTCAATGCGGTGCGAAACAGCACCGAGCCGAGCTATGGCGCGTTGCAAGGCCGGATCGATCAGCAGATCATCCTCGCCATTCGCCAATCCTCGCTAGAGGGCAGGGCAATTGATCTGTAGATGGGAGATCTCTGGGCCGCCGGCGTGTGACATTTCTTCGTGATAATCTATTGACCCTTCACCTGATTTGGGTATAATTCGTCGTTGTAAAT
>JBDHWI010000067.1:0-20683 GCA_039810125.1 Thermoflexales bacterium | reverse complement strand
GCTCAGATGTTTCAGGTGATCTTCTTCGGTCGTTTGAAGACGCGCAAGGGCGGCAAGACGATGAAGATTTTCATGGCCTCATCCAGCCCCGACGATCTGGCGATTGTGAAGGACATGATCGAGGCAGGCCAGATCAAGCCGGTGATGGATCGCTGCTACCCGCTGAGCGAGACGGCCGAGGCGATGCGCTATCTTGAGGCGGGGCACGCGAAGGGCAAGATCGTCATCAGCGTCGCATGAAGTGCCGGATGACAGTCATGCACACCAACGGAAAACAAACCATGGCAGAAGTGCAGATAAAACTTTCGGGTCTGTGGGTGGCTCTGATGCTGACCTATCTCCTGGGTGATGTCTTACGCATATTCAGCGGCGACTTCAAAGCGGGAGAAATCGAAGGGAGGCAAATGACGCAGGCAATGTGGCTGGGAATCGCCGTGTTGATGGTGATTCCGATCGTGATGGTCTTCCTGTCGCTATCACTGCCTCAGCCCGCGAATCGATGGGCAAACATCATCGTTGCCGTGTTCTTCTTCCTGTTCAATGTCATCGCATTGCCAACCTATCCATCCGCGTTTGACAAGTTTTTGATCGTCGTAGGGCTTGTGTTTAACGTGCTGACAGTCTGGTATGCGTGGACGTGGACCTGAACTCGAAGGGCAATAAAATAGGAGTGAGCCATCCGGCGCGGTGCTTCGGCTCACCGCCGCGCCGCCGCATCCATCAGCCTGCCGGCCCGCTTGATTTGGGCCCGGATTGCGCGGGGTGAGGTGCCGCCGGCGACGTCGCGCGAGGCCACCGACTGCGCAAAGTTGAACACGCGCGCGATATCGTCGCTGAAGTGCGGTGAGATCGACCTCCAATCCGCAAGCGCCAGCGCGCTCAGCAGCACGCCCTTTTGCTCCGCCATCGCGACGGCGCGCCCGCTGAGGTGATGCGCCTCCCGAAACGGCACGCCCTTGCGCACCAGGTATTCCGCGACGTCGGTCGCCAGCATGGCCGGATCGAGCGCGGCGCGCATCCGCTCGGCGTTCACCCGCAGGGTGGCGACGGCGCCGGCGCTCACCTGCAACGTCAGGCTGAGCGTGTCGAGCGAGTCGAACAGGCCCTCCTTGTCCTCCTGCAAATCCTTGTTGTAGGTCATCGGCAGCCCCTTCAGCACCGTGAGCAGGCCGACGAGATTGCCGACCAGCCGGCCGCTCTTGCCGCGCGCCAACTCCATCGCATCGGGGTTCTTCTTCTGCGGCATCAGGCTGCTGCCGGTGGAATATGCGTCGGCAAACGTGACGAAGCCGAATTCGGCGGTCGAATACAGCACCAGGTCCTCGGCCATGCGCGACACGTGCAAGCCGATCATGGCGCAGCAGAACAGCAACTCGGCGACGAAGTCGCGGTCGCTCACGCCATCCAGCGAATTTTGCGTGACGCCGGCGAAGCCGAGTTGCGCAGCCAGCGCGGCGCGATCGATGTTGAACGGGTTGCCGGCCAGCGCGCCCGAACCGAGCGGCAGCACCGCCGTGCGTTTCGCGCAATCGCCCAACCGCTCCACATCGCGCATGAATTGCCACACATACGACAGACACCAGTGCGCAAAGGGGATCGGCTGCGCGCGCTGCAGATGGGTGTAGCCCGGCATCAGCGTGCTTACGTGCTGCGCGGCCTGCGCCAGCAACGCGCGTTGCAGTTCCGCGATCAGCGCCTTGAGGTTGGCAATGGCGTCGAGGCAGAACAACCGCATATCGGTGGCGACCTGGTCGTTGCGGCTGCGTCCGGTGTGCAGCTTGCCGGCGACATCGCCGGCGATCTCCCTCAAGCGCCGCTCGACGGCGGTGTGGATGTCTTCGTCGTCGGGCTGCACGGCGAATGCGCCGCGCGCAAATTCCTCGCGCACGGCGTGCAAGCCCTTGACCAGCTTGGCCGCTTCGGCCGGCGTGATGACGCCGGCGTCCCGCAGCGCGCCGGCATACGCGATGCTGCCGCGAATGTCAGCATCCCACAGATGCACGTCGAACGAGATGGAATCCTGGAACTGCTTCATCAGCGCGTCCATCGCGCCGCTGAATCGCCCGCCCCAGAGTTTGGTGGTGGTGGTCATCGTTTCTCTTCAAGCGGCCTTCTGCGATAGTCCGGCGCGGCGTTCTCGATCACCTTGCTCAGCTCGGTGTCCAGCATGCGCGAGCCGATGCGGTAGTCGAAGTCCTCGGGGTTGACGTTGGTCGAGATCATCGTCGGCAGGCGATTGCGATAGCGGTAATCGAGAATCTCGAACAGCACGCCATCGCTCCACGGCGAGGCCGTCTCCGCGCCGACGTCATCGAGGATCAATACCGGCGCCGTCTTGAACACCGTCATGCGCCCGGTGTAGCCCTCGGTCTCGGTGTTGGTTTGCAACTCAATCGCCTGGCGCAGCGAGGCCAGCAGATCAGGCATGGTGATGAAAAGCGACGGCACGCCGGCCTTCACGAGATGGTTGTCGACGGCGGCGCACAGATGGCTTTTACCGCTGCCGCGCTCGC
Organism: Thermoflexales bacterium; assembly: GCA_039810125.1. Classification (GTDB taxonomy): domain Bacteria; phylum Chloroflexota; class Anaerolineae; order J036; family Brachytrichaceae; genus JBDHWI01. Next base: position 18,170 of record JBDHWI010000067.1, on the reverse strand, counting down.
CCCAGATCACCAGCCAGCGCTCGTGGGGGTCGTCTGCGAATCGCTCGGCCTCATCGCGGCACTCAGTCAGAATGGCGCTCTCCTGCCCGTTGAAGGTCGTCTTGAAATTCAGGAAGGTCTGCCGGCGCGCCACTTCACCGCGCGACGAAAATGCGCGCACGCTGTTGATGCGCCAGTCCTGCGCGGTGTTGCACTGGTCGCACGGCTTCAAACTGCCATCTGCGCCGACGAGATAGCGTTTGTTGCCGCACTTCGGGCAATCCGGCTCGCCATCGCGCGGCTCGATGGCTGCGTCGGGGTCGGCGCGGTTCGGGGTGGGCAGCACATCACCTTGCATGGGGTTCTCCCGCTGGCTTGCCGGCGCGGCTGGCAGCGCGCTGGCGAGCGCGCTCTTCAGCAGCGGCGCGCGCTTCGTCGCTGTAGGTGGCTTGCGGCCGGCGGAAGGTGTTGCCGCGCTGCTTGCCTGCATCTTGCCTTGCTGTGGATTTCTTTCTGCCATGGGTCTTGTCTGCCGGCTCATCCCGCGAGGTCAGCACCTTCCTGATGTAATCCCACCGCAGCGCGTTGGCTGCAGCGGCCTTGTCAAAGGCGGCGCTCCACTTCACGGTGTCTTCGATCTGCGCTGCCAGCGCATTGATCTCGCGCGCCACGCTGGCATCCAGCACGCGGTTGACGCGCTTCTTGTATTCGGCAAAGGCGAACTGCGCGGTCGCATTCGCCGGCGCCGGCGCATACAGGTCCGGCGACGGGTTCATGATGACGCGCCGCACATACGCCCAACTGCGCTTGTTCTGGTTGATGGCGTACGCAAACGCGCCGCGCCACACCGCCATGTCGGCCGCATCCTTGCGCAGCAATCGCATCTCATCCATCACCACGCCGGTGGGCGGCGCGCCAAATGCCTGCTCGTACAACGCAGCCATCTCGCGCACCTGCGCCTCATCCTCGGCGTTGCTGCGCTGCAGGGCCAGCGCCGCGCTCTCCTGCTCGGCCAGCGCAGCGATCACGCCATCCAGCGCATCCGGCTCATCCAGCGGCGCGCGCCGCAGCATCTCCAGCGTGATCTGGCGGCCAAACAAGCCAGCAGCCGTGCGCGCCCGTTCAAACTCGCGCGCATTCGGCCAGCGGCCCAGGCGCTCGCGCAGCAGCATGATCTCCTCTGGCAGCGGCTTCACGCTGCGCGCAATCACCACTCGATAGTAATCGGTCGGCGCGGCCGGCGGCTGCGCGGTCAAAACGCCGGCGCACTCTTTCAGGGTTCGCGCCGGCGCGCTCTTGCGGCGCGGCTCGCGCAGGGCGGCCTGCACCGCCGCGCGCATCTCGGCCTCGGCATAGCCGCGCGCAAGCCACTCGTCAACCAGCGCGCGGTCATCGTCCGTGACGGCATAGGCGTCGATCAGCTCCAGGCGCTCGATCTCCTTCGCCAGCGCGATCAACAGGGCATCGTGCGCCTGGATCGATGGCGCGCCCAGCGCCGGCGCGTTCAACACATCCACCGCGCGCCGGCCGGCGTCGTCATTCGCAAAATAGCGCGGCTCGCCCTCGCCCACCTGCGCGCACAGCAAGGCGCCGCGCGCCACTGCGCGCTGCAGCGCTGGCCGCAGCGAGATCGCCGCAAAGCTCAGGCCATCGCGGATGGCCGGCTGCTGCATCAGCTCGCGCTCGGTGATCGACGGCGCCGGCGACACCTTCTGCTCCAGCAGGCGCAGCGCGACCAGACTGACCTTCAATTCAGCGAGGTCGTCGACATGCTGCAGGGTGTGCTGGATGAAATCGTCGAGCATCTAGAGTTCCACCCTCTCCTTCGCCAGATTCTTGAACGAGGTCAGGCGCTTGTCGAAGTACAGCATGGCCTTGCCAGTGGGGCCGTTGCGGTTCTTCTGCACGCTGATCTCGGCGATGTTCCTGTGTTCCGTATCGGGGTTATACATCTCATCGCGATAGATGAACATGACGATGTCGCTGTCCTGTTCGATCGATCCACTTTCCCTCAAGTCGCTGAGCATGGGGCGCTTGTCGCTGCGCTGCTCGACCATGCGCGAGAGCTGGCTGCCGGCGATCAGCGGCACCTTCAACTCGCGCGCGATCTGCTTGAGTGAGCGCGAGATGTACGAGATCTCCTGCACGCGGTTGTCGTTGCGCCCGCCATTCTCGCCAGTCATCAGTTGCAAATAGTCGACGATGATGAGGTCGAGGCCATATTCCTGATAGATGCGGCGCGCCTTTACGCGCAGGTCGAGCGGGCTGAGCGATGGCGTGTCGTCGAGATAGATGTAGGTGTCGGCCATCTGCATCGACACGCGGGTGAGCGCGCCCCATTCGTCTTCGCGCAGGTCGGCCACGCGCAGGCGCTGCGAGTCGATGCCGGTCTCGCCGGCGACGAAGCGCTGCACCAGTTGCTCGTTGCCCATTTCCAGGCTGAAGATGGCCACGCGCTGGCGATGGCGGTGCGCGGCGTTGTAGGCCATGTTCAACATCAAGCTGGTTTTGCCCACGCCCGGGCGGGCGGCGACGATGATGAGGTCGCCGCGCTGCAAACCGCCGGTGAGCTTGTCGAGGTCGCCATAGCCAGACGGGATGCCAAGCGGCTCGTCGCGATGCTCGTGCAGATATTCGATGCGCTCGAAGAAATCGCTCACCGCCTTGCGGATCGGCACCATGTGGCCTTCGCCGCGCCCCTCGCTCACGCCGAAGATGGTGGCTTCACTTTTCTCGATGACCTGCTCGATGGGCAGCGTTTGATCGTAGGCGATGCGCGCGATGTCGCCGGCGGCAGTGATCATCCGGCGGCGCAGCGACAGGCTTTCGACCGCGCGGCCATACGCCTCCACGTTCAGCGCGGTCGGGACGGTGGTGGTCAGTTGCGCGATGTAGCTCTCGCCGCCGGCCTCATCCAGCTTGCCGTTCTTGATCAGCTCCTGGCTCACCGTCAACAGGTCGATCGGCTCGCGCCGGTCATGCAGGCGCAGCATGGCCTCGTAGACCCACTGATTTTTGACGACGTAGAAGTTCTCCGGTTGCAGGAAGCCGGCGACCTTGAGGATGGCTTCGCTATCGATGAGCAACGAACCGAGGACCGCTTCTTCGGTCTCTATGCTATGCGGCGGCACAAGAATCAGGTCGGCCATGGATGAATCATTGTAGCGAATGTGCCAGGCGCTTTCATCCACGATTCAACGCGATCTGTGAACAAGCGCCGGCCTGCAAATCGGGTGTTGTCAACACGCAATTCACATGTCGCGCATTTACATCGTCGCCAGCCGCGCTTGAATTTGCTCGCGCTTCGCCTGCAGGTCAGTCAGCTTGGCCTTCTCCTTCTCGATCACCGCCGCCGGCGCGCGCTTGCCAAAGTCGCTTGCCAGCAACGCCTCGCTCTTGCTGATCTGCGCCTCGATGCCGGCGAGTTCGTCGCCCAGGCGCTTCTTCTCGGCGGCCAGATCGACCAGGCCGGCAAGCGGCAGATATACCGTCGCCTCGCCCAATGCCAGCGTCACGGCTTGATCCGGCGCCGGCACGCTCTCGGCGATTGTCAGCGCGCTCGCGTCCACGCGCGCCAGCATCGCGATCGCATCGCGCATGGCTTCGAACGTATCGCGCCGGTTGCCGGCGCTGATCTGCGCGGGGATGCGCCTATCCTGCGGCACGTTGTATTCGCTGCGCACGTTGCGGATGGCGCGAATGGCGTCCTGCACGGAAGCCATCGCCGCGATCGGAGATGGAAGATTGGGGATCTGCGCTTCAGCGGCCTTCGGATATGGCGCGAGCATGAGCGCTGGGAACTCGAAGCTTGGCACGCGCCGCTCGCCACCCGCCGCCTCCTTCAACTTCTGCCATATCTCTTCGGTGATGTAGGGCATGAACGGATGCAACAGGCGCAATGCGGCGTCGAGCGTTTGCACCAGCACGCCGGCGTTCAACGACAGTTTGCTGAATTCCAGATACCAGTCGCAAAAATCATTCCAGATGAAATCGTAGATCAACCGGCCGGCCTCGCCGTACTGATAATCATCCATCAGCCGGCGCACGTCGCGAATCGTTTCACTCAAGCGGGCGGCGATCCACTGATCCGCCAGCGAAGGGTGGCGCCCGCGATCCTGCTCCTCGCCCGCCGCCAATTTGCTCAGCACAAACCTGGCCGCGTTCCACAGTTTGTTGGCGAAGTTGCGCGCGCCCTCGATGCGTTCGACTTGTTTCTTGCCATCCACCACCTTCACGTCGATCTTGATGTCGTTGCCCGGCGCGCCGGCGGTCACCAGATAGAAGCGCAGCGCATCTGCGCCATACACATCGGTCATCTCCAGCGGGTCGACCGCCTTGTCGGGCCGGCTCTTGCTCATCTTCTTGCCGTCGGCAGTGCGAATGAGGCCGTGCAGATACACCGTGCTGAACGGCGCCTCGCCGGTCAACTCGATGCCGAGCATCACCATGCGCGCCACCCAGAAAAAGATGATGTCGTAACCCGTTTCGAGCATCGTGTTTGGGTAATACGCGCGCATGTCGGCAGTGTCATTCGGCCAGCCCAGCGTGCTGAACGGCCACAGGCCCGATGAGAACCACGTGTCCAGCACATCGGGGTCCTGCTCCAGCGCCACGCCTTCCCCCCAATCTTTGATCGCCTCACGATAGGCATCGGCTTCGGTGAGCGCGCAGTATTGCGTCGGCAGGTGGTTCAGACCATCGGGCTGCCCGGCTTGCTGCGACGGCTTGACATACCACACCGGAATCTGATGCCCCCACCACAGTTGCCGGCTGATGCACCAATCGCGGATGTTGTCGAGCCAGTTGAACCACACTTTTTCAAAGCGCTCCGGCACGATCTTGATGCGGCCCTCGCGCACGGCATCGCCGGCGGCCTGCGCCATGCCCTGCATGTTGCAGAACCACTGCAGGCTGATGCGCGGCTCGATCACTGCGCCGCTGCGCTGGCCGCGCCCCAGCTTCACCATGTATGGCTCGACCTTCACCAGCAAACCCTCTTTCTCCAGGTCAGCCACCAACTGCTTGCGGCAGGCAAAGCGGTCGAGGCCGGCATACGGGCCGGCGTTCTCATTCATCCGCGCTGTCGCGTCCATCACCTCGACAAAATTCAGGTGATGGCGTTTGCCCACGTCGTAGTCGGTGAAGTCGTGCGCCGGCGTCACCTTCACCGCGCCGGTGCCAAAGCTCATGTCGACCGCGCTGTCGCTGATGATCGGCACCTCGCGGCCAATCGCCGGCAGGATGGCGCGGCAGGCCACGCGATGCGTGTAGCGCTCATCGTCCGGGTTCACCATCACCGCCGTGTCGCCCAGAATGGTCTCAGGGCGGGTGGTCGCCACTGTGATCCACTCGGTTGCGCCGTCGGCCCACTGCCCGCTGCCCCAGTCGTTGCGCGGGCCGGCCCAGCGGTTGGTCTGGATGGGATAGCGCACAAACCACAGGGAGCCGGGCTCGCCCTCATCCTCGGTCTCCACTTCCAGGTCGCTCACGCCGGTCAACTGCACCGGATCCCAGTTCACCATGCGCGTGTCACGGTAGATCAGGCCCTTGTCATAGAGTTGCTTGAAGGCGGTGCGCACTGCAAAGCTGAGCTTGTCGTCCATCGTGAACGCCTCGCGGCTCCAATCCACGCTGATGCCAAGCTTCTTCTGCTGGTTGGTGATGATTTTGTGCGAGTGCTCCTTCCAATCCCACACTTCCTCAAGGAAATCGCTGCGGCTCATGTCCTGCCGGCGCTTGCCCTGTTTCGCCAGGTTTTTCTCCACGATGGCTTGTGTGGCGATGCCGGCGTGATCCGTCCCCGGCACCCACAGGGTGCGCGCGCCCTTCATGCGGTGATAGCGCGTCATCAAGTCTTCAATCGCGCTGGTCAGGCCATGCCCCATGTGCAGCGTGCCGGTCACATTCGGCGGCGGGATGGTGATGACGAACCTGCCCGCATCCGGGTCGAGATACAACTGCGATTCCGGCTTGAAAGCGCCGCTCTCTTCCCACCACGCATAAATGCGATCTTCCACTGCCTTCGGATCGTAGGTCTTTGATAGCTCAGCCATGATCTTTTGTCTTCGATTTCTGATTTGGATTGCTGCGCCGCCGTGATTCGCAATTCCCCAATCGAAAAAGTAAAAACGCCCTTGCTCATCCAAATCGGACGAGAAGGGCGCTTCCCGCGGTGCCACCGACGTTCGGGTTGTTTGAGAACCAGAGGGTTCTCTCTTCATCCCGCGCTCTGCGCTATAACGGGCTGACCCGGATCCAGCTACTCCCTTCGCTGGATCGACTCGCGGGCGACATTCGGCCTGGGCCACGCGATGCAGACTCTCAATCCATGATCTGCACTCCCTGTCGGCGCCGGCGGCCTACTCCTCCCGGTCAACGTCTTTGTGAGCGGGATTATACGCTGCCGGCGCGCCCGTTTTGCCACTCGCCGATCGCCTCCAGCAACGCCGGCTCATGCGACTCCACCCAGCGCAGGCAATTGCCTGCCCAGGCTGACACGCGCCGCAGATGCTCCGTGTCGCCGCCGCCCGGCGCAAGGCCGGCCAGCAGCGCGCGTTGCGCTGCCTTCACCCACGCCACCGCGTTGCGCGCGTTGCTGCAGCCATATGCCGCGCTGAACAGCGCGAGCCGGCGGCCCACAGCGCGCGCGCTCAACTCGTCATTGCCCATATCCAGCCACAGCCAGGCCGCATAACCCAGATCGTCTGCGCGCCGGCCTGGCCTCGCCGCGTCGAAGTCGATCAGAGCCGCCGGCATGCCCTCCACAAACACGGTGTTGCACGGGCCGAGGTCGCCATGACACACGACCTCGGCATCACCCTTGCCCGAAAAATCCAGGGTGGCGTCGTGAAAGGCGCGGATGAGCTTCGCGGCGGCGACCAACTGCGCGTCGCTCCACTCGTCCAGATCGGGCGGCACGTCGCCGGCGATGAAGCTCAAGATTTCACGGCCGCGTTCATCGATGCCCAGGAAGCGCGGGGCAGCCTGAAAGCCGGCGCGCTCAAGATGTTGCAGCAGCGCGTGCACAAAGCCGGCGTTGGGTTTGAGCGGCCGGCGCACCGTGTTGCCGGCGCGCACCACGCCCGGTGTGATGCGGCCGCCGGCCAGCGGCAATTCCATCTCACTCACCCAGCGCCGCCTCAAGGTCGGCCTTCAACCGCACATACGTCAGCTCGCTCAAGCGCGACACGACGATGTTGCCGGCGGCATCCGTGATGACGACCTGCGGCTGGGCGCGAAAACGAAAGATGCGTTTGGCCGCGCCGGCGGCCGGATCGTCGACGTTGTAGCGCATGAATTTCACGCGCCCGTCGAACTCTGCTTCGAGCCTGTCCACGACAGACTGCGCCCGCTCGCACTGCCCTCACCAATCGGAGTAGAACTCGATCAACGCCGGCCTGCTCGCGGCGGCGGGCGGGCGCGCCGGCGGCGGCGCAGCGCAGGCCACAAGGCACAGGCCAGCCAACAAAACAGACGCCACCCATCCAGACATGCGGCAACTATAATCGCAACAGAAAATTTCGTTTGCAAAAGTGAGGGAAATAGATTCATGGCCGACCCGCTCCTCATCGCCAAGGGCGAAAAAGATTGCTACCTTCTGCCGCGCATGGCCAACCGTCACGGCGTCATCACCGGCGCGACAGGCACGGGCAAAACGGTGACGCTGCAAGCCATCGCGCAGCACTTCAGCCGCATCGGCGTGCCGGTGGTGATGGCCGACGTGAAGGGCGACCTGACCGGCATCAGCCAGCCCGGCAGCGACGCCAACACCCGCATCACCGCGCGCATCGAGCAGCTTGGCCTGAAGGATGGCTGGACGTGGGAAGGCTGCCCGGTCACGCTGTGGGATGTGTTCGCCGAGCAGGGCCACCCGCTGCGCGCCACCATCACCGAGATGGGGCCGCTGCTGCTCTCGCGCATCCTGAATCTGAACGACACGCAGGAAGGCGTGCTGAACATCGTCTTCAAGGTGGCTGATGACAACGGCCTGATCTTGCTCGATCTGAAGGACCTGCGCGCCATGGCGACCTGGGTGGGCGACAACGCCCAGGACGTCAAGCTGCGCTATGGCAATGTGTCGGCGGCCAGCATCGGCGCCATCCAGCGCGGCCTGCTCACGCTGGAGCAGCAGGGCGCGGAGAAGTTCTTCGGCGAGCCGGCGCTCAACCTCGACGATCTGATCCAGACCGACAGCAGCGGCAAAGGCGTGATGAACATCATCGCCGCCGACAAGTTGTTGCAAGCGCCAAAACTGTATGCGACATTCCTGCTGTGGCTGCTCTCGGAATTGTTTGAGCAATTGCCAGAAGTGGGCGACCCGGACAAGCCCAAGCTGGTGTTCGTCTTCGATGAAGCGCACTTGCTGTTCGACGAAGCGCCGGCGCAACTGGCCGACAAGATCGAGCAGGTGGTGCGCCTGATCCGTTCGAAGGGCGTCGGCGTGTATTTCGTCACGCAGAATCCCATCGACATCCCCGACAAGATTCTGGGGCAGATGGGCAACCGCGTGCAGCACGCACTGCGCGCATTCACCCCGCGCGACCAGAAGGCGGTGAAGTCGGCGGCGACCACCTTCCGCCAGAACCCCGACATCAACATCGAAACCGTCATCACCGAGTTGGGCGTGGGCGAGGCGCTGGTGTCTTTCCTCGATGAGAAGGGCATGCCGGCGATGGTGGAGCGCGCCTTCATCGTGCCGCCGCGCAGCCAGATTGGGCCGATCACGCCAGAGCAGCGCAAAGCGCTGATCGACGGGTCGGTGGTCGCCGGCGTGTATGAGGCCACCGTCGACCGCGAATCGGCCTACGAGATGCTGGTGAAACGGGCCGAGAACGCGGCGACCGCAGCAGCAGACGCCGCCAAGGCCGCCGAGGAAGAGAAGTTGCGCAAGGAGCAAGAGGCCGCGGCAGCCAAGGAAGCCGAGCAGGCGGCCAAGGAGCAGGCGAAGCTGGAAGCGCAGAAGGCCAAAGAGATGGCCGCGCAGGAGAGAGCTGAGCAGCGCGAGGCCGAACGCCAGGAGCGCGAGCAGCAGAAGGAAGCTGCGCGCGCGGCAAAAGAGCGCGAGAAAATTCTGACTGGCGTGCTGGGGTCATTCACGCGCAGCGTCGGCAGCGCCGCCGGCCGCGACTTCGTGCGCGGCATCCTCGGCGGTTTGATGGGCAAAAAACGCTAGCGCCGAACGCCACATAGCCAGCGCGACTTTCAGACGTGAGGTGGCGCAGGCAGAAAGTCATGCCAGATGCGTTTGCTCTCCGCGCGCGGCGGCCAGCTTCCACCAATCGCCCGACTCGGGTGAGATCGGCAGATAGTCGATGCCCAGCGCCTCGAAGTAGCGCTGGGCGCATTTGATCTTGCGCTTCTCGTGCGGGAATTGCAGCTTGCTCACATCGGCGTTGCCTTTCGTCTCGCGCACCAGCGAATGCACCACGATGCGCCCATTCTTGAAGATGCGCCCGATGCCCCAGTCCGGGTTGTAGTCGCCGATGACTTTGGGTAGGTCCACCTTGAACTTGGGTGGAAACTTGAAGTAGAAGACGACTTGGCCATCGGCCTTGAGCTTCTCGATGAAGCGCTCCTCGACGGCCGAGTCCTTTTGCACCAGGTCATACAGGCTGTGCCGGCCGGCCTCGACCACCTCGCGCTGCGACAGTGTCTTCACCGCAGGGAAGAGGTCGCTCAGGTCGAGTTCCTCGCGCTCGTCGCCGACGACGAACTCGATCCGCTCGGTGACGTGGTCGGCCACGGCGTTGCGCAATTCGGTGATGAACACGCCGGCGAAGCCTTCGGGGTTGCGCAGCAGCATGCGCTTCTTGTCGTCGCGCATGCCCTTGAAGATGGCGTTGATCGTGGCGCGGGTGATGCCCAACTCGCGCACAGCCCGCTCGATCAGGTTGAAGACCGGATGCGGCGCGCTGCGCGACAGTGTGACAACCTCGCGCACCTGCTGGCCCTGATCCGGCGTAAACGTGTATGGCTCGGACGCCTCGTTCAGCGTGACGCCGTTGGAGAAGCGCACGAAGCGCTGACCACTCTGCTCGACGATGACGAACGACCCGAACGGCTTCAACCGGTCGTCATCCACTTTGGTGCGGATGTCCTTGCCCTGTTCGAGCGTAATAGTGTATTCGTCGTCGTTGCCGGCCGTGTCGAGCATGCGGATTTGCAAGGTCGCGCGCTTGCCTTCGATCTTCTTCACCCGAATCGCCGGCTGCGACATGACGAATTGCCCGCGCTCGACCAGCAGCACCGGCTCGGGGAAGGCCTGCCGGTTGAGCCGCGCGACGCAGGTCTCGATCAAGGCGCCGGCGTCCACGTTGATGCGGTACTCGACCCGCCGCGCCAGCTTGTCCCACAGCGCCGCGAAGTCGTCGTTGCGGTAGAAGATGTCGTCGTTGCGGATGGCGTCGCGCTTCCTGGCCTGCGTGGGCGGCGGCGGGGCCAGCTCGCCGTCCGCGACGTATTCGCCCTGCAGCGCCGCTGCGTAAGCCTGATAGCTCTCGTTGGCTACGACGGTCAGGATGTTCACGTCTTCGTCGAAGACGCGCTCGCCGTCCTGGTTGACGCACAAGCGCAGCCCGCGCCCGATCTCCTGGCGTTTGCGGATGGCCGAGACGGTCTGGTTGAGCGTGCAGATCTGAAAGACGTTGGGGTTGTCCCAACCCTCCTTCAGCGCCGAGTGCGCGAAGATGAAGCTGACCGGCTCATCGAACGACAAGAGTTGCTCCTTCTTGCGCATGATGAGTTCGTAGGCGGCCCGCTCGGCCTCGCGCTCGGCCGCTTTGCCCTCGGTGTCGACGATCTCTTCCGCGCCGCCCTTGGTCTTGACTCTGGCGAAGTAGCCCTCGCGCACGTCCTCGGCCCGCAGCGCGCGGAAGTCGGCATAGCCGTGCTTCAGCCGCTCGAAGGCCTGATCGAACAGCGTCTTGATGATGCCATCCGGCCGCGCGAAGTTGGCCACGCGGTCAATGAAGAACAGCGACAGCACCTTGATGCCCTGCTCGCGCAGCGCCGTCTGCATGCGCAGGTGCTGCTCGACCGTCTCCTCGATCTGCTTGCGGAAGATCTCCGGGCGCGACGGCCCCATCGTCTCGTTGCGGTGCAGGCGCAGGCCGTTCTCGAACTCGACGAAGCCCTGGGCGGCGTTGATCTCGGCCACGACGTAGCGCCCTTTGTGCTCGTCGCGACCGGTCTTGGCGTGCAGGTCGTCGCCCTGCTTCAGCGTGATCTCGGCTTCGCGCGCCCGGCCCTTGTCTGCCACATAGGCCACGACCTTGGCGCGGATGCCGCCCTGCGTCGTGATCGCCGAGAGCGCCAGGAAGGGCTGGTTGAAGTTCTCGCGCTCGGTCACGCCGACCACCTGAATCTTCTTGACCAGGTTGCGGCGGTAGGCGTCGAACGGGGTGAGGCGATAGACCGGGTTGGGGTTGGAGCGATGGGTGGCGCTGTAGCGCAGAGCGAACAATGGCCGCAACGTGCGCAGCGCCTCTTTGGCGCGGGCGCTCTCCATGTTCTGCGGCTCGTCCAGGATCAGGATCGGGCGCGCCTCCTGGATGAACTGGAACGGCCGGCGCTCGCCGGGCAGTTTCTCCGACGGCTTGTAGAGGTTGTTGCTGGCCTTGTTGAACGCGTCCAGCGTCATCACCATCACTTCGCAAAATGTGCTCGAGGCGAACGAGCGCAGCCGGCTGAGCTGGCTGCCGTCGTATTCGATCAGGTTGACCGTCTCGTTGTTGTAGCGGGCGCGAAAGTGGTCGCGGGTGATCTGGAAGTTCTTGATCACGCCCTCGTAGATGGCGATGCTGGGCACGACGACGATGAACTTGCCGAAGCCGTAGCGCTGGCGCAGCTCGTAGATCGTGCGCAGGTAGACGTAGGTCTTGCCGGTGCCGGTCTCCATCTCGATGGTGAAGCTGGGGTAGGTGTGGTTGTCGTCCATCACGCCGCTCAGCCCCGGCCCGCTGTCGGCGGCCAGCGCCAACTGCCACTCCAACCCGTTCTGCTCCTGCACCTCGCGCAGGTTGTTCAGCAACAGCGCATCCGGCAGCGAGTCGTAGGGATGCAGGTTGGGGACGACTTCGTCACTGAGGCTGAATTCGATCGCGCGGCGCGGCATCCCCTCGAACAAGCGCACGACGCTCCCGACCGCCTCGATCTGGTAGTCCTGGTTGGCGTCGAACTTGATGCGCAATGTCATGGCTCTGGTGATTTTTCAGGAGTCGGACTGCTCGGAGCAGTCCGACTCCTCGGCGCGAGGGTCAGATCACGTGCACCTTCACGGCGTCGCTCAGGCGCAGCTTGGCTTCGTTGGAGAGGGCGCTGTCGAGGCAGATGAAGACGTCGTCCTCGCGCAGGTGCTTTCCGGAGCGCAGTTCGGCCACCGTGTCGTCGTCAATCGCGTCGTTGAAGCAGGCGAACAGGCGGTGCGCGCAGGCGTCCGACGCCACGCAGACGACGCGGTTGCGGGCGAACTGCGTCTGCGGCGTCACCGCGCTGTCGAGCGGGAAGCCCTCGATCAGCATGGTCTCGGCCAGCAGGTGCTCCGGTTTCCAGCCCTTGACCAGCGGGCTTTCGTGCGCGTCGAACAGCGTCTCGAGCTGGCTCACGTCGTCGCCCTCGTAGTCCTGCCAGCCCTTGTAGCTGGAGCGCCCGAGCTTGAAGACCTTGAAGCCAAGGTCTTCCGATTTTGGATTTTCGATTTCGGATTGCCGATTGCCGTCGAGAGGGATGGCAGTCTGCGCCCGGCTGTTGTCCGCACGCATGTGCTTGATGACGCGGCGGATGCGCTCTTTGCCGATCTCGGCGATGGTGGGGAACTTCGGGTTGTCGGTGGGTTCGGGCAGTTGGACGAGGATGAAGCGGCGGTTGCCGCCATCTTCGCGGTTCAGATTCAATACTGCGTGTGCAGTTGTAGCCGATCCTGCGAAGAAGTCCAAAACCAATTCTTCAACATACTTCTCCGTCGAGATTTGCAAAACACGCTTGATCAAACGAGTGGGTTTGGGAGTATCAAAAGCATTCTCTTTACCGAAAAACTCGTGTATTTCCTTTTTGGCTTCGTCTGTATGACCAACCTCATCATGTGGCCACCATGTCCACGGCACAAACCCTTCAACTTCTGAAAGATATCGAATCACATTCGGCTGACCGTTACCATCTGCTCCGAAATATATGCGTCCAGCAGCTTTGAGTTTCAGGAACTCCGACTCGATCATGCTCCAGCAACGACCCTTGGGTGGATGATGTATGACTTCTGTTGGTGTCGAAATTGCATACATCTGATTTTTTCGCGTGCCTTGGGCTGTCATTGGTATGGCGCGCCACGGACCCTTTGGGTCGTCATTCGGATTTCGGTATACGGCTTTGCTTACTTCGTTTGGTGGCAGCAAATTGCTCACTTTTGAGAATTCATCTTGGTTCTTTGTATAGAGGATGATGTATTCATGGACATCACCAATAATTCCTCGGTTTTCCCTTGAATACCGTTTTTGCCATACACAAGTGGCAACAAAGTTTTCTGTCCCAAATATTTCGTCTAGGACATTCCGCAGGTTTTGCACTTCGTGATCATCAATGCTGATGAAAATCACACCATCTTCTCGAAGCAGTCGCCGCGCCAGCAACAGCCGTGGATACATCATGCTCAGCCAGTTCGAGTGGAAGCGCCCGCCGGCCTTGGGGTTGCTGGTCAGCAGCTCGCCCTCCTCGCCCTTCTGGCCGGTCTTGCGCAGGTAGTCGTCGAGCGGGTCGGTGAAGTTGTCGCTGTAAATGAAGTCTTTGCCGGTGTTGTAGGGCGGGTCAATGTAGATCATCTTCACGCGGCCGGCGTAGCTCTTCTGCAGCAGCTTGAGCACCTCCAGGTTGTCGCCTTCGATGAACAGGTTGCGGGTGGTGGCTTCGTCCACGCCCTCGCCGGGCGCGGGGATGAGCGCGCCCTTGCTGGGCTTGGCGGCCAGCCGGCGGGCCTCGCGCTTGCCGGGCCAGAACAGGCCGAAGTGCTCGGCGTCGGGGCCGGCGTCCTCCAGATGTTCGCCCAGCGCCTCGCGCAGCGCTTCCCAGTTGATCTTCCCGTCGGCGAAGGCTTCCGGCACGACGGCTTTCAATTCGTTGAGGCGGTCTTCGGTGAGGGTGAAGGAGGGTCGGAGTTTGGTGATGGGCATGGGTCATTCAACAAGCAGGCCCTCGCTGTCTAACACGTCACGAAAATGATCTATCTCTGGCATGCAATTGATGACGTGGAGCGACTGTAACGGCCTGGTCAGCCCAGTATAGACAAGCTCGTTGCGTGTGTCGTGTGCCTGGTCAGAGCCGCTGAGCACGAGGATGACGTGCGGCCACTCCCAACCTTTGAAGCTGTGGATGGTCGTCAGTTTGAGCCGGCCTGTTTTGCGGCCAAATTGCAACTTGCGTTGGCGTTCGATGTCGCGTGTCTGCCGCTTGATACATGTGTTCACCTTTCGCTCAAGCTGGTATGCGTCGGTGATGTTTTCATAGTTCTTGGCACATGCCTTTTCTATGTCGTCGCAATCTTCGTTGGAGGCAACCGTTGGTTGTGTCGGGATGCCGTTTTCGAGCAACGCATCGGCGATGTCTCTAGCGACCCAACGGTTGGTCGTGATGACGGCGATATCAGCCCATTGTGTGCGGTTGATTTGTCGTTGTTTGACTGCCTTGAGAACAAATTCTGCGGCTTTGCTCTCGGAATAGCCATTAACCCAACGTATCTCGCCGAGAAGAGTTGGCTGAAATTCAGGCAGTGTCTCCTGGTCGCCATCACTCATCACTTCGAGCCAGAATTTGCTGGCTGAGGCGATTCGTCCGCGCAAGCGATAGGACTGTTTGAGCACGGGCGGCTTTCCTTTGAAACCGGCTAAGGATTTCGCGCGTGATGTCTCTTTGTTGTAGATGTTCTGGGCTGGATCGCTCATCACCACTATCTCCGGCTTGACATCGGGACGGAATAGCAGTTTGAGCAATTCGATCCATTCCGGCTCAAAGTCCTGCCCTTCATCAACGAAGATGGAATCGTAAAGAGCGATTCCTTTTTGCGTGCGCTCTGCCGGCGACAGGGCTAGCAATGCAGCATGCACGTTTGCGGCGACCCGACGCCAATGTGCTTCTTCCGCTTCATCATCGCCCTGTGCGCTGTCTGGAATTTGGGTATTGATACCCAGGGCCTTTGCTACCTGCATGAGTTCGTTGTGAAAATGATTGACCTGAAGTGCGCCATCTCTGACACGCGGAATGCCCAAAGCGCGTCGTGCGACGTTGACGACATCACGCAGATAATTGCGCATTGTGATGTTGAAGCAGGTTGCCAAGACAGCTTTGTTGGAGGCGAGTGCATCAGCGGCGCGATTGGCCAGAATCATTGTTTTACCTGATCCAGCAGCACCCTTGATGTGTTTGAACTCCGGCCTAGATGTTGCCCACTTTTGCTGCTCGGGACTGAGTGTCGTTACTCTTTCCTCGGTCAGTTCGCCCAGATCCGGATAGCCGAGGGCAGCGTGCAGACTGCTAGCCATCTCTGGCATTTGAAGCACTTCATGGAAGTGTGAGAGTGTGGTTGCGTTGATCTTCGTTCGAAGTTTGCCCTCGTTCCCCGGTGACAGATCATCCGATCCGATGATGCTGATATACACTCGTTGCTCGTCAGAGCGGAACTGCCAATATTTGTCAGAGCAAGTGGACGTGTAGCCGTCGAAATACGTCGCGCACTTCACAATGCTGAAAAGTCGCTGGCCCGCGAGTGCGATTTGTTCGCCGAGAAACGGCGCTTCATAGTTGATCAGCGCCTTCTTGTACTCTACAACTTGGTCAAAAGCGGTTTTCTGCCAAGGGGCGCGCGGCGCGTTACGAGGACGCACACCATGTTTGCTGACTTCGTAGCTGCCGTATTTCAGGTCTTTGACCTCGATTATGGTGATGCCATAGTGCGGGTTGAACAGTACAAAGTCAGGGTGAAGACCGTTCAAGAATGGCTGGACATAGATTGTCCACTCATCACTCGGCAAGGCGCGACACAGCGCCTCAAGCAACCTTTCCTCAGACGGCTCAAGCTTGGGCTGGAAGTCGGGGCCATCAATGATTGCACGGGACGGAACCAACGTAGCCATCAGACCGTTAATCCCTTTGGCAGGAAGTAGATCAACTGATACTTCGCCCTGCTGAGCGCGGTATACAGAACGGGTTTGCGGCGGCGACCACTGATACCCTCCAACTCGGTGACGAGCACGAAGGGTGCTTCAAGTCCTTTGAACTTATAGACCGACGTGCAGAGGATGTTTTTGCGGTTCTTTTTGTT
Organism: Thermoflexales bacterium; assembly: GCA_039810125.1. Taxonomy (GTDB): domain Bacteria; phylum Chloroflexota; class Anaerolineae; order J036; family Brachytrichaceae; genus JBDHWI01. Next base: position 1,891 of record JBDHWI010000067.1, on the reverse strand, counting down.
CAGCCATGTCTCAACGTCGTCCGTGAGCACGTAATCGCCGACAGTCGTATTGTCCTGCCACTGGCGACGGGGATTCGTTTCGCCATGCGGAGTGAGCACGACCACTTCATGTGGGTCGGGCTTCTCCAAACGCAGCCACTGCCTGAGAGCTTGCATCTGCGCGTCACCCGAACGATCACGATCAACTTCGACCTGCATTGGCTCCGGTCCAACATCAACCAACGGCGTGAACAAATCACCCTGTTCGTGATAGCGCATCGCCGCTCGATGTACAGGCGCAGGGTTGCGGCAGTTGGTGTAGAGCGGAAAAACTGTCAAGTGATGGTCGCGGATGATCGCATTCGGATCACTGCGATCATATAGTTGTTGGTGCGGGTCGTAGAAAAGTGCAATGCGGCCCTCCTCCGGGTCACGCAACGTTTGCACCAGGGCAGTCACCCAACGCGGATCGAAGTCCTGACCCTCATCAATCACAATCACGTCATACCGAAGAGGAACTTCCTTCATGGCACTCATGACGTCTTGTGCATAGCGCGGATCATTCCACTCACGCGCTCGAGTCAGGAACGGTTGGTTGCGCCGATTGCGTTGCTGGTTGGCGCGGTTCAGGAAGTAGTCAGCGATGTGATGAAAGCTCGTTACATCCAGCCCAGTTCCATATTCTGATTTGAACAGGGGGAGCAATGTTTCATCCTGACGCAACACGAGTTCGAGGTTGTTGTTGAAGCAAGTGAGGAGAACACTCTTGCCAATTGAGGCGAAGTAACGCGCCGCCTCGACGGCCAACTTTGTCTTGCCCGTTCCAGCACAACCAGAGACCGCGATGCGTTGGTTGGATTTGATGTGATTGAGCACCCAATATTGTGTGGATGTAGCTTTCTCGATGCGCTCCAGCACATAGTGCTCTTCGAGCCGATGTTCACGGCGAAAGCCCATGTGCGGGACAATTTCGTCAAAAATCGCGCGAAGCATCTTGTCTGGCATGGTAGTGTGTTTGTCCCAGGAGTCGAAGGCCAGTTCAAGTGAATGAGCGACCAGGTCAGGGGCAAGGTCAATCTCGGTCAGCAGGCGATGGATGCCGAGTGCTGGATCAAACGCCCCCTCGTAGTCAGGAAAACACAGGACGTAGCCGATGTGGGTATCAAATGCGGTTCGCGCCTCCAACATATCTGCCATGCCGGCAGCATTGAATTCAGCTTGGCGAACTGGGTCGATTGATTTGCCGGCCTGTGTATATCCACGCAATTTATCCCAAGACACGCCCGTCTTTACCTCCAAGTCAAGGATGCCGCGCGCAGGGTCAATGATGAGGAAGTCACACTCACCTCGAGTCTCTTTCGTCCTACGCGATGTCAGCCATCTTGCCCGAGGCAATACGTGCCAATGGGCTGGCAGTCCTTTGCGTAGTGCGTTGAACACACGCCATTCGCCGTGGTTGAGTGTCCCATCATCGTTCAAGAAATATGACTCACCTATTTGAGAAGGATGAATGATTGGCATCTGTGTTTCCTTGTATTGCAACTGGCGACATTGCACTATTGCCGTTAAGCTTCCACATGTTTCTTAGCTGCGAAACGGTTCACACTGTATCCACAAGTCCTGCGACGATGCGCTCAGTCCTCTCTGCGTCGTCACCGAAGTCGTCCAGGTATTGCCGAAACCGGCTCTCCGCGCCGCCGCGCGAGCCGCGGGCGTAGTCGCGGTAGGCTGAACACGAAAAGCGCGCGTCGCAGTTGCGGCACACGTGCACGGCGAAGGTCGTCCTGATGCCCGGCAGCCGGCTCATCAGCTTCTCAAGCGGTGGCGGCCCAAACGCCCTTCCCTCGATCTGATCCACGACTTCGCCGAATTCCTGAATCGTCTGCCCGACGTGCTCTGCGCTGAACGGGAT
>JBDHWI010000066.1:0-20745 GCA_039810125.1 Thermoflexales bacterium | reverse complement strand
GGCGCCGGCTGCCTCTTTGGCCTGGTCGAGGTCGCTCTTCACCGAGTCGATCTCACCGCGCAGGTTCGCAAGCCGGTCGGCCTCATCCTGCACCGCGGTCAACTGTGTTTCCAGGTCGCCCTTGTGCTCATGCGCTTCGTCCAGTTGCGCGCGCATCTCGTCGAGGTCGGCCTGCGCCTTCTCCAGCAAATGCGCTTGCGCCTGATGCTCATCGCGCAGCGCGCCGAGGTCGATGTCGCGCTGGTGAAGCTGGCTATGCAAATCCGTCAGATCGGCATCGCGCTGGCTCAACTCAGCCTTGAGGGCGGGAATGTCGAGGCCGGCCTGATGTGCCTCAGCCTGCGCCGACGACACCAGCGCAGTCGCCTCACCAGCCACCAGCTCAGCGCGGCGCACCTTCTCTTCAAGGATGCCGATGCTCGAATTCAGGGTGTTGATGTGCGAGTCGCGCACCTTCAACTCCGATTGCGCGCCGGTCAACTCGCGCTTGGCTGAATCGGCGCTGGTTTGCAGCGTGCGAATGCGCGACTCCAATTCATCGAAGCGGCCGCGCGCGCTGGCGCTGCGAATAACCAGGCCGATGATCACGCCGATGACGAAGGCGGCGATGATATACAAGAGATTGTTGTCCATAGGGATGCTCCCGCGCGAATCATGCCAACGCAAATGGCTTGCCAGCCGGCGTTTCACAATCCGCAGACAGGCATGCTATTCGCTCGCCGGCTGGCCGTCCTTGAGCGCGGCCAGTTGTCGCGTCAACTCATGCAGCTTGTTCTCGGCTTCGCCCAACTGCTCTTCCTTCAACTTGATCATGGTCGAAGTGAGAATCGCCAACTCAGCGGCGACATCGGTGCGCGTGTTTTTCACCTTCGTCTCAAGGGCATCCTTGACGCTGGAAGCTTCAGCAAGGCTCTTCTGCAAGCCGTCCAGTTCGACGTCCTTTGCCGAGAGTGCCTGCGCGGTGGCCTCTTCGTTTGACTTGAATGTGGCGATGGCAGCATTCGCACCCTCAAGTTCACTGGCAGCCGCAGCATATTTGCTGCTGATTTCCTCGTGCTGGCTCTTCAATGACGACAAGTCAGCTTCAAGATTTGCCTTCGCCTCGCTCACACTTTGCAGTTGCGAGGTGGCATCAGCCAGCTTCGATTGGGTGTCATCCAGCGTGGCCTGCACATCAGTGAGTTTGGTGTTGGCCTCACCAAGGGTGGTTTCGATAGCGCGATTGTTGGCAGTGAGCGCCTGCACCTGGCCGCGCGTATCAGTCAGGTCGCGGTCGGCATTCTTGAGCTTTGATTCGACATCGCGGATGCGATAGGCATATTCATCGGCGCGCTTGCGATAGGGAATCACAGTCGCGATAACGCCGATGATGATGCCAATGATCGCGGCAATGATGAGGGGCAGCAGGTCCATATTTCATTTCCTCCAAGTATTTGTGAAAGCGCTTAAGCTCGTATCTTTTCAGTTTGAATGAGTATGGCGTAAATGTCAACGCCAAATCACCCAAAAATTATGCATTGGTGTCACAAACCGGTGACGAAGGACGCCTCGTAGCCGGTAGTGTAGGCACGCAGGCCAAAAGCCGCCGTCAGCAGCAGCATCGCTGCATAGATCAGCACCGCGCCACGGTCATCACGCCCGCGCGTGAAGGCAAACACGCTCGGCACGCTGATGATGACGAGCGCGCCGTACAGGTAATGCACGAAGCGCACGTTCACGCCCAACCCCATGCTGACGAGGACGAGACCCATCGCCAACTGCACCAACCCCAGCACGGGGCTGAGCGCCACCGCGCCGAAGTAGTTGCCATCCATGCCATCGCCGCGAAAGAATTTGAGGAAGCCCCACAAGCCAAGCAGCGTGTTGAACAGCATGACTGCAATGGCGAGGTTGACGTGCACCTGAGTGAGTCCCATGTTGCGCGGGATTATAGGGGCGAGCTGCGCATGCCGGCGCTGTCAACCCTTGTGTTTCGCAAGCCGGCGGTTTTGCTTTGCAGCGGAATTGAACCGCACCAGCGCCTCCCAATCAATCAAATCGCCGGCAAAGAATGACTGCATGAACTGGCTCACAAATCGGTTGACGGCCTGATCGTAAAGCCTCAGAAAGTCCTCATTCCTTTCTTTGGCGCGATGCCCAAGCGGCTCAATAATTTTGACATACAAGGCCTCGTCGCCGGAGATCAATTCCCAAAAGCGCTGGCCGCAACACTTGAGGTAATCACCCTTGTCTTCCTTCGCATCCCGACCATAGCAGCACCCATTGACCATCAACACTTGTTGCTGTCTTGTGTTGTTAGTGCGGTAGATGCGTTGTGCCTGCCTGAAATTTTGCCTCATCCGCGCAATTTGACTGCTGTTGCCCCAATTCGGACCTGACTTAATCGCAACACAATACAGGGCGCCATCGCGCTCGAATTCAAGATCAATGCCTTCGACGAAAGATTTGCGCCCACCAAAAACCTGCTCACAGATGTAAATGGCGAGGCCTTCAAGAAACTCGCCAAATATCGTTTCTTCCTGCGATGAAAGATGGGCGTCCAAGACAGTTTTGACAAGGTCTTGTGCCGTGCCAATTCCCTTTGCCTTGAACAAATATGGATTCTTGCGCTTCAGCACTTCGATCAGTTCAAGCGCCTCCAGTTTTTCAAGGCGCCTGGCATGAAAGGTGCCGATGTTTTGTTCAACGTAGGCCGTTACGACGGCCAACTGGAGCGGTCTCATAGGTTTCCTTATGCTCGAAGAGAATCCATTGTTGCGCTTCAACTAGTTTCTCGCGCGCCTGTTCAAAATAGCTGGGCAGTATTTCAATGCCCATCGAGTTGCGGACCATTCGCTGTGCCACACGATTTACAGTGCCGGAACCCATGAAGGGATCAAGCACCCAGTCGCCTTCTTTTGTGAACAATTTGATGAACCATTCCGGCAACGCTTCGGGAAAGACGGCGCTGTGGTTTTTGTTTCCTGTCTCAGTGGCAAGGTGCAGCACGTTGTTGGGATAAGCCATCTCGCGTCCAATCCAATTCGCAATGCGCTTGCCGAATCCACTGCCCACTTTTGAAGGATCACGCACTTTGTCTGTCTCACTGAGGTTCCTCAGGCGCGACTTGGCCCAATCACCCATTGGCACCATGACCGCTTCCTGATACATGTTGAACTGCCGCGTCTTGTTGAATTGCAGCAATCTTTCCCATGAATCGCGGAAGCGGTTGGGCCATTTGCCCGGATAACTGTTCTTTTTGTGCCAGATAAATTCTTCGGTCCACAACCAGCCCTGCCGGCGCAACTCCAAAATCAACTCCAGCACATAGGTGTGCCTTTCACCATTGACGACCTTCTCCTTGATGTTAAGCACGAAGGTCCCATCCGGTTTCAACACGCGCAATAGTTCCGCGCTGATGGGTAAAAACCATTCCACGTAATCGCCAGGTTTGATGCCGCCGTAGGTGCTCGCGCGGCTGTCGGCGTAGGGAGGCGAGGTAAAGATCAAGTCAATCGAGTTGCTTTCAATTTCCTTGAGTTTTTCCCTGCAATCGCCTTGAATGAGTTTGGTTTCGATGGGCGCGGGCATCCTGCGCGAGATTATATGCACGACAAACCGCGCAGGTTTTTGAAACCTGCGCGGTTTGTCGTGTATATCGTCGGCTGTCTGGCTACAACACGATCAGTGGTTGTTCTCTCGCCGCCACGCCGGCGAGGTCGTACTCCAGCGCACCTGTGATCTTGACGGGGACCATCCCGCCCGCCGGCGCCACCCCTTCCACAATCACCAGCCCGTCCACTTCTGGCGCATCACGATAGGTGCGCCCCACGCTGATGCCCTGCTCAGGGTCATTCCCTTCAATCAACGTCGTCAGCGTCTTGCCGACGAGGCGCTGGTTCTTCACCAGTGAAATCTGCTGCTGCTTCAACATCAGCGCCTCGCGTCGCATCTCTGCCACATCTGCTGGAACTTGATCCGGCAGTTGCCCGCTTGGCGTCTGCGCCTCAAACGAGTAGGTGAATACGCCGACGCGATCGAACTGCATGTCATCGACAAACTGCATCAGCCCGTCAAACTCTGCGTCGGTCTCACCGGGGTAGCCGACGATAAACGTCGTGCGCACGGCGAGGTCGGGGATGGCGGCGCGCATCTTTGCCAGCGTGTTGTAAACCCAGTCGATGTTCGACGGTCGCCTCATGCGCCGCAAGGTGGCCGGATGACCGTGCTGCAATGGAATATCGAGATACTTCACGACCTTGGTGTTGGTTGCCATCACCTCGATCAGTCGGTCGGTCACTGCGCCCGGATAGGCATACATGAGGCGCACCCAGTCCAGCGCTGGCGCTTCCTGCGTGATGTCATCGATAAGATTCGCCAGGCCATCGCGCAACCCAAAATCGCTGCCATAGTCGGTCAGGTCCTGCGCAATCAAGATCAATTCGCGCACGCCATTTGCTGCCATCTGCCTCGCCTCGCTCAAAATGGCTTCACGCGGGCGCGACTGCATCGTGCCCTTGATGGCAGGGATGGTGCAGAAGGCGCATGGCCGGCGGCAGCCGTCGGCGATCTTGAGATATGCGCTCGCACCCTGCACCGCTGTGCGAGATGCGCCGTGCTCATCGCTGCCCACCGTCACCGCATCGGTCGGCAGGTGATACAGCGGCGCCGGCTTGCTGCGCCCGCGCACACGCTCGATGAACTCGACAATGTCCATCCAGCGGCGCGTGCCAATCACACCATCCAGCCCCGGCACTTCATCTGCCAGCTTCGGCCCCCACAACTGCGACAGGCAGCCGGCGGCAATCAGCATCTGCCCGCGTTTCTTGCGCTCTGCCAACTCGCGCAGGTTGCGGATGGATTCATCACGCGCCGGCCCGATAAACCCGCATGTGTTTACGATCAGCACATCGGCATGCCTCGGGTTTTCCACGCCCTTATAACCGGTATCGTCCATCAGTTGGGCAATGGAATCTGAGTCAACCGTGTTTTTTGAGCAGCCAAGCGAAAGCAGGTAATACGATTTTTTCATCGGGGATATGCGATCCAAGCAGCGACCAGTGATTGCGAACGCACATTATCCACGTTCACACGCAAATGACAGTCGATTGTCAATTGCTCATCACGGTCCCGCGCTATATGTCTTGCTGACCGTTTCGTTGCGCGCGCCAAGCGGGCCAAGCCGCGCGCCGTTGAGAATGATGTCGAAAGCGCCGGCGTTGCCCGTTTCGATCTGCACGCTTTCACTCGCGTTGAACGGTGTGCCCGGGCCAGCCGCCGGGATGCCTTCAAACACCACGTTGCCATCCACCTTCACGCGCACCCAGGCGCGTTCACGCGCATCCAGCGCCACCTGCACACCACCGCCGGCTATCGGCGCAACCGTCGGCACCAGCGCGGCAGTGCCAATCACCACTGGCGCAGCCGTCTCGGCAGCCTGTGGCGCCATAAAAGTAATGGCGATCTGCGGCTGATCTTCGTTTGCGGCCGGCGCGGTCGCTTGCGGCAATTCCGCGGCGGGCGGCGCCGGCAATTGAATCGCGCCAAGCGCGTCGCCGAGCCGCGGCAACACCGCTGTGATGAAGAAGAATAGCGCAGCCACTGTCACGATACCGCCCAACACATAGGGCAGCGCCTTTTTCCACGCCGGCGTTTGCAGGCTGGCAAAGGGTTGCCGCGTGCCGCGCGAGGTCATCATGTTCGGGTCGTACTCATCGAACGGTCCTTTCGATTTCTTCAGGCGAAAGACCGAACCGCTGGCGCGCAACCGGTTGTCGGGCTGAATGACCACTGCACGGCCGGTTGTGCCGTCGCGCGCTCCAAGCGCATCTTCTGTGACAACTGCCTTGCCCTCGGCCAGTGCATCCAGATCTGCCGATTCGTCATTCGGCATTGCGCCGCGCCATTTCAGATCGGGCATGGCGGTCTGGGTGTATTTGGAGACGGCGCGCGTGCGCGGCGGCATTGGCGGCACCGGGTCCTTCAATTGCATGACCGGCACGCCAACTTCGGCTTCGAAGTCTGTCAGCGAGCGCTCAGAATCCAGGCCAAGAAAGCGGGCATAGTTCTTGATGAATCCGCGCGAAGGGGGACCATCGGGGAGTTGCGCGAAATCGCCGGCTTCGATGGCCTCCAGATATTTGCGCCGGATCTTGGTGGCGCGCTCGGCCTCAATCAACGAAATGCCGAGTGTCTCGCGCGCTTGGCGCATGCGCAGCGCCAGGTCGGACGGCATTCCAAGGATTCTAGCATGGGCGAAACAGGGCGGGCTACACTACAGGCCATGAAAACTGTGCGACTCCACGCCATGCGCGACCTGCGCGTGCATGACGAACCCATCCCCACAGCCGGCGCCGGCGAGGCGCTGATTCACGTCAAGGCCATCGGCGTGTGCGGCAGCGACTTGCACTGGTACTGCGAAGCCGGCATCGGCGATGCCAAGCTGCATCACCCGCTCGTGCTGGGGCATGAATTCGCCGGCGTGGTGGCTGAAGGTGAACGCAAGGGCCAGCGTGTCGCCGTGGATCCAGCCCTGCCATGCGGCCACTGCGAATGGTGTGATCATGGCCACCCCAACCTTTGCCCCAACACGCGCTTCAGCGGCCACGGCAAGGACGACGGCGCGCTGCGTGAATACATGAATTGGCCGGCGTCCGCGCTCTTCCCTCTGCCTGACAATATCAACGACGAAGACGGCGCGATGCTTGAGCCGCTCGGCGTTGCCATCCACACTGTCGATCTCGGTCACATGCGGCCCGGCATGCATGTCGGCATCTTCGGCTGCGGGACGATCGGTCTGCTGACATTGCAGATGGCGCGGCTGGCCGGCGCATCACGCATCATCGCCACCGACCTGCGCCGGCATCGCCTCGACCTGGCTGAAGAGCTTGGCGCGACCGAGAGCCATCTATCCAACGGCACAAACCACGACGAGAGCGCAGCCATTCTGGCAAACACCCACAAACGCGGGCTGGATGTGGCCTTTGAATGCGCCGGCGACCAGCACGCAGTTGACGCTGCGTTTGAGGCAGTGCGCATCGGCGGCACAGTCGTGCTGTGCGGCATCCCATCCGACGACAAGACATCCTTCATCGCATCGGTGGCGCGGCGCAAGGGGTTGACCATCCGCATGGTGCGGCGCATGAAGCATGTCTATCCGCGCGCCATCGAACTGGTCTCGCGTGGCATGGTCGACGTTGGCGCGTTGATCTCACACAGGTTTAAGCTGGAAGACGCAGAGAAAGCCTTTAGAATAGCTGATGCACGAGAAGGGATCAAGGTCATCATTACAACGTGATGTCATCGGATTACAACTATCGTCCACGCGCATCTGCCGGCGGCAGCTACAGCGACTACAGCGCCGAGCAAGCTGCCGCGCTGATCTCACAGCACCTTGCCACGCGCCAACCGAAGAAATTCGATGGCCGTTGCCCCTACGTTGGCCCAGCGCCATTCACGGTCGATGATGCGCGCATTTACTTTGGCCGCGAGGACGTGCTGGAAGAATTGCTCGACCGCATCGAGCATGACAAGCTGATCGTGCTGGCCGGCGCCGAGAATGCCGGCAAGACCTCGTTGCTGCAAGCCGGCCTTACTTTTGCATTGCGCAACGGCGCGCTGATGGACAGCGACAAATGGTTGATCCATGCCTTCACCCCCGGCGCAGACCCGGTGCAGAGGCTGGCCGAAGCCAGCGCCACCCTTGGCGAGCGCGCCGGCCTGGCGCAGGTGATGACCGATGCCATCCGCAAACGGGGCCTGACCGGCCCAAACGCGCTGAACGATCTGGTTGAAATGCTGCTGGGACAGGACAAAGGCCGGCGCGCCGTGCTGATTGTCGACCAGTTCGAAGAGGTTTTTACCAAGTGCAAATCGCCGGCGGACGCAAAAGCGTTCACAGCATTCCTGACACAGGCTGCGCAGCAAGTCGGTTCGCGAGCGATCATCTTCATCAGCCTGCGCAGCGAATTCCTACCCAATGCCGCGCAAATCACTGAGTTGAAGCCGTGGTTGGATAAGCGCATCAGCCTGCCGCCGATGGAGAACAACGAACTGGCGCGTTCGATAGTGTTGCCGGCGCTGGAGTGCGGCGTGAAGATCGAGCCGCAACTGGTGGCGCGGTTGGTGAACGACGTGCAGGGTGATCCAGGCATGTTGCCCAAACTGCAGCTGGCGCTGCGCGATTTGTTCATGGCGCTGCCGGCGAAGGCCGGCAAGGACAAGGTGTTGACGCTGGCCGACTACGTCGACTTCGGCCCCATCCGCCCGCGCGAGAGTGACCGCGCGCCGGCGGAGACGGTCGCCGGCGCAACACCCCTGCCCCTGAAACAAACAGTGGGCGAAGCGCGCGCCGTGTCGCACTTTGCCGAGCAAGAGCGGCAGATGAAGCGCATGAAGTTCATCACTGCGCTGGCTGGTGTGCTGGCGGCAATCGCGCTCGCGCTTGGCGTGTTCAGCTTTTTCTCAGCGGCGCAATCGACCCAGCGCGCCGATGCTGCCGCCACCGCGCAGGCGCTGGCATTGGCGACGGCGACACAGGCTGCGCATGACGCCGGCGCTGCCGATGTGGCGCGCAGCACCGCTGAGGCTGTCGCCGCAGTTGCAAACGCCAACCGAGACAGCGCCATTGCCACCCGCAGCGTTGCCGAAGCCGCCGCAACACAAGCCTTGGAAGCGCAGCAATCTGCTTTGGCACAAAAGGCGACCGCTGAGGCGGTTGCCACGCAGGGTGTTGTCGAAGTCAATCGCGGTGTGTCATTGCAGGCTACTGTGCAGGCACAGGCCACTGCCGCTGCCGCGCTGGTGAAAGAGGCGGAGGCCACACGCGCGGCCAGCGCCGAGATGCGCGCCACACAAGATGTAGATCTGAAGGAGACCCGGTCACGAGAGCTGGCTGCCATTGCGCTGACGCAGATTTCGAGCGACCCACAGTTGGCGCTGCTGCTGGCGATTGAGGCAGACCGCGTGCAGCGCACCCAGCAAAGCGAGGATGCCGTACGTCACGCCTATGTCGCTGCCTTCCCCGATGACGGTGTGATCAAGATCGGCTCGCCGGTGAACAGTGTGCAGTTCAACCAGGACGGAACACAGTTGCTGGTTGCCACACGCGATGGCTTTGCGCGGCTGATCGACATTGCGTCGGGTGATGTGTTGACGACATATCGCGGCAATCTGGCAAACGTGACGAGCGCCAGTTTCTCGCCGGATGACAAGTGGGTGTTGACGACTGGCGCAGACCGCACCGCGCGCCTGTTCGATCTCGCGAGCGGCCGCGCGTTGACCGTGATGGTAGGCCATACCGGCACTGTGATAAGCGCCGGCTTCTCGCCAGACGGCAAATTAGTCATCACCGGCGGCGCAGATCGCACTGCGCGGGTATGGGATGTTGGCACAGGCAAGGTGATCACGGCGCCGATCGGCTTCAGCGCACCAATCAGCATTGCACAGTTCATCGATGACGACAACGTTGGTGTGATGGATGCCAACGATGGGCTGTGGACCTGGAATATCAGGACGGGTGGCGCGCCAGAGGCCTGGCCGATAGATTTGCTCACTGCAGTTGCGACTCTTCCCGATGGCACGCCATATATCCACAACTACGGTGAAAGCAATATGATCGTGCTGCCAGGCCACGCCGGCACTGTGACGAACTTTTCGCAGATCGATGATCGCATCGCCACTTCCAGCGCCGACGGCACGGTGCGGTTGCATCCGGCAAACGTATTCGACTTGATCACTACTGCCGAAGGCAAACTTGATCGTCAACTCACCTGTGAAGAGCGCGCGCGTTTCCTCAACGAATCGGCCGATTGCACTGCTGTCCCCACATCGACGCCAGAGAAATAGTCATTACCACAGGCCTGCTGAACACAGTGCGGCCCAGCTTGTGGCGATTGCGGCTTGCGCAGATTCATCGCTTCGTTCAGAGTGCTTTTTATCACCGAGTTGACACGTGTTGTAGAATCTTGCGCAGCACAAAGGCCGCGACCAGGACGAGTATGCGTTTGCAGAGACGCACAGAGAGCGCGACACACCGGTGAAAGCCGCGCGCGTGGAGCAACGCAGAATGGCCCTGCGAGCCGCAAGCCGAACGGGCAACCCAGTAGGCAAGCCGGCCCCCGCCACCGTTACCCGGCGGAGCGAATGATGGTTCGCGTTTGATGGCGCGCCCTCACTGTCCTCATCCAACCCTCTCCCAGAGGGAAGGGGAGCCGAGCGTGAGAGTGCGCAAAGCAGGGTGGCACCACGAGCAACGCCTCTCGTCCCTCTATTGGGATGGAGGCGTTTTTTGATTTTCGATTTCGGATTGCGAATTGCGTGTATGCGCAGTCGACAGTCCGCAATCCGCAATAGCAACATGGCTCGACTGACAATCAAACCCACGCTTGAAGAGGTGCGCGAACTGAGCGCGCGCGGCAACCTGATCCCGGTATATGCCGAGTTGCCATCGGATCTGGATACGCCAGTGTCGCTGTTTCTGAAGCTGGCGAGCGATGAGCCGGCGTTTTTGCTGGAGAGTGTCGAGGGTGGCGAGCGCGTCGGCCGCTACTCCTTCCTCGGCGTGCGCCTGCGCGAGGCGCTGGTGTGCCGGCAGGGCCAGCTCTTTCGCCACACCCTCATGAATGGAGAGCTGGAGATCAAGGATTGCGAATCGAATGGCAACCTCCTTTCGCGCCAGGAAACCCCTGACATTCTCGATCAACTCAAACACGAGATGGCAAAGTATCGCTTTGTGCCATCGCCAAACCTGCCGCGCTTCTGTGGCGGCTTGGTCGGCTACACAGGCTATGACGTGGTGCGTCAGTTCGAGCGGCTGCCAACGACCGCGCGCGACGTGCTGGAGGTTCCAGAAGCGATCTATCTGATGGCCGATACGCTCGTCGCGTTCGACCGCGTGCGTCATCGCATCCTCATCATCGCGAATGCGTATCTGGATGGCGCACAGTCCATCGAAGCAGCCCACGAAGACGCCATCGCGCGCATCAAGACCATTCATGCGCGATTGAGCGGACCGATGATGCAGCTATCGCTGAATCCGCAGGCAGAATGCACCCCGGCAAAGACGAACAAAACACAGGCGCAGTATGAGCAGATGGTGCGCGATGCGAAGGAACACATCAAGGCCGGCGACATCTTCCAGGTTGTGCCGTCACTGCGCATCCAGCGTCGCACCACCGCGCATCCCTTTGCCATCTATCGCGCGTTGCGCATGTTGAATCCGTCGCCGTGGATGTTCTATTTCAACTTCGATGGTCTATTGAAGCAGAGTTTGAAGGTGATTGGCGCGTCGCCAGAGATGCACGCGCGCTTTGAAAATGGCGTGGCGAGCGTGCGTCCGATTGCCGGCACGCACCGGCGGGGCAAAACCGAGCATGAAGACGCCGAATTGGCGCAGGAGCTGCTGGCTAACCCCAAGGAGCGCGCCGAGCATGTCATGCTGGTCGACCTGGGTCGCAATGACATTGGTCGCGTGGCGAAATATGGCACAGTGACGGTGCCGGAGCTGATGGTGATTGAGAATTACTCGCATGTCATGCACATCGTCAGTTCGGTGGAAGGCAGGGTGCGCGACGACATGGACGCCTTCGATGTGTTGCGCGCCACCTTTCCCGCCGGCACGCTGAGCGGCGCGCCAAAGGTGCGCGCGATGGAGATCATTGAGGAGTTGGAATGCGAACGGCGCGGCGTGTATGGCGGCTGCGTCGGTTACTTTTCGTTCAATGGGCAGATGGACACCTGCATCGGCATTCGCACGATCTTGATGAAAGAGGATGCGTGCTACATCCAGGCCGGCGCCGGTGTGGTGGCCGACAGCGATCCCACCAGCGAATATCACGAGTGCATGAACAAGGCGCGCGCGCTGCTCGTATCCATCGACGAGGCAGAAAACCAGTAGTGATTTTTCGATCGTGATTTCTTGTTTGTTTACACCGCACACCATGCGCGCGAAATCACGAACAAGGAATCAAAAACATCAAATGCCATGATTATTGTCATCGACAACTACGATTCGTTCACCTATAACCTGGTGCAATTTCTGGGTGAACTCGGCGCAGATTTGCGCGTGTATCGCAACGACAAGATCACCGTTGACGAGCTGAAGACGATGCAGCCGGCGGCCTTCGTCATCTCGCCCGGCCCCGGCACGCCAGAGCAGGATAGCGGCATCAGCAACGACGTGCTGGCTGCCTTCAGCGGACAGATTCCTATCCTCGGCGTGTGCCTCGGCCAGCAGTGCATGGGGCATGTGTTCGGCGGCAAGGTGGTGCGCGCGCCGAAGCTGATGCACGGCAAGACCTCGATGATCCACCACAATGGTCGCGACCTGTTTCGTGGCCTGCCGAATCCTTTCGAGGCCACGCGCTACCACTCGCTGATCGTGCAGGAGCCGCTGCCGCCGGCGCTTGAGGTCACTGCCTTCACCAAGGATGGCGAATTGATGGGCATCCGCCACAGGCAGCATCCCACCTTCGGAGTGCAATTCCACCCCGAAAGCATCCTCACCACCAACGGCAAGCAACTGCTCGGCAATTTCCTGGCGATGGTGTGACGCATCACGGGCCGCGAGGCGCGCCCGCGCGAAGCATGGGCACGCCTCGCATGCGCCGTTCTACAATCCGGCCATGCCCGTCGATCTCACTCAACTTCGCACCAGCATCGATGCCTATGCCGACGCCTACGCGCAGGATGGCCGACAACGCTTGCAAACCGTTGAATCGCTCAGCCGCGCATTGCAGCCAGGCGCAAGCGTCGATGCGCTGCTGGCAGCCTGTCTCGCCGCGACGCGCGTGAGCGGCATGCGGTGGAACGGCGCGCTGTTTGATTGCGGAGAAGCGCCGAACCACTTCGAGGCCATCGATGTAAAAACCGGGGAGCCGGCGCGCTACGTCTTGATCGCCACCGACGGCTCACAGATCATGCCCGACCGGCACGGGGCGACGTTGTTCGCGTATGTGCAGGCCGGCTGCGCGTGCATTGCCTATGGCGGCAACGACAATGCGATTGCGCAGCGTATTCAGAAAATGAAGCGGACGCGCCTTTTCCTGGAGCGCGAGCTGTTTGATGCCTTTGGCGAGTTGGTGACGCCCGGCGAGATCAGCAACGAGCGCGACCTGCTGGAGATTGCACTGATGGCCGACGCTGCAGCGGTTGCGCGCGCAGAAGGTTATCAGCCTATCGTGATCGCAGATGGGTCGATGGTGCCGTTCGCTCTGCTGGGTGGGCGCGGCCTGCGCGGCCCAGCACAAAAACGCATGCTCGATGCATTCAAGCGCGCGATGAAGCAGTTGCAAACATGCGGCGCTCTGGTGTGCGGCTACATTGAGCGACCCAACAGCAATGCGCTGGTAAACACCTGCGCGCTGTTCGATGTGCCATTCGATCAAGTGAGTGAAGAGCGCTTGAAGCAGGAAAGCCTGCGCTGCGTTGGCATCTTCGACCGCCACCTGCTCGATGCTCAATTGAAGCCGGCGCACCGCACCGCGCTGTTCGACCCGCGCTGGGAGGTGAATGAGCAGCCACATCTGGGCGAGCACGCCATGCGCTGCTGCTACCTCAACGTTGGCATTGGACAGGGCCGGCGCGCGGCGATTGCTCGCATCGAGGCGCCGGCGTGGTGCGCCACCCGAGACAACATCGCCATGCTCAGCGCGGTCATCTTGCGACAGGCGCGCATGGGCGGCGATTACCCATTGATCCTGAAGGTCGCGCACGAAGAGGCGGTGGTGGGCAAGGATGACCAGCGTGAGATGGAGCGCGCGCTGATGCAAGCGTTGGTGAATCGCGGCATTCTGCCGCATCAGTCATTCAAGCAGGAAGCAAAAGAGCGCGGATGATGGCGCTTATCGATGGCGCCCTTCAACCGTGGTCAAGCTGTCATGAGGTTGAGCGGGTCCGTCACCAATGCGATGCCTTTCGCTTCCGCCCACGCCGCCGTGCCGGCCCAGCACGCTTCGCACAGCGCAATCACGTGTTGCGCATCGCTCAGTTCGCCGCGCATGACGGCATTGCACAGCGCGTCATAGCCGGCGGGGCGATCCAGCAGGGCGAGTGATTCAGCGCGCAGGGTTGCGCCAGTGGCATAGAGATGGCGATTGGCCAGCCCGATGACCCATGCGCATTGTTCGGCGAGCTTGAACGCAATTGCCGGCACGTAATCGAACTGACTCGCCGCCTGCTGGTTGCGCCACTTGCCCACCAGTTCGCACATGTCGCCGATGATGACCTCGCGCATGGCCTCGCGAATTTCCCCATCGGCGTGCGCAAACACGCGCTCACGCAATTGTGACAAGAAATTCTCGGGGTCATACAGCGGCTGCATGTCGATGAATTTGCCGTGCGACACCGACCACTCACCATCCAACTCACTCGCGCGATCCAGGGCGACATCGCGGCCGCGAAAGTTGACCTCGGCCTTCCAATCGCCGGCGCACCACTCGGCGTTGTCGCGCACGCCGGCGCTGCGCAGCACAACCATGATTTCCACATCCGAAAATGGCCCATCGTTGCTGCGCGCCAGTGAGCCGTACAGGCCGGCGGCCAGCACATCCTCGCCATGCAATTGCATCACGCGCTCGAAGATGCGCCGCACAGTTTCCAGCCGCTCTTCACGAGTGCGCGCCCTGGGTGCAATCTCCATTCTGTGTTCTCTCCGGCAAAGGTCGGTTATTGCAGGAGTTGCCGCGCACGCTCAAGGCGCACGTTTTTCTCCCGAACAAGTTGCGCAGCAATGCGCTCGATCTGCTCGCCGGTTGCGCCGGCGGCGATGGCGATCTGCCGCGCATGCAACGCCATGTGTCCCTGCTGAATGCCCTCTGCCGCCAACGCGCGAATGGCCGCGAAGTTTTGCGCCAACCCCACGCAGGCCATGATCTCGGCCAGCTCGCGCGCGGTCTTCACGCCCAGCAACTTGAGCGCAACCTGTGCGCCGGGATGCACGCGCGTCGCGCCGCCGACGATGCCGACTGCCAGCGGCAGGTTGATGCGGCCAACCAGATCGCCGGCGTCATCCATGCGCCAGGTTGCCAGGGCGGTGTAGCGACCATTACGCGCGGCGTAGGCGTGGGCGCCGGCTTCGATAGCGCGCCAATCATTGCCGGTCGCCACCACAACGGCATCGATGCCGTTCATGATGCCCTTGTTGTGCGTAGCGGCGCGATGCGGGTCGGCCTCAGCGAAGTGAGAGGCTTCGACGATGTGGTGTGCAGTGTGCAAATTGATGCGCTGTTCGGCCAGGCTGTTTGTGCGGATGGTGCATTCTGCCCACGCCATGCGGCGATCGCTGAGGTTGGAGAGGATACGCAGGCCGGCGCGCCCGCCGCTCAGTTGCTCCAGGCGCGGCGCAATCGCCTCGCACGCCGTGTTGATCAGGTTTGCGCCCATCGCATCACCGCAGTCGTAGAGCAAATGAAGCACAAGGCATTGCGCATCATGGATCACGATTTCCCGTATCTCCAACCCCACTGCTTTGGCATGCCGGCTTTTTGTGGACGGATTGTCGTGATTCAGCCAGTCGATCAGCGCGTCGGATTCGCCGGCGATGCGCGCTTTCGCCGCGTCCATGTCCGGCACATCGAGCAGTTGCACCTGGCCAATCATGATTGGCGAGGTGCTGCCGGCCCTGAAGCCGCCTGTTTCTCGCGCCAGCTTGGCAGCAAAACTGCACGCCGCGACAATGCTCGCCTCTTCGACGACCATCGGCACGGCCGCGATGGCGCGGCCATTCACCACGAAGTTTTGCGCCACGCCCATCGGCAGCGCATACGCGCCAATGACGTTCTCGATCATGTGGTCGGCCTGTTCAAGCGAGAGGCCGGCGCGCAATGCGGCCACATCTGCGGCGCTCAGGCCGAGGCTGGCCGCGCGCGCCTCCACAGGCAGATCGCGCAGTTTCTTCGAAGGATTGAAGTTGGAAGATTCAGCCACAGGTGCAAATGGTAATCGGCAACTGGTTCAGCTATCACTGGCTGCCAAGCACTTTCTCGTAAATCACCAGCAACTGCTCCGCCGCGCCGCGCCAGGTGAATTGCCTTGCGCGTTCGGGGCCGCGGACAATGGCCTGCGCGCGCCAGCCTTCGTCGTGCAGCGCGGTGTCCAGCGCATGCGCCAGCGCATCCACGTCGAACGGGTCCACCTGCAAGCCGGCGTCACCCACCACCTCCGGCAGCGATGATGCGTTCGACGTCACCACCGGCACGCCGCACGCCATTGCCTCCAGCGGCGGAATGCCAAAGCCTTCGTAGATGGATGGAAACGCGAACACGCGCGCGGCGCGATACAGGTGCGGCAGGTCGCTGTCCTCAACATAGCCGATGAACTTCACGCGATCCTCAAGGCCGAGCGATTTCACCTCGGCCAGCACCTCGTCGTACAGCCAACCCTTGCCGCCGGCGATCACAAGTTGCACTGAGAGCGATGGCGGGTGCTGCGCAATCATCTTTGCGAATGCCCGCACCAGCCGCAGATGATTCTTGCGCTTTTGCATCGTGCCAACAGTCAGCACAAACGGCGCTTCACCGATCTTATAGCGCCGCAAGATTGAGCCGCGCCGGCGCTCCTCGAAGTAGCTGCCGGTGTAGGGTGTGAAGCGCTCGCCGGCGCCGCTGTGAATCGTGGTGATCTTCGCCGGCGGGATGCCATACAGCTCGGTCAGGTCGCGCGCGGTCGCATATGAGTCGGCCACGATGTGCGTGGCGCGACGCGCAGAATCCGGCACCACGCGCTTCAAGAAGGGGATCAGACGCGGTGAGGCCGAATCGGGGTCGCGCTCGAACGAGAGATCATGCACCGTAAGCACCGTCGGTGTTTTGCCGCGCATCGGCGGCAGCACAAAATCGGTGGCGTGATACAGGTCGCATGGGCCGCTGAACGTTTGCACCGGCAGCGGCAGCCGGCTGCGAAACCACAGGCGATACAGCCAGCGGTCATTGTGCTTGGTCACCTTCAGCGGCAACTGCGCGGTGTCCATCAGGCTCGACAACGGCACGTCGTCGCCGGGCCGGCCCATGACGAAGAAGCTGAATTGGTGCGATGAAGGCAGCTTCAACAGTGCGCGCCCCAACTCGCGCGTGAGCCGGCCGATGCCTGCGCCCTGATGAATCGCCGGCGTGTAGTCGTAGGTGATGCGTGCCAAAGTGAGTGCTGTCCCCGATCCCGCTTACCGTTCCGGTTCACGGAACAAGATCATGGGAAGTATAGAGTGCTGAGAGCCAGGCAGGGATTTCTTCCGCGCGCATCACGCATCATTGGGCGCCGTCAAAGCGCGCTGTCGATCATCTCTGGCGGGGGCAGTTGCTCTTTTGGCAGGTTCTTCTGCCATTTCACGTTTCTGAACGTCACGAAGCGGTTGACGAAGAAGTTCCACATCATCACGATGAATGCGCCAATGGCTTTGGTCAGGTTGAGACCGATCACCGTGCTGCCAAGCAAGGCAGAAATGGGGACATAGAACAGGAATAGCACGGCTTCGTTGATGAAGAGGCCGGCGGCATTCACCGCCAAAAACACCGGCATCTGCTTGCGCTTCTTCTCGTTGCGCGATTCTGGGTACACCCACAGCCGATTCCAGATGTAGTTATTCGTCGCCGCAATGATGAAGGCGATGGCAACTGCGAGCGGCTCTGCCACATTCAACACGTGCGCCAGAATATTGAGCGCGGCAAAGTCGATGATCAAGCCGACGAAGCCAGTAATTGCGAACTTGACAAAGCGTTTGACCTCGGGCTTATTGCGGCGCGCCACACCGTACAGACGCGTGCCTTTCACCGGTTCCGGCACAAATTGACTGACCTTGACCCGCTCCTTCTCAGTTGACACGTGCTTCTCTCGGAGGCAACTGGCAATCGAGAATTGAACTGCGCAATCCTCAACGGCCAGCTGCCCATTACGAATTACTTCGTATGCTCATTAAACCACTCAATCATGCGCTGGATGCGCAGCAGGCGGTGGCGCGGCTCGCCGGCGCGCGAAAGCTCATGCCCTTCGCGCGGCCAGCGGATCAGCTGCACCTTCTTCTTCAACAACTTCAACGCCTGGAACAACTGCTCAGCCTGCTCCATCGGCACGCGATAGTCCTGCTCGCTATGCTCGATCAACAGCGGCGTCTGCATATTCGGCACGAGCGAGATGGGCGACATGTGCCACAGCGCTGCCACGTCATCCCACGGCGTGACACCACCGCTTTCACGGTCGTTGAAGAATGGAATGTCGGTGGTGTCGCGCATCGACACCAGGTTGTACACGCCACGCTGCGCGCAGGCCGCCGCAAAGCGATGATCCTTGCCGATCATCCATGCAGTCAGGTAGCCGGCGTAGCTGCCGCCCGTCAGGCACAATCGCTTGCCGTCAATATAGTCGCGCTGGGTGAGCAAATCCACGCCGGCCAGCACATCGCGCATTGGGCCGTCGCCCCAATCGCCGCGATTGCTGTGCCAAAACTCGCGACCATAACCGTCGGAGCCGCGCGGGTTGCAATAGAACACCGCATAGCCGGCGCCGGCCATGGCCTGAAATTCGTGCCACATGCTGCGCGTCGCCGCGCCCCACATGACATGCGGCCCGCCGTGCATCTGCACGATCAGCGGATATTGCTTGCGCTTGTTGAAACCAGGCGGCAGAATCAGCCAGCCCTGAATCTCGCGACCCTCATTTTTGTAGCGCACCTCTTCAACCGCACCGAGTTCCATTTGACCCAGCTTCTTTGCGTTGGGCTGGTGAATGGGTGTCACGCGGCCGCGCGCATCCAGCAGAAACAGCGCGCTGGGGTCATGCGGGGTGCAGGCAACAAAGATCACACGGCCATCAGCCAGCACATCGAACGATGTGACCTCGTGGCCGGCGTCGGTAAGTTGATCAAGCTCGATCTCCGCGCGCGGGGTCGCCGGCGGCTTGCAGCGCCACAATTCAACCGCGCCATTTTTCAGCAGCGTGAAGTACAAATACTTGCCGTCGGGGCTCCACTTGTAACTGCCAAAGCTGCGATCCAGCACATCGGTCAGATCGATGATGTCATCAGGCTTCGCAACATCCGCCGGCATGATGCACAGTGTGCCTGGCTCGTAGCGCGCCTTGTTCTCCACGCTCTTGTTGAAGACGATCCACTTGCCATCCGGCGAAGGCAGGGCGCCATAGCAGGTGTTGCCCTTCACAGGCAGGCGCTTGTAGGCGCGCGTTTTCTTGCTCGCCTCAAAGCGCACCAGATCAGCCAGCATGAATAACTCGCCGCTGTCGGGGTCGCGGCTGGTGGCACTGTAGATGAATCTGCCGTCGGCCGACCACTCGATGCCGTTGAAGCCCGCCGCGCTGTCGTTCGACGTGAGCCGGCGCGGCTTGCCCTCGTTCGGTTCGGCAAAGCTGGCCGGCACATCGGACACATAGATGTGCGTGTAACGATCTTCGATGAACGTGGTGCCGGTGCGATATGGCACGCGCGACAAGATGCGCGGATCGAATCGCAATTCCTCTTCGTGCTGCTTCTGTTCCTTCTCGCGCTTCAAATCCCATGCATCTTTGAACGCCGGCTTGTCGCCGGCTTGGGCGTCGGACGCCTGATTCTTCTTGTCCTCTGCCTCACACTCATCAGCGCGCATGGCCGCGGTGAACGCGATGCGCTTGCCATCTGGCGACCACACAAACGCGCCAATGCCATTCGGGTGCGATGCGATGTTGCGCGCTTCTCCCCCGCGCATGGGCAGCACAAACACCGCCGGCTTGTCGTCGCGGCCAGAGATGAAACCGAGCCGGCTGCCATCGGGCGACCAGCGTGGCGAGCCATCTTTCGTGTTGCCGGTCAGCGGTTGGGCCGGCGCTTTGATGTCGTCGAGCGATTGCAACCAGATCGTGCGGTTGTATTTGTTGCCGCCGCGGTCAACGCTGGTGCGAACAAAGACGGCGCATGTGCCATCGGGTGAAACTTGAACGTCGTCGAGCAGAATGATGTCGTGCAGAATCTCAGGCGTGATTGTTTTCATATTGGCGCAAGCCTCTACAATTTGCCCGCAATCATGCCACAAGATGGATGGACACAGCGCGACGTGGCGTTGCTGCAGAGCGATGAAGCGCCGGCAGGGCTGGCGCAATCGCTTGCCGGCGTCGATCTGCGCGTGGCTGCCCTGCCCGCCGACCACGCCGTCGCGCCGCTGATTTTGCACGCGCTGCATGCCGGCGACGCGCGCTTTCTGCTGCAATGGGCGGCGCGACCGATGGGTGAATTGCGCATGAACGCGCTCAGCCGGCGTGACCTCAACCCATCTGCCGCAAGCGCGCTCATCGGCACGATCGCCGCCGCGCAATTGGCAGACTGCATCAGCCCCGCGAGCAACCTGTATGACGCGATCAACGCGCCATTCAAGGGCGTCATCGCCAGCCGTTACAACGCGCAGCGCTTCGTTGCGGCGCACGCGCTTGTTTTGTCGATGGCTGGTGTGCCGGCGCTTGACGCGCGTGAATTTGCGCAACCGGCGCTGGCAAGGGTGCTGCCGCTCATGCGCGCCCGCGCTGGCCATGCTGCCTTTCACCCATTGGCACAGCAGCGCGCGTTGGTCACGGCGTCGCCGGCGGCCTTCGCGCTCTATCGCTCATCGCCAGATGGCCGCGCCGCGCTCATCAGCCTGGTCAATTGCGGCGCCGAAGGACAGCTCGTTTCCATCCCATGGCGCAAACTGCTGGGCACCAACAACGCCGTGAAAGACCTGGTGAACGGCGCGCGCATCAACGTGCACGGGCCGTCGCTGGAGCTTGCGCCGTATGAAGTGCGGTGGCTGGTGAACT
>JBDHWI010000065.1:0-21574 GCA_039810125.1 Thermoflexales bacterium | reverse complement strand
TTGAAGCCGGAGCATTCGGTCACGTCATGGCTGGTGCATGGCAACACGGTGCGCGTGGTGTCGCATGAAGACATGGGCGAGGATCTTGTGCATGCCGACGCGATGGTGACGCGGGCGCGCGGCCTTGTGCTTACGCTGCGCTTTGCCGATTGTGTGCCGGTGCTGTTTTTTGATCCGGTGAAGGGCGCAGCGGGCATCGCGCACGCCGGCTGGAAGGGTATCGTGAATGGCGTGCTGCCCGCCACCGTGCAGACGATGCAGCGCGCGTTTGGCTCGCAGGCAAAAGACATCGTCGCCGGCGTCGGCCCGTCCATTGGCCCCGACAAATTCGAGGTGAGTGAGGATGTGGCCGCGCAGATTCAGGCGACAGTCGCTGCCAAGATCGTCAGGCAACATCGTGAGCCTGCTGAAGGACTGTCAGATCATCGAGTCAAGCCGCGCGTCGATTTGTGGGCGGCCGCTGAATCACAGTTGCAAGCCGCCGGCGTTGGCCAGATCGAGATCGCCGGCATCTGCACCGCCAGCAACACGACCGAATGGTTCAGCCACCGCGCTGAACATGGCAAAACAGGGCGCTTCGGCGCAGTCATCGTGCTGTAAAAAAATCAAGCCTGTGACGTTTTGAAAAATCCACGCCACAGGCTTGCCCCTCCCTGAGCATCACCCCACCGCATCACAGGATAGGCCGGCGACTGCTCATGTTACAGTCCGAAAACTGCTCAATATTCAGCGCGCAGTGCACCATCCCATTTCATACACTCACTTTGTGAGAGCCTGCTTAACTTCTGCGTAAATTGGCAATGGATCCAGCGAGGGCGTGACGAAGGTGAAGTGATCGCGATAGCCGCGCGCCGGCGCCGGCAGCTTGAACACCCAGAACGCCACGCTCTTCACCCAGGGCCAGTGCGCTTTGGCGTAATCGAGCGCGTCGATGGTGTAGCGGATGCGTTGCGCCGGCGTCACCCCATTCACCCAGTTCAGGTCATCGTTCCAGCCGGCCTCAGTGATGTAGATCGGTGCGCCGTCGCCATGCTGCTGCATGATGGCGCGCAGTAGCTCCACGCGGCGGAAGTTGATGCGTTGCGGGTCGGGCGCATCCGCCGGCGCAAAGGTCGTGCCGTAGCTGTGGGCAGCCAGCGCGTCAAACACCCGCTCGCCCTGAACGAGGGCGGCATACATCTCGCCGAGATACTCAAGATCGCTCAGCGCCACATCGCGGTTGCGCTCGATCGTTGGTGCGAGCGCGCCGGCCAGCACCACCGCGTTTGGGTTGGCCTTTTTGATCGCTGGATAGGCAGCGCGCAGCAGCGCGACATATGCTGCCGGATCGACTCGCCGCATGCCCCACTCGTTGTTCAGGTTCGGCTCGTTCCACACGACGATGTGATCGACCCTGCTCCGGTAACGCGCGGCGAAGGCTGCCGCGAAGTCTGCAAAATCCTGATAGTGCGCTGGGTCGAGATGGGTGAAGGTGGTGTCCGCCGGCCTGGCCCATGCCGGCACGAAACCTAGCCGCGCAATCACGCGCAAGCCCTGCCGGTTGGCGTGTTCAATGATGCGATCTGCGCTGGCCCAATCGAACTGTCCCTTGCGCTGCTCGTAATAGGCCCAGGGAAAAAACTCCACCAGCCATGGCGCGCCCATCTCGCGTTGCATTTCCATGCCGCGCTGGATCTTCCACAACTCCGCTTCGTCGACATAGCGCGTGTGCAGGCCGGCGAGTGGATTGCGTGTCTGCACTGTTTGCTGCGGGCCGAGCGTGACCAACAGCGGCGCCGGCTGCACCTGCATCAGCAGCCACGCGAGGATGGCCAAGCCGGCGAGGCTTCCAAGCATGCTTTTGCTAAAACGATTCACGCCGGTTGACATTGTAAGCAGGCCACATTACACATGGCATATTCAAAACACTGCGCCCATCTGCGGCAAAAGAGAGGACAACCCATGCAACCCGAATTGATCGCTGATTACCATTGCGAATGTGGCGAAGGCCCGCTCTGGCATCCCCTGCAAAAGCGCCTGTACTGGCTCGATATCGTCAATCCGCGCATGTTCTGGTACGACCCCGCCACCGGTCACCATGAGCAGTTCAATGTTGGCCGCACCGTCGGCGGCTATACCTTTCAGGCCGACGGCTCGCTGCTGTTGTTCATGGATCGCGGCAGCGTGGGTGTGTGGCGCAACGGCAAGCTCACGCTGATCGTCGATGAAATCCCCGACGAAGTAACCACCCGCTTCAACGACGTTCACGCCGACACGATGGGGCGCGTGTTCTGTGGCACCATGCCGACGAAGGATCGCCCTGGCCGGCTCTATCGCCTCGACCGTGACGGCAGCATCCACAAGGTGCTGGATGGCATTGGCTGCTCCAATGGTATGGGCTTCACGCTCGACCGCAAGCAGATGTACTACACCGACAGCGAGGCCTACACGATCTATCTGTTCGATTACGACGAGGCGACTGGCAGCTTGAGCAACCAGCGCATCTTTGTGCAGCACGCTGCGGAGCTTGGTCTGCCGGATGGCATGACGGTGGACGCGCAGGGCTATGTGTGGAGCGCGCACTGGGACGGCAATGCGCTCCTTCGCTACAACCCACAGGGCGAAGAAGTGATGCGCATTCCGTTCCCGGCGAAGAAGGTGTCGTCGGTCACCTTCGGTGGCGACGATTACAGCGACATGTACGTGACCACCGCCGGCGGCGACAACAAGCCGGCAGAGGGCGAGGGCGCTGGCGCGCTCTTTCACCTGCGCGTCCCGGGCGTGCGCGGTCTGCCGGAGTACTATTCGCGGATTGGCTTGTGAAATCCCGCGTACACTAAGCAGCAAATGAACACCGAAGAGTTGATTGCACGCTTCAGGCAGGAATATGGTCAGGCGCCGGCCTTTGTGGCGCGCGCGCCTGGCCGTGTCAACCTGATCGGCGAACACACCGACTACAACGACGGCTTTGTGCTGCCGATGGCGATTGATCGCGACGTGACCATTGTGGGCCGGCGGCGTGACGACCGCGTCGTGCGCCTGCTCTCTGCCAACTTCGATACGCGCACCGAGTTCTTGCTCGACCACATTACGCGGCTCGACAAGGACACCTGGAGCAATTACAACCGCGGCGTGGCCGATGTGTTGCAAAAGGAAGGCCATGCGCTCAGCGGCTTTGACGGCGTGGTGTTTGGCAACGTGCCAATCGGCAGCGGCCTGTCATCATCGGCGGCGACCGAGATGGCGACGATGATGGCGTTCAGTGCAGCGACGCCGGCGCTGAAGCTCGACGGCGTGACGATGGCGCGCTTCTCGCAGCGCGCAGAAAACCAGTTCGTGGGCGTGAACTGCGGCATCATGGATCAGTTCATCTCATCACTCGGCAAGCAAGGCCATGCGCTGTTCATTGACTGCCGCTCACTGGACTATCAGCTCGTGCCGATGGTGACGGGTGTGACGGTGCTGGTGGTGGACACCAACGCTTCACGCAGTCTGGCGGCCAGCGCCTACAACGAGCGCCGCGCGCAGTGCGAAGAGGCGTCACGCATCTTTGGCGTGCGCGCGCTGCGCGACGTAAGCGTGGAGACGTTCGAGCGCCGGCAAGGCGAATTGCCAGATCTGATTGCCAGGCGCGTCTCGCATGTGATCTATGAAAATCAGCGCGTGCTGGATGCGGTGGAAGCCTTGCGCGCCGGCGATGTGGTGCGTTTCGGCCAATTGATGAATCAGAGCCACGACAGTCTGCGCGATCTATACGAGGTGAGCAGCAAAGAGTTGGATGCGGTGGTGGACATCGCGCGCGAGATGCGCGGGGTGCAGGGCGCGCGCATGACCGGCGCCGGCTTTGGCGGCTGCGCCATTGCATTGGTAAACGACGAGCACGCTGGCGCGCTGGCTGAGCGCATGAAGAAAGAATATCCGCGCCGCACCGGCAAACAACCCAACGTCTATGCATGCATCGCCAGCGCCGGCGCCAGCTGGGCCGCGCTATAGTTCGGCCTGCAATGAAGTTTCTCATCACCGGCGGGGCCGGCTTTCTGGGCATCAATCTCGTCCGATATCTTCTGGGCCGGCAATGCGAGGTCGTCTCATACGACCTCGCGCCATTCGATTATCCTGAGCGAGACCGCGTCACTGCCATCAGCGGCGACATTCGCGACCGCGCCGCGCTGGACAAGGCGATGGCCGGCGTCGACCAGGTCGTTCACACTGCTGCCGCGCTGCCGCTCTATTCCAAAGAGGACATCTATTCGACCGACATCGTCGGCACGCGCAACGTGGTCGAAGCTGCCTATGCTGCGCGCTGCCAGCGCGTGATTCACGTGTCATCGACAGCAGTCTATGGCATCCCCGATCATCACCCGCTTGTCGAAACTGACAAGTTGCAAGGCGTCGGTCCGTATGGCGAAGCGAAGATCGAAGCGGAGAATATCTGCCTCGAATACCGCGCCAAGGGTCTGTGTATCCCGATCATCCGCCCCAAATCGTTCATCGGGCCGGAGCGTCTGGGCGTGTTCGCGCTGCTGTATGACTGGGCCAGCACCGGCCACGGCTTCCCGGTGCTGGGTGATGGCAAGAATCCGTATCAGTATCTCGACGTCGAGGATCTGTGCGAAGCGATCTGGCTGTGCGCCACCTTGCCGTGTGAGAAGACCAACGACACCTTCAACATCGGCGCAAAGGTGTTCGGCACGATGGGCGAAGATTTTCAGGCTGTGCTGGATCACGCCGGCTTCGGCAAGAAGATCACCCCTTTCCCCGCCGAGCCGATGATCTGGGTGCTGCGCGGG
Organism: Thermoflexales bacterium; assembly: GCA_039810125.1. Classification (GTDB taxonomy): domain Bacteria; phylum Chloroflexota; class Anaerolineae; order J036; family Brachytrichaceae; genus JBDHWI01. Next base: position 16,805 of record JBDHWI010000065.1, on the reverse strand, counting down.
CTGGAGGCCTTCAAGCTCTCGCCACTTTATAAGTGGGTCTACGAAACGATGTCGAAGGAATCCTTCGTGTCGATTGAGAAGGCCGAGCGTGTGCTGGGTTACGCGCCGAAATACAGCAACAAGGACGCGCTTATCCGCAACTACGACTGGTACATCGCCAATGTCGAGAAGATCCAGCACACGTCTGGCGTTTCGCACCGCGTGCCGTGGAAGCAGGGCGTGCTGGGTGCGGCGAAGCGGTTTTTCTAACGCGACAAAATCAGGCGAGCTCACTCTATCTTTCTCGCGACATGTTTCAAAAATAGCATGTGTTGCTGACACGAATTGCGCCGGCGTCATCACAACCTTCATCATCTCCGCATCATCGCGTTTTTCATGCCACGCAATCTCTGCATGAAGCACGATTCACCGTAGCTGCATCCGCCCTACACTGGCGCGATGAGGCTGGCGCGCACGTCGCCATTCGCGCTGATTGCGCTAGGGTTGGCCGCCGGCGCCTGGCTGGCCACGCAGTTTGCTGTTCCGATGTGGCTCAGCCTGATGGCGCTCGCGCTGGCCGGCCTCGCTCTCCTGGCCGCGCGCAGCGCTCATGCCGCATCCGACGTGTTGTGGCTGATCGGCATCCTTGCCGTGCTCGCCTTTGGCGTGTTGCGCGCCACTGCTGCGCTCCCCAGCCCTGCGCCCAACTCCATCGCTCGCTACAACGGCAAAGCCATCTTGATGGAAGGCGTGGTGGCCGAAGAGCCGGATGTGCGCCCAGACCAGACGCAGTTGCGTGTGCAGCCGCTGCGCGTGTTAAGCAATGGCGATGTCGATGAGGATGTCGGCGATTTGGTGTTGGTGCGGGTGAGGAGTGACTTTGGCTCTGCCCTCTCTCAAAAGGAGAGAGTTGTCGTATGGCGTTATGGCGATGTGGTGCGCGTGGAAGGCCGGCTCGAAGCGCCGCCGCGCATGAGCACATTCGACTATCGCGAATATCTCGCCCGCAAGGGTGTGTTCGCAATGATGTCAAGACCTGACGACATCGAACGCATCGGCGAGAACGCCGGTGCGCCGCTGCATGCTCAACTGCTGCTGTTCAAGGATCGTGTGCGCCAGGTCGTGAAGCAAATCCTGCCCCAGCCTGAATCGGCGCTGCTGAACGGCATCTTGATCGGTGACGACAACGACATCACCGACGAGCTGAAGAACGCCTTTCGTCGCACCGGCACCTCGCACATCGTCGCCATCAGCGGTTTCAACGTCAGCATCGTCATCGCGCTGGTTGTGCCGCTGCTGGGCCGGCTGATCGGCGCGCGCCGCGCATCACAGGTGGCGCTGCCGGCGATTGCGCTCTACGTCATCTTCGTTGGCATGTCGGCGTCGGTCGTGCGCGCTGCGCTCATGTCCAGCCTCGCGCTGATTGGGCTGATGTTTTGGCGCAGGGGCTTCACGCTGAACACGTTGTGCGCTGCCGCTGCCATCATGCTCATCGCCGACCCAAATCTGCTCTACGACGTCGGTTTCCAACTTAGCTTCATGGCGACGCTGGGGTTGGTGCTGTATGCCAATCGCTTCACTGTGCCAGCAGAGCGTTGGGTCAACGCACGCATCACCTCGCCACACTTGCGCAAGCCGGCTATGCTGGTGATCGAGGGCGTGCTGGTGACGACTGCTGCACAAGTGACGACGCTGCCGCTCATTCTGGTCACCTTTAACCAGATCAGCAATGTCGCGCTGCTGGTCAATGCGATCGTGCTGCCGCTGCAGCCGGCGGTGATGGTGCTGGGTGCGCTGGCAGCGGCAGTCGGTGTGATCAGCATTCCCATTGGCGCGGTCGTCGCGTGGCCGGCGTATCTCTTCCTCGCCGGCACCATCCGTCCGGTCGAATGGTTCAGCCAGTTCGACGCAGCGGCCATGCCGGTGTATGGCTTCGGCAACGCAGCAGTTGCGCTGTACTACATCGTGCTGATCGCCATCACGGTCTTCATTTCGGCTGCGCCAGCAACGCAAATCGCCGTGCGTCGCGTTGCACGGACGCAGCGCAAGACGATCGTGCTGGTTGCGCTTGGCGCAATGGCGCTCGCCGGCGGCATCGTCTATGCCTTGCAACAGCCCGATGGCAAACTGCACGCCACCTTCGCCGGCAACAGCGCGGTGCTGCAAACACCACAGGGCCGGCGCATCGTGTTTGCCGGCGGCGGCAACCTCGTGCCGATGATCGAGCAGGCCATGCCAGCGTGGGATGCGTCCATTGACCTGCTGATCGTGCCGGCGGACAGCGACCGTGCCGCCAGCGATGTTCTGCCCATCCTGCAGCGCTTTGCCGTGAAGTCGATTGCGCTGGTGCAAAGCGCCGCGCTGACTGAGACGCGCGCGGCCATCACAGCCCACGCACCAGCCTCAACGCTGTTGCAGGTGGCCGGCAAGGAGCGCGTCGTGCAGGTTGAGCCAGACGTCGAGGTGCGGCTGGTAAACGCCGGCGGGATCGCGGCGATTGCGTCGCATGGGCGGGCATGCGTGGCGCTGCTCGGCTCCGCATTTGCAACGCCGGCGATGGAGGGTTGCGATCTTGTATTCACCGATGCGCGCGATGCCACTGCGTTGCAGGCGCTGAAGTCGCGCTGGGTTGTGTGGAGTGACGCCGTCAATGCGCCGGCAGAGGGCGCCAACGCCCGCGCAGTCAGCCTGCGCGATGTCGAGCGCATCCACTTCATCAGCGCCGGCGGACGATTTACCTTGGCCGAGCAGTAACCACAATCTCGCAGCTTCTGTATAATCGAAACAGGTGATTTTTATGGAATGGCGCAGCACCGTTAACGAATTTCTGGATTACCGTCAGCGCATCAAGCAATCGTCGGCAAACACCATCATGGCGTATCGCAACGATTTATCGCAGCTGACCGATTATTTCATCGCGACCATGCCCAGCGATGCGCGCTGGCATGATGTGAAACCTGAGCATATCGATGCTTATGTGGCGCGATTGACTTCGGGCGGCTATACCCCATCCACCGCTGCGCGCAAAATTGCGGCGATGAAGACTTTGTTTCACTGGTTGGGGCAGGATCATGGTGACAGACCGCGCTACATCACCGATGATCCCACGCTGCATCTGCGCTCGCCGAAGGTGCAGAAGCGCGCGCCGCGGGTGTTGACTGAGGAGGAGATCAGCCGGCTGTTCGAGGCTACCTCGCGCATGCCACCTCCGCGCTCACTGCGCGATCGCGCGCTGTTGGAAGTGATCTACTCCACCGGCATGCGCGTGTCAGAGGCGATCAGCCTGACACTGGATGACATCGACTTTGAATCGATGGCGGTGCGCTGCGTTGGCCGCGGCACCCGCCAGCGTGTCGCGCCGCTCACCGAGAACGCAGTCAGCATCCTGCGCGAATACCTCGATCACGCGCGTGCCGACATGATGGGCAGCGCCACGACCGACTTTGTATTTCTGAATCCGCTCGGCACCAAGCTGACGCGACAGGCGGTGTGGCAGCTCACGCGCTCCTTGGCGGCGCAGGCCGGCATCGCTGGCGAACTCACTCCGCACACTCTGCGCCATTCGCGCGCCGCGCACATGCTGAACAGCGGTGAAGACATCAAGCGCGTGCAGGAGTGGCTCGGCCATGCCAACCTCGCCACCACACAAATGTATCGCCCAAATTCAAGCGCGAACAAGGAGACCAGCCTCGTGGTGGTGAGTACTGAGCCGGCGCCGGTGGCCGAAGAATACCAACCATGAGCCACGATCCAACTCACTCCGCCCACCCGCCACTCCATGAAATGATCAAACACGCAGCAGCTTTTCTGCGCCAGGTTGATCCACGTCCGTGGCGGGTGTTGCTGGTGCTGGGCAGCGGTTTAGGCGCGCTGGCTGATGAAGTGCAGGATGCCATCCACGTGCCATATGGCGACGTGCCGGGCTTTGCGCGCTCGACAGTGCAGGGACACAAGGGACGCTACGTGCTTGGCACAATGCACGATGTTCCAGTGGCGGTGATGCAGGGGCGAATGCACTTTTACGAAGGGCATCCTCTGTGGCAGATTACCCTGCCAGTGCGGGTGGCGAAGGCGATGGGCGTGAAGGCGATGATCATCACCAATGCCGCCGGCGGCATCAATCGCAATTTCAACATCGCTGATGTGATGTTGATCAACGACCACATCAACTTCATCGGCATGGCCGGCAACAACCCACTAATCGGTCCGAACCTTGATGATCAGGGGCCGCGCTTTCCGGAGATGACGACCGCCTATGACGCGACGCTGCGCGAGGCGGCGCTGGCGGTGGCAGGAGAGAGCGGCATCGATCTGAAGCAGGGCGTGTATGCCGGCCTCGCCGGCCCGTTCTTCGAGACGCCGGCGGAGCTGCGCTTTTTGCGCACGATTGGCGCGGATGCAGTGGGCATGTCGACGGTGAATGAGGTGGTGGTGGCGCGGCACGCCGGCATCCGCGTGCTGGGACTGAGCGGCATCACCAACGTGGCGCGATTGAGCGCTGATGAGGGCGCGCCGCCGACGCACGACGAGGTGATGGAAGCTGGCGTCGCCATCGCGCCAAAAATGTTCAACATCATTCGCGGCATCATGGCGAAGCATGTGCTGTGAGCAAGCGTGATGCATCACGGGGATTGCATTGTGTTGAGAGGTTCGTAGTTCATGGAAGTCGTATTGCGGTTGCTCAAGGATTTGCAGATGGTGCTGGTTGCCATCTGCGCCATTTGCTGCGCGGCATTCATCTTCGCCGGCTTCGCTTCCATGCGCGACATGCGGCGCGCGGTGTTTCGGATGGAGCGCAGTTCGATGGCTACCCGCGTGATGGGCGCGTGGTTGAAGGCCGGTCTGTTTGCGCTGATCGGCGTTGCCATCATCTACGTCACCAACAACATCAAGCCGGCGCCCATTACCGCCGCAAGCGACAACCCGCTGCTGCTTACGCCGACGCCATCGATGGTGGTTGAGTTTGCGCCGACACCTCTGCCCACCGCCGACCTTTCCGATGCGGCGCTGACGATGACTGAGGTGCCGACCGTGGCGGAGGTGGTGGCGGTGCAAGCGGTGGTCACGCTGGCGCCGGTAGTGACCGATGCCAATGGCATGACATCCACGATCATCCTTTCGGTTACCGAGACGCCTTTGCCGCGCATTACAGAGGCGCCGACGCTGACACCTTTGCCACCCCCAACGGGCACGCCAGTCGGTCAACAGCCGACGACTGCGCCAGTGGCGACCGCCGTCGTGTTGCCGACCCTGCCGCCGCAGCCTACCGCGCCGCCGACGGCGCTGCCATCACCCACACCGCAGCCCACCAATGAGCCCATCACCGCGGCGACCGCACCGCCGGCGGATGTGCCGATGGTGGCCGATTGCAGCAGCCCCGATGCCGTGCTTTACAACCCAGCCGCCGGCGAGGCGGTGACGAATGGTTTCCCCATTCGCGGCACAGCCGGCATCCCTGTCGGCGGCAAGTATCGGATTGAGATTTTGCGCCCCAACATCCCCGGCTGGGCGTTCCTGTGGGAAAACTACAATCCAGTGCGCGATGGCTTACTGATGCCGAGCTTCAACCCACGACTGTTTCCACCCGGCGTCTACACACTGCGCCTGAGCATAGTGGATGGCGCCGGCCAGGACACCAGCGTTTACTGCGCCGTCACCTTCAAGATCGTCGAATAACGTCATGCACATCCGACCCGCCGACCTTGCCGACATCGACGCCATTCTTGCGCTGGACCATGCTTATGAGACCGATCACGTCTGGCAGATGAGCGGCAACGCCGGCCTGCGTGAATTTCACACCGACTTTGCGCTGGTCAAGCTGCCGCGCATGATTCAGGTGAACTACCCGCACGAGGCGCCGGCGCTGCGGCGCGTGCTGCACCGCTGTGATTACTTGTGGGTGATGCAGAGCGCCGCTCCGCGCGACCTGCTCGGCTATATCGGCATGAGCATCGTGCCATGGCAGAACACCGGCTGGATTCCGGCATTTGCGGTGCTGGCCGGCGAGCGTCGCAAGGGCATCGGCACGCAACTGTTGCGCGCAGCCATCGCGCAGGCCAAGACCGCCGGACTGCACAGCGTCACACTTGACGTGCAAACGAAAAATTATCCGGTCACCAAGCTGTTGCAGGCGCGCGGCTTTCGCTACGGCGGCTACGCTGATAACTATTACAACAGCCATGATATTGCCCTCTTCTTCGCATATAGAATCAGGTGATTGACCATTTCACATCTCTGATTTCATGTCTTTGAATTTCACCATTGCGGTGCGCGGCGCATCTCTCGGTCAAACGAGGAACATGAGATTGAGAATCTGAAATCGGCCCTTTCCATGACTGCATTCGTTGGGGGCGTTCTCAACGCCGTTCAGTTGCTAAATCGCATCACCGTCACTGGCATCCTGGTGACCGCGTTTGCGTTGGTGATCTACATCGGCCTGTACAACCGGCGCAGCCATATTGCACGCGCGTACGCCATCGTGCTGGGGTGTGTGATCGGCACCTTTCTCGGCGATCTGCTCACTCAGATCTCGGAGACCGACACGGACATCTGGCTGCGGCTGCAGTGGGTTGGCATCGCGTTCATTCCGGCTGCCTCGCTGGCGCTGTCGGATTCGCTATTGCGCGCCACCGGCGATGCTTCGCCGCTGCGCCGGCTTGCGCCGAAGATCGGCTATGCCATTGGCCTGCTCGTCTTTTTGTTGATCGTGTTCACCGACGCGGTGGCGAGACCAGGCATGTCATCGCAAGGATTGCCGCATCTGACCGCCGGCCCGCTGTTCTTCCCCTTTGCATTTTTCTACTTCGCCAGCATCGCATGGGCGACCTACAACGTGATTGAGGCGCGCCGGCGCTCGCTCACTGCCACCAGTCGCCGACGCATGACCTACTTCGCGCTGGCTTTCGCTGCGCCGGCATTTGGCATGTTTCCCTATTTGTTGCCGGTGGGCTGGCCGGCCTATTTCCCCTTGCTTTTGCCCTGGATCATCGTGTTGCTCGTGAACATGGGCGTTGGCTCGGCTATCACCTTCATGGGCTATACAGTGGCCTACTTTGGCGCGAGCGCGCCGGACCGCGTGATCAAGCGCCGCATGGTGAAGTACCTCATTCGCGGACCGTTGCTGGCCGCGCTCGTCATCGCCGCGCTGGTGCTCAGCACCCGCATCGAGCAATGGCTGGCGTTGCCGGGCATCTTCATTGGTTTGATCGCCGCCGCGACGATCATCCTGCTGGCTGAACTGTTCATTGCCACATTGCAGCCGGCGATGGATCGCCTGATCGCCAACGATGACGCCGCCGAAGTGAAGCGCCTGCAGCAATTCAGTGAGCGGCTGATGACCACCAGCGACCTGACGCAGTATCTGGAAAACGTTCTCGCCGCGCTGTGCGATTTGCTGCGCGCGCGCACTGCCTTTGTGACGACGTGCCTGACGCCGCAGGACGATCCGCGCCAGGCGCCGGTGCATCTGGTGATCGGTCATTTTGGGCAGGAGCGCGCTGCCGGCGAGTTGCCTGTGCCGGCGGATGCCGTGCGCAGCGCATCTGCATTGCCGGCAGCGAATGGCAACGACAATGGCGCCTCTCACCGTTTGTTTGAGATCGAGCATGATTTCATCGTGTGGGATGGCTACTGGCTCATCCCCCTGCGCGCGAAGGACAGCAACGAGGTGCTGGGTGTGATGGGACTGGCTGCCCGCACGAGCGAGCCGGAGTTGACTGATGAAGAGCGCGAGGGTGTGGCCGTACTGGTGGAGCAGGCTGCGCGCTCGCTGGAAGATGCAGCCAAACAGCGCCGCGCCTTTGAGGCGCTTGAGCGCCTGGTGCCGGAGGCGGTGGACATGCAACGACGCATGGCCGGCACCGTCAACCCTGCTGCGCCTACTGTGGCTGATTTCGAACGCGTGGCGGTGGACAACCATGATGATTTCACTCTGCTTGTGCGTGATGCGCTCAGCCAGTATTGGGGTGGACCGAAACTGACCGAATCGCCTCTGGTGAACCTGCGCGTGGTGACCGACGCGATGAAGGAAGAGAATGGCAACGCGACCAAGGCGCTGCGGCACGTGCTGGGCGATGCTGTCGAGCGGTTGAAGCCAGATGGCACGCGTAGCTTCACCGCTGCCGAGTGGATGCTCTACAACATCCTGGAGTTGAAGATCATTCAAGGGCAGAAGGTGCGCGATGTGGCGCGCCGGTTGGTGATGAGTGAGAGCGACTTGTATCGCAAGCAGCGCGCGGCCTTTGACGAGGTGGCGCGCATCGTGATGGACATGGAGCGCGAGGCGCGCCAGCGCGAGGCGCAGGATGCGCGCGACAAAAATGCGCCGGCACAGCCTGTGGAACAGAACAGCGACATGGCGGCGCATTAACGCTGTTGCCGGCATTCATCTTTTGGTCGAATTTGTCTGATCAATCTGTCAGTACAATCCTGCCGGCGCTATGCATGGGTGCTGATCGGTTCGATAGATGCCGACTGGCATCCGAGATGGCGCACTGCAGGCACACTGATGCACAAGGAATATACCGATGGAACATTCACACACACATGCCATGAGCTTGATTTGCACCTATGAAAGTGGCGCGGAGGAGTGGCATTGCCCCGAATGTGGCCGGCGCTTCGTGATGCAATGGCCACCTCATTACAAGCGCATCATCCTTGAGGCCGGCGATGAGATGGCCATGCATTCGGCGTCCAAGGGCGGTTTGCAGATGCGCGCCACCCTGGCAGACGCTGCAGCTCCCCCTTCTGCAGCGCCTGATGCCGGCGATGTGAGCGATGAAGATTTGGACATTTGGCTCGATCACCTGAATAAGCTCGATTTTGGCGACGATGATCAGTTGGCGACTTATCAGTAGATTTGGATCAGCAACCCCTCAATCAGCACGCGTGATCCGCCCCGCACCAATACGCTGATCTCGGTTCTATAAAGCCCTGATGGCAAGCTTGGCAACATCACATCGAGTGTGTTGTCAGGCGCTGGTTGCAGATCACAGTCGGCAATGACTTGGCGCTGGTCGGTGCCAAGCTTTTTGGCCAGAACAATCACATGACACATCTGGTCTGACAGATTTGCGTCGGGATCGTCAGATGCCAGTGTCAGCCGTATTTGCCAAGCCCGATTCGCCTTCACCATCGCCCCTGACACGCTTTCACCACCTTGCAGCGTGAATAATGTGTAATTCAGAAACACCGGAGAGGGCGCACCCTCATGCAAGGCGATAGTGGAAGTCATAGCTGAGTCTCCTGCGCGCAATTCTGGCGCCGTGCTTGCAGCGGGATTGATGCGTTCGCGCTTCTCTTTCTGGGTTGCGGTGACCGCCTTCTGATCTGCCGGCAGCCTGCTTTGGAGGCGCCCTGCGTCAGACATACTGTTTTTAACCCTTGTGCGACGCTTGGTCGGACGCATCTTTCTGTGAACCATGCTGTCCTCCATGCGGCTCGCCCATAGCTGGTTTCGGGGCCGGCTATGGGCAAGCTGCATTCCAACGTTCATTCAATGGCGTCGGGACTAAAGCATTTCGCAAATGACCCGAAGGCATCCTTCAACTGTGTGCAGCATGTCGATCTGCGCAAGCGCAGTAACGTCATGTTACCCTTCGCTCAGGATGCCTTGCCTTTCCCTGCAATATGCGCTAAGGATTGAAGAACAACACCACAGGCATCTCGATGAAGCCAGCCATCGGTCCCGGATTGTTGGCGCCCCAGTCATAGGTCACGGTGACCACCAGCTTCATTGGCATCGCCTCACGGGGATGACCCGGAGGAATCTTTACCGTGTTCGCTGGAACAGTAACCTTTGCTGTGTAGTTGATATCCCCAGCACCAGGAGTCAACGGAATGGGGCTGACATCGGCATTGAAGTCGAAATCCGGCCCGGTTCCAATCGATTCCAAGAATGCGAAGACATGCCAATTGCCTGGCAGGTGTGCAGAAAGTGGTCCCGATGTCGTCCACTTCACTTCCACTGCAAACTGATCAGTTGCGCGAATGATGTTAGTTGGACTCTGACCCGCATCCACGACGGCGGCAGTAAAGTTGCTCACAACAAAGCCACCCGGCGCAACTCCTGGCAGAATTTCGAACGTAGCCATTTCTATTTCCCTCCTGACAAACGCGGCGATGAAGCCGCTGTATCCCCCGACCTCTGCTGATGGGCCCATTCAGCGTTGGTCACAAACACACTTATAGACCCATGCAATTAACTGTCGATTTCACGCCAATTAATCTGCGTGTGTTCGCAAAATAATTGCGCTACACCGGCTCATGCCGGCGAATGCGCGCGGCCAGCGCCTGCGTCGCCGGCGTTGGCTGCACATTCAACTCGCGTTGCAATGCGGTTGCACATGCCTCGTACTGGCGCAATGCTAGATGGTGCTGCTCCTGCCGTGCATAGCAGCGCATGAGCAGACAGTGCGCATCCTCGCGGCAATTGTCCTTTGCCAGGACTAACTGGCACAAGCCGATGCAGGCGGCATGCTGCCCGCGCTCAAGATAGGTGCGGCTGAGCTGGTCGAGCGCATCCAGATACATCAGTCGCAACCATTCGCGCGTATGTGCCGCCCAATCTTCGTAAGGGGCATCAGCCAGGAAATCGCCTCGATACAGGGCGATGGCAACTTCAAACGCCGTGACTGATTCACCGGCCTGCGCCATAGCGCTCTGACCGGCCTCAATGGTGTGCAGAAATTCATCAGCATCCACCCAAAGCTCGACCGCCGGATTGATCTGATATGCGCCATTCTCGAACAGCACGATGTCGAGATCGAGCCCAGCCTTGAAGGCGCGGCGCAGGTTGAACAGTGCCACATTCAAACTGTTGCGCGCAGCCTTCTCGCTGACGTCGGGCCAGAATGTCTCCATCAATACATCGCGCAAAACAGGCTGAGCGCGGTGCATGACAAGATAAGCGAGCAGGTTGCGACTGCGCCGGCTGCCCATTTTCTGCATTGGCTTGTCATTGATGGTGACATGAAACTCGCCCAGCATGTGCATCGCAACGCGCTGTTGCAGCGACGTTGCCGGCTTAAAGATCACTCCAGATTCGCCAGAGATTTCGTCCTCTGGTATCGCCGGCAACGGCGCGGATGCCTCAAACTTGATCACCGGCTCTGGCAAATGCGGGCGCAAGCCGGCAGCAGAGAGGATGCGCCCGAGCAGGCCGGCGGGTCGCGGCACGTCGGGGCCGACATACAGCGATTCCAGTCGCTCGCGGATCTCTTGCACCGAACCCTCTGCATTTTCAAACGCCTGGCGATGATGTTCACGCTGGATGGCAGCATCCCGCAATTGCAGTGTTAGCATCTCTGCCATCCGTGCGGTCTCTTCGATCAAATCTCGGCTGGCATGCGCGAGCAAGATGGTGCGAGCAAACTGCGTAGCAGCTTCGTCCACAGACCCTTCAGCCAGAGCCTGCCAGCCGGCGCGCCAAGACGCCTGAATCAGTTGCGCATCCAGAGCAGGTGCGTGATCCCCTGCTGCCGGCACGCTCTTCGGCAAGACGAGTTCCGCCTTCGAAGTGATCACAGCCACGAGACACCTCTTCAAGCGGGGATGCGGATGGTGGTTGCTCGTTCAGCGCGAGGACGCAAGAGTTTGTGACCTGCATATTCGATCCCCCCGACTCGAACGCGCAGACACAAGATGGCAAAGCAACCGCCAGTGATGATGGTTGGGTTGCGTGGATTGAGCATGTGTTTGCAGTAATATTCGCAAATTTCTTTGTGTTGGGCGAGAGATCTGTGGATAAAGTCTTGATAACTGTGTGCCGTCAACCAGAGATTTTGCAAATAAATTGCAATTACCGGTATCGACAATACACTCTCAGCGCTGGTTCGCTTGTGAGGAGTCGCCTGCGGATGCTGAGTGATCAAGCAAGGAGGGTTTTTGATGTTAACTGTGCGGATGCTGGGCAAAATCAGCATACAGCAAGGCAGTTTGTCGATCGTGCTGCAATCGCGGCCGGCGCAATCTTTGCTTGCATGGCTCATGCTGACCGCCGGCGAGGCACATCGCCGTGAAAAACTGGCCGGTATCCTATGGCCAAACGCACGCGATGAGAATGCCCGCGATTACCTTCGTCATGAGTTATGGCGATTGAACCGCGCCCTGCGCCCCATTGAGGCGGCCGGACTGCCATTTCTGCTTGTCAACAAGATCAGCATCACATTCAATGCGAAGGCGCCATATTGGCTGGATGCACACCAGATGATGCTTGCAAGCGCGCAACCGGCTGCAACGGTTGAAGACGAATTGGCATCTGCATTTTTGTATCAAGGTGAATTGTTGCCCGGCATCTATGACGATTGGGTCAACCCGCATCGTATGCGGGTGCTTTCAGCTTTTGACACGCTCATGACTCGCTTGTTGCGCCGGCTACGCGAAGAGCGTCGCTACGAAGATGCGGTCCGCGCTGGTTTGCATTGGATCATGCATGGTGAACTGCCAGAGACTGCTTATCGAGAATTGATGCTCGCGCATCACGGCTTGCACGATCTGGCGGCGATTCGGCGCGACATGGACGCCTGCCGATCCCATCTGCATAGCCAGCTTGGCGCAAGGCCATCGCGCAAGACACTTGAATTGTTCCATAGGCTGATGACTGAGCAGCAAGGCGCGCCATGAGGATATTTGTCTTTCCTGCGCCACATCCTAGAATGACTATGCTATGAAGACTGCACTGATTGTCCACGGCGGTTGGGACGGCCACCAGCCAAAAGAAGTGTCGCAATTGCTGGACGGTGAGTTGCGCCGCGCCGGCTTCTCTACCGAGGTCTCCGATACGCTCGATGCGCTGCTCGATGGCGAAAAGCTCAAGCAGCTTGACTTGATCGTGCCAGTCTGGACGATGGGATCAATCAAGCCTGAGCAACTCAACCCACTGCTGCAGGCGGTGAAGAGCGGCGTGGGCATCGCTGGCTGCCACGGCGGCATGTGCGACGCTTTCCGCAACGAAACCGAGTATCAGTTCATGACCGGTGGGCAATGGGTGTCGCACCCAGGCAATGATGGCCGGCATTACTGGGTCAACATCATTGACCAGAATCCCATCACCGAGGGCATTGCGGACTTCGAGGTGTGGAGCGAGAAATACTACATGCACGTCGATCCAGCCATTCGCGTGATGGCGACGACGACCTTTGAGGACTATGGCGACGCCATTATGCCGGTGACCTGGACAAAGATGTATGGCAAGGGGCGCGTGTTCTACTGCTCGCTAGGCCACCATGCTGACATCGTGGCGATGCCACCGGTGCTGACGATGATGGCGCGCGGGATGCGCTGGGCTGCCGGCGAGTGGCAGACGGAGATGGGCGCGCCATTTGGGCGGGTGTATGCGTGAGGGATGTGCGGTGGCTATGTTGAGGTCGACGCATCCACCAGCGCGCCGGCGGTGAGCATGAACGGATATGCCAGCTCGATCAGGAAGAACGAGTGATCGACCAGGCCGTGCGCCAGCATGGCTGCCAGGAAGCCGGCGCACCCAATCGCCAGCGCGCGATTCGGCTTCAGCGTGCGGCGGATCAACTGCGCATAGCCGGCGATGAGCAGCGCGCCGGCGATCACTCCCAGCACCCCCAACCGCGCCAAAAAGTCGAAGAAGACGTTGTGCGGGTGGCTGAGATTCGGCTCCTGCCAGGCTGCCGGCAAAATATAGAAACTGCGATAGGCATAGAGGAAATTGTCTGGCCCCACGCCCAGCAGCGGGTGATCGCGCCACATCGCCCACGCGCTTTGCCACAGATTGAGACGAAAGAAGCCAGTGCCGCGCTGCAGGTCGAGCGCATTCGCGAAGCGCGTGCCGTCGAGCAGCGGTTGAGCCGCGCCGCTGAGCAGCACAATGAAGGCAAGCGCGATCAATGTCAGCAAACCAAAGCCGGCCCAGCGCCACCTGCCGCCGGCGAGGATGCACATCACGATCAGTGCCGCCGGCACTCCCAGCAGCAACGCCCCGCGCGATTGCGTCAGCGCCAGTGCGATCGCGACCGGAACGAGACCGAGCAAAATAAGCAGCGATGGCACACGTGCTGCGTCCTGCGCGCTGCGTCTCACGCTTCCCAACCTCCAGTCTCGAATCGCGACAGCAGCCAGCGCCAACATGATCGCAAACGCGCGTTCCAGGTAAAGCGCGTCGTTGTTGGCCGAGCCGAATACGCTCTTGATGCGCGGCAGGCCAAACTCGGCGTCGAACACATCGCCGCTTGCGTAATGGAACAGGCCGATCAGCGCGATGACAGTAGCGCCGGCGATGAAGCCATACAACACGGTCATTGCGCTCACGCGCTCGCGGGGCCAGCCGTGGCGCATCGTGCGCAGCATCAGATAGACCAGCGCCGGTTCCAGAATCACCAGCCGTAACTCACGCAACGCCTCGGTGCGAAAATCTGCCTGTAGTGCCGACAGCGTCGCGACAATCACCAACGCAAGCGCGCCCCAATCAAACAGTAAGAGCGCGCGGATCGCGGAGTGCAGTTCGCGAGATAGCTGGCGACCTCGATGCGCAATTGCCAATCGCACGATCCGCAATCCCCACGACACCGCGCACATCAGTGTCAGAATCTCGACCATCGAGAACGAGCTTTGAAAGATGCGTTGCGGTTGCAGATAGAACGGGATGAAAAACGCGAGCAGCATCAAGCCGGCTTCCAACCGCAACAGCACCAGGGCGAACAGCGCCGCCAGCGCTATCAAGCTGATCACCATCAGCGGCGACCAGAACAGCACGCCCGATGCAATGCTGGTGAATGCCACGTTCGGGGCAAGGCCGAGATTGCGGTAGGCCGTTGCGGCATCTGTTGCCCACGTCAGCATGGCGCTGAGCCAGAACACCAGCGCGACTGCAAGGGCGCGCAGATTGATCGCTGCTGGGTCGAGACGCTGGCCACGCAAGCGCGATGCCACGCTCACTGCGCCTTCCTTCACGCGCGCCTTCGGCAGGCCGATGGCCAGCCCGGCCATCGATAACACGAGCAGCGCCAGTAGGCCGGCGCGCAGCGCGCCCCACGCCGCCGGCGCTGTGCCTGCTGAACTCCAGCCGATCAACGCCCATTGATTCCAGCCGCGGTCAACCGTGATCTCGGCGGTGTGTTCGCCTGGGCCAAGCCTGCTCGCCACAGGGATCGTTTCGATGATGGGATACAGCCCGGGCGAGGTCATGATGAGATATGCGCCGCGCGGCTCCTGTGGCAGCAGATTTGCCGGCCTGTCATTCACCGTGACAAATGTGTAGGCGCGATAGTTGCCGCGCCGCACGATCAGGGCGAGGTCGTCGCCGAAGAAGCGGATCGTCACCTTCGCATCAGGCTTGTCGGGAATGTCCGCGCCGAGTTGATCGAAGCGCCAGCCCTCGGTAAATGTGGCGCGTGGATTTGGCGAGGCGCAATCCGGCTTCGATGCCAGCACTTCTGGCATCGCTGTCATCACGTTGTCCAATTGCAGCGTGCGCTGCACGCTCTGTGGCGACTGGCAGGCGGCGAACAGTTGCGGGCGTGGCGCAGCTGCAGCGGCCGCTTGCAACTGTGGTAGCGCTTTGTAGATCGGGCGCGGTTGGCCGGCCTGGTCGAGCAGCGCAAAGCCCCAACGCGCATCACCCATGGGATCTTTGACCCGCGGGCGTGGCTGCAACACATCGAGGAACATCGCGCCCATCCACGACCATTCATGGGCAGCGCGTTGAACGGCCTGCACGCTGTATGCGGCCTGCTGCTGTTCGGTCACGTTGCCCCATTCCGAGGGATCGCCGGCCCAATCTGGCGGCAGGGCGTTCCAGCCGAAGTCGCCGGCCCAGATCGCCTTGTGTCCATCGCCGTGTGCCACCATCACTTCGCGCATCAGGATCACGTGCGAGAAGTTGAGCGTGCCGGCGTCGACACGGCGATCCGCCGGTGGTTGATCGAAGCCATACGGCTTGGCTGCTGCAATGTCGAAGGCTTGATGCCCACCCAGTTGATACAGCTTGCGCAAATACTCCTGGGGTGCGAGATTCACATTGCTCTGTTCGACCGTCGGTGCAAGCGCGGCCAGCACGATGGGCGCAGTTGGATTGACCGTGTGAATGGCCTCGCGTGCGGCGCGCAGCATCTGCAGGTAGTAGGTTGGATTGATTAGCGCGTTGCCCCATGCGGCGCTGAGGTTTGGCTCGTCCCAGATCTGGTAGGCAATGATGGATGTTGCGTGATCGTAACGTTTGGCGAAGGCAGCAGCGAAATCGGCGAAGTCAGCGCTGTTCGCCGGCGGCGCGGTGTCGATGGCAGGAAAGTCGCTTGAGGCGGTGGGCGATCTTGCCCACGCCGGCGACGTCCACAGCACCGGCAGCACCTTCAGATGGTGTTTCTGTGTTGCACTGAGGATGTGATCGCTGATTGACCAGTCGAATTGTCCGCGTGCCGGCTCGATGTCGCTCCAGCGAAACTTCTGCCGCACATATTGCACGCCCTGTGCTGCAAGATCCTCAAGCAGCGCATCGCGCGTCGCATCGTCGTATTGTTCCAGCGCGACGTTGACGCCGAAGCGCAGCGATTCTGCACCGAAGACAGGTTGAGGAAAGCCGGTGGGCCGGCCGCGCATCTCCGTCGCCTCAGCAGAGCGCAAACCGATGAGCGAGGCGATGCAGAGTGCGGCGATGAGCAGCGAGACGAGTGAGATGACGCGCGCAGATGATGCTTTCACGGGCGGCTTCGATTCTACGCGACGCAAGAAACAAAAAGCCTGATGAGACTCGAAGCTCATCAGGCATGCGATGCATCAATCTCCCTTAGTCTCCCTTTGCGTCGGTCTGCGCCGGCTTTGGCTTGATGACGCGCGTCGGTTTCTGCTCGTCCTCGTCGAAC
>JBDHWI010000064.1:0-21722 GCA_039810125.1 Thermoflexales bacterium | reverse complement strand
CCGATCTACAATGAGAAGCTGGCCAACCAGTATCTTGAGTACGACGTGGCCAAGGCCAATGAATATCTCGACAAAGTATTGCCAGACAAGGACGCCGATGGCATGCGCAAGGCTTCAGATGGCAAGAAGTTGTCGATCATCTGGACCGTGCTGGACCCGAACTACACCGGCGGCGATGCCAAGGCTTGGGGTCAGGCAGCCGAGTTGATGGTGGGCTACTGGAAGAAAGTCGGCGTTGAAGTCAAGCTCGACGTGGTCTCTGACCAGGTGCATGGGGAGCGTCGCCCAACGAACGACATCGACATGTTCATCTTCCACGGCGGCGAGGGTGGCGCAGGCTTGAGCGTCATCGTCGATCCGCGCTGGCATATCCCTGGTGAGTACTGGGGCATGTTTGGCTTGGGTTGGAACAACTATCTCGGCGCGCTCGAGGCCGACCGCGAGAAGCTGGTGAAGGAAGGCAGCGCGATGCCGCTGGACGACAAGCGTATGGCCGAGCGCGCAGCCTATGAGCGGGCCACGCAGCAGACCACGCGCGAGGCGCAAATCAAGGCATTGCAGGACGTACTTGACAGTTCGGCGGAAGAGTTTTGGGTCCTTGGCGTCTCGCGCCCCGGCATGAGCTACATGCCGTTGAGCACGAAGCTGCAGGGTATTCCGGATGGCGCACTGACTGGCTGGTTGTCTGGCACCCACAAGCTGGTGCGGCCGGAGCAGTGGTTCATCAAGGAAAGTTAATTTGGTGCTCTAGCGGTTTGGCGATTGGGTGAGGTCGATCACCCAATCGCCAAATCACCCGATGGCCCAATGGCCAAATTCCCATGTGGACATTTCTTTTGCGCCGTTTCATCTACGCGGTGATTGCCGTGCTGGTCATCTCGATGATCTCGTTTGCGGTGATCCAGTTGCCGCCAGGCGACTACATCACCGACATGATCAATCGCACCCGCCAGCAATCTGGTCAGATCGATCCAGCAGTGGAGCAGCGGCTGCGCGAGGCCTACGGCTTTAATGAGCCGATGCACGTGCAGTATGTCCACTGGATGAGCAATATCATTTTCAAGGGCGAATATGGCTATTCGTTCTATCTGAAGCGCGACGCCGGCGAGATCATCTCCGAGCGTATGCCGATGACAGTGGCCATGGTGCTGGGGTCATTCGTGCTGACCTGGGCCATCGCCCTGCCGCTGGGCATCTATGCGGCAGTCAACAAATATTCCATCTTCGACTATGGCGCCAGCTTCGTTGGGTTCTTCGGTCTGGCGGTGCCGAGTTTCGTGCTGGCAATCGTGCTTTTATATTTCACCTATAAAGCCTTTGGCAAGGCCACCATCGGCCTGCTGTCGCCAGAGTTCGTCGATGAGCCGTGGACGCTGGCAAAGGTGTGGGATCTGCTGACGCACCTATGGGTGCCGGCGCTGCTGGCTGCTGTCACCGGCATCGGCGCGCTCACCCAGACCATGCGCGCCAACTTGCTGGATGAGTTGAACAAGCCCTATGTCAACACGGCGCGTTCGAAGGGCCTGTCAGAGAGCCGGCTGCTGTGGAAATATCCCGTGCGGCACGCGCTGAACCCATTTGTCAGCACCATCGGCTGGTTGCTGCCGGCGTTGATTTCCGGCAATGTCATCATCTCGATCGTGCTGAATCTGCCGACTGCCGGCTCGCAACTCTACACGGCGCTGTTGCAGCAGGATTTGTATGTTGCCGCCGGCTTCATCCTCGTCCTCAGCGCGCTCACCGTCATCGGCACCTTTATCTCAGACCTGTTGCTCGCGTGGCTCGACCCGCGTATTCGATTGGCATGACCACAATTCCGTGAGCTGCGCGCCGAAGGTTGCATCTCGACCCTCGGCGCAGATTGCGGACTCGGCACCCAGAATCAAAGCTATGGCAACACTTGCACCCGGACTGGATACCAAGCCGGCCACTGAAGCCCAAGAGGCGTCGCGCAGCGTCGAGGCCGCATCACAGTGGAAGCTGATGTGGTGGAAGTTTCGCAAGGACAAGCTGGCAATCGTCGGCGGCGTCATCGTGATCATCTTCTACATCGTCTCGTTGTTTGCGGAGTTTTTTGCGCCGCACGATCCCTTTGTCTTCAACGCCCAATATACCTTTGCGCCGCCACAGCCGTTGTATTTCTTTCTCGACGGCCGGCTGGACCCCTTCGTCTATGGCCTGAAGTTTGAGCGCGACAAGGTCTCGCTTAAGAAGACGTGGGCCATCGACTATGACACGCGCATTCCCATCGGCCTCTTCGTCAAGGGTGAGCCTTACACGATCCTGGGCATCATCCATGGCGATACGCACCTGTTTGGCCCCAAGAATCCGAAAGACCCGTTCTATCTGGTGGGCGCGGACAAGACCGGCCGCGACGTGCTCAGCCGCGTCGTTCACGCTGCGCGCATCTCGCTCACCGTCGGCCTCGCCGGCGTGGCGCTCTCACTGGTGCTGGGCCTTATCATCGGCGGCGTCTCCGGTCTCGTCGGCGGCCGCGTCGACAACGTGATCCAGCGCATCATCGAGATCATCAACTCCATCCCCAACATCCCGATCATGCTGGCGCTGGCGGCGCTGGTGCCGCCCGGCACGCCCATCGTGCAGGTCTACTTCCTTATCACGATCATCCTGGCGCTGTTGGGCTGGACCGGCATGGCGCGTGTGGTGCGCGGGCGCTTCC
Organism: Thermoflexales bacterium; assembly: GCA_039810125.1. Taxonomy (GTDB): domain Bacteria; phylum Chloroflexota; class Anaerolineae; order J036; family Brachytrichaceae; genus JBDHWI01. Next base: position 19,042 of record JBDHWI010000064.1, on the reverse strand, counting down.
TCGCCTTGCGCGAAGATGACTTCATCCTCGCTGCAAGATTGGATGGCGCGAGCCAATACCGCCTGATCACCAAGCACATGATCCCGTCGTTCCTCAGCCACATCATCGCCTCGATCACGATCTCGATCCCCTACATGATCCTGAGCGAGACCGGTCTGAGCTTCCTCGGCGTCGGTCTGCGTCCGCCGGTGGTCAGCTGGGGCGTCATGTTGCGCGAGGCGCAGGAGATCGCCACCGTGGTGAATTACCCCTGGCTGCTGTGGCCGGTGACCTTCGCCGTGGTCTTCTTTGTGCTGGCGATGAACTTCCTGGGTAACGGTCTGCGCGATGCAGCAGACCCCTATGCAAACTAGCCGAATTCCCATGAACGACTCACTGCTCGAATTCAAGGACCTGCGGGTTCACTTCTTCACCGACGAAGGCGTGGTGAAAGCCGTCAATGGCGTCGATCTGGCGGTGCCGCGCAAGAAGACACTGTGCATCGTCGGCGAGAGCGGCTGCGGCAAGAGCGTCATGTCACTGGCATCGCTGCGCATCGTGCAAAAGCCCGGTCGCATCGTCAGCGGGCAGATTCTGTGGCATGGCCGCGATGGCAACGCCAATCTCGACCTGGCGAAGCTGGACCCCAAGGGCCGGCAGGTGCGCCAGATTCGCGGCGCCGAGATTGCCATGATCTTCCAGGAGCCGATGACCAGCCTGAGCGCGCTGCACACCATCGGCAACCAGATTGGCGAGGCGATTCAACTGCATCACGGCGTATCGAAGGAGGAGGCGCGCAACCGCGCCATCGAGATGCTGCGCCGCGTGCGCATCCCGCGCCCCGAGCGGCTGGTGGATGAGTACGCCTTTCGCCTGAGCGGCGGCATGCGACAGCGCGCCATGATCGCCATGGCGCTGTCGTGCAACCCGGCGCTGTTGATCGCTGATGAACCAACCACCGCGCTCGATGTCACCACGCAGGCGCAAATCCTCGACCTGATGAAAGATTTGCAGGAAGAGTTTGGCATGGGCATCATGTTCATCACGCACGACCTGGGGGTAGTGGCTGAAATTGCCGATGAAGTGGCCGTGATGTATCTGGGGCGGGTGGTGGAAAACGCCGATGCCGACACGCTGTTCAACAACCCGAAGCACCCCTACACGCAGGCGCTGCTCAGCTCAGTGCCAAGGGTCACCGCCACGCGTGAGCCGCTGGAATCCATTCAGGGCATGGTGCCGAATCCGTTCCGCCGGCCCAGTGGTTGCTCGTTCCACCCGCGCTGCAAGGCCGTGATGCCGGCGTGCCGCACCAAGGAACCTGAATTGATCGAGGTTGGCGCAAACCACCGCGCGCGCTGCCTGCTCTACGATGAAAGTGTGATGGCCGACAAGGCGCAGAGCGCGCAGTCGCAGGCCGTTGCTGAAACCGGAGGCCGGTGAACCATGTCTGAAAACGGAATCTCCTCACCTGTGGCTGCGCAATCGACTGTGACGCCGGCTGCCCCGCCGCTGTTGCAGGTGCGCGAATTGAAGATGCACTTCCCCATCGTCAAGGGCATGTTCAACAACGTCAAAGGCTATGTAAAAGCCGTTGACGACATGAATTTCGAGATCGCGCGCGGCGAGACGCTCGGCCTGGTGGGCGAGAGCGGCTGCGGCAAGACCACCGTGGGCCGCGCCATCGTGCGCGCCTATTCGCCGACCTCGGGCGAAATGTGGTACTACGGCCGCAGCGACCAGGACCCAGTCGATCTGGCGCAGGTGGAGCCGAAGGAATTGGTCCCATTCCGCCGCGATATCCGCATGATCTTCCAGGATCCGTATTCATCGCTCAACCCGCGCATGCCGGTGTTTGAGAACGTGGCTGAATCCCTGCGCAACCTGAGCAAGGGCATGAGCAAGAGCGAGATGGAAGACCGCGTAAAGGATGCCATCGTGCGCGTCGGCCTGCGGCCGGAATACATCCGGCGCTATCCGCATGCCTTCTCCGGCGGCGAGCGCCAGCGCATCGTCATTGCCCGCGCGTTGGTCACCAGCCCCAAACTGGTGGTGTGCGACGAGGCCGTCGCCGCGCTCGACGTGTCGATCCGCGCGCAGGTGCTGAACCTGCTCGAACATCTGCGCAAGGAGATGGACCTGACCTATCTGTTCGTCTCGCACGATATGAGCGTGGTGCGTTACATCTGCGACCGCGTGGTGGTGATGTATGTGGGCAAGGCAGTGGAGATGGCGCCGGTCAATGATCTGTTCAGCACGCCACGCCACCCCTATACCATCGCGCTGATGTCGTCGGTGCCCATTCAAAACCCGCGCCAGCGCAATCGCGGCACGCGCATTCGGCTGGAGGGTGAGGTGGCCGACCCATCGAACCCGCCACCAGGTTGCTACTTTCACCCGCGCTGCCCAATCGCGCGCGAGCGCTGCAAGGTGGAAACGCCACTGTTGCGGCCGATCGGCAACAATAAGAACCGGCTCGTGGCTTGCCACTTTGCGGAGGAAGTGGAGCAGGCGAACGGCGTATTGAGCGCCATCGCGCCGGCGGCCAACGCCTGATCGGTTGGCTGCATCCTTCCTCTCCGCAACACCGGCCGGCAGTTCTTCTGCCGGCCGGTGTTGCGTTTTCCGGCTTCCAATCGGTCGCCGCATACAATCGCCGGCATGGCGCTGCCTCCAGACTGTCCGATATGAGGTCTGAAGACGCGGGCCAGCCTGTCTTGAGGCAAAGACAACATGGAAAACAATAAATTTGGCTCACGCGGCGAGTGGTGGGTGGTGGCGCAGTTCATCCTTGTGCCGTTGTTGCTGCTGCTGATGTGGCTCGTGCCGTTTGGGCGCAGCTGGCCGGCGCCGCTGAGTTGGCTGGGGCGTCTTGCCGGCTTGTTGTTGCTGGCAGGGTCGGCGTGGTTGTTGGTGGCCGGCATCTTGCATCTGGGGCGCAACATCACACCAAACCCCAAGCCCGTCGCTGGCGGGCATCTGGTGCAGGACGGCGCGTATGCGGTAGTGCGGCATCCCATCTACGCCGGCATCATTCTCGGTTTCCTCGCTGTTGCGCTGTTCTTCAACAGCTTCATCGGCGTATTAGGCGCCGTCGTCGTGCTGCTGTTCTTCGATCAGAAATCGCGCCGCGAGGAGGCCTGGCTGATGGAGACCTACGCCGGCTATGCCGATTACAAGCGCCGCACGCGCAAGCTGATCCCGTTCATCTACTGAATCAAGGAGTTGCGCAAAGACTCGTTGTCGTCAAGCGGCGCAATAAACTTATGCCCAGTCATCGGCGATGAGGGCGCGCGTCTCTTCAACGCCGGCCTTCCACACCGCCATCATCTCTTCGTCGCCGCGCTGATAGAAGCCGCCGAAGTTGCCATCGCCCAGCAACGCGCGCGTGCCTTGCGGGCCAAGCTGGCGCAGTGCGTTCAGGTCGGCCATCGGCTTCTGCTCCTTTGGCATGGCGACGCCGGCCAGCCGCGTCCAGGGAAAGTTTTCCATCCACGAGGCGTGCGACGCGATGGGGTCGATCTCCTTCACCTTGCCCATGGCGCGCGGGCCGGCCCACCAGTTGTGGAACTTGATGCGCACGCCGGCGTAGTCGCGCATGAACTCATCGCACAGCGCGATTGCCGGCGCATTGCCGCCATGTCCATTCACCACCACGATGCGCTTGAAGCCGTGCTGCGCCATGCTTTCGAGCAGGTCGCGAACGACTGCGAGGTATGTTTGCACGCGCAGCGACAGCGTGCCAGGGTAGGCCATGAAATATGGCGTGATGCCATAGTGCAGCGCCGGAAACACCAGCACATGAAGCGGGTCGGCGGCCTCCAGCGCCACGCGCTCGGCCAGGATGCTGTCGGTGCTGAGGCTCATGAACGCGTGTTGCTCGGTGCAGCCCAGCGGCAGCACGGCGCGATCGTCGCGCTTCAAATATTCTTCGACCTGCATCCAATTCATCTCGCTGATCTTCATATACCCTCCAGTGCAGACAGCAGCATGCCATCACAAAAGACAACGTGAACAGAGCTGAGCCATGTGATGGCTCGCCCATCGATGCAATCTACCATGCCTGCAAATGCTGCGGTTGCCATGATTGCAAGCGACGAGGTCTGATGGGCGCTTTTGTCGCGCGTGCTAGACTTCCAAAATGCCGTTGCCGTTCGCTCCTGTTCCATTTCTGCTCATTTCACTGGTGTTGCTGCTGCGCGCAGAATTGAAAGAGCCGCGCGACAAGCGACAGATCAAGGTGTGGAAGCCGCTGGCAACAGTGCTGTGCATCGCAATCGCCGCGCTATCGTTTACGCAAACCGGCGTTGCACCGCTGTATTCGCTGCTCGTCATCGCCGGCCTGGTGTTCTCGCTCGCCGGCGACTGGTTCCTCATTGACAGCGACGTGCGCCCGCGCAACTTTGCTCTGGGCCTGGGCGCGTTTTTGGTGGGGCATCTCTTCTACATCGCCGCATTCACGGCGGCGCAGGTGTTGCGCGGCGTGCAGCTCGACTTGAATCGCGAAGTCGGCATCGCGTCATTGCTCATCATCCTGGCCATGGTGACATATCTCTATATGCGACCCTCACTGGGCGGGATGGCGCAGCCGGTGCTGCTCTACATCACGGTGATCTCCCTGATGGCGCATCGCGCGATCGCCGGCGTGAGCATCGGCGCAGGGCTGCTCTCGCAGGGCACGCTGGCCGCCGGCGGCGCGCTGCTGTTCTACATCTCCGATTTCATGCTCGCCATCAATCGTTTTGTGTTCGATGGTGAGGGCAAGGCCAACAGCGTGTGGGTGTTGAGCACGTATTACTGCGCGCAACTTTTCATCGCCTTGTCGGCGTCGTTTGTGTTGTGACTGGCGCACGAGGGCGCAGCCTGCTTTGTGTTTGTGTGATCTGCCATTTTCATCCACACTTGGTTTTGTTGCTCAGACGTCACGAGGAAGGGAGGTGCGACGATGAAAACGAGATTGACAAAGCGCCAGGTGAAGCAATATCAGGACAACGGCTTCATCGTCATCGAAGATTTTTTGAGCGCAAAAGAGTTGGAGGCGTGGCGCGCCGTCACAGAAGATGCCGTGAAGCAGCGATTGATTGAGCGCAACGGGCTGACCAACCAGAATGACCCCAACGCGTATTACGCGCAGGTGTTCACGCAGTGCGTGCGGCTGGCCGACACGCACGCCGGCATGGCAGAGTTGATGCTGGATGAGCGATTGGGGCAGATCGCCGGCACGCTCGCCGGCGTGAATGGCATTCGCATCTGGCACGATCAGGCGCTCATCAAGCCGCCCTATGGCAACCCCACCGCGTGGCACCTCGACAACCCCTATTGGTCGTTCTACTCGCGCGATGCCATTTCGATGTGGGTGGCGCTGGATGATGCGACACTGGCGAACGGCTGCATGTGGTACATCCCTGGCACTCACAAGACTGCGCGCTATGACAACGTTGGCATCGGCCATAACATCCGCGATCTGTTCAAGGTGTATCCCGATTGGATGCAGTTGGAGGCGGTGGCGGCGCCGGCGCGCGCCGGCAGCGCGGTGTTTCACAACGGCCTGGTGGCGCATGGCGCCGGCGCAAACATGACCCCGCGCCCGCGTCGCGCCATGACCTGCGCCTACATGCCCGACGGCAGCACCTTCAACGGTCAGAAGAACGTGCTGCGCGATGACTATTTCGCGTCATTGAAGGTCGGCGACGTGATCTGCGATGAGCGACAGGTGCCGTTGATCTGGAGAATGGGGTAGGAAAGGGCATCGCATCAAACGGGGAGGCGCATTGCTGGAAACCGCCGGTTTTGGCGGACGATTGTGGGCGCGAGGCGATGAGGTGATTGGAGATCGTGTGTTTCATCACATTGTGAAAAGGTAAAATCCGCGCTTCATGAAATATCACGTTGCCACCTTTGGCTGCCAGATGAATGAGGCGGATTCGCAGCGCTTGGCGTCCGAGATGGAGAAGCTCGGATTGAGCGCCACTGCCTCTCGCGAAGAGGCGGACGTGCTGGTGCTGAACACCTGTGTGGTGCGGCAGGGCGCAGAAGACAAGGCGCTGAGCTACCTGCACATGATCCATCCGCTCAAGCGCGACAACCCGAACAAGATCGTCGGTGTGATGGGTTGCCTGATCGGCGTGCGCGGCAATTCTCCCTTAAAGAAAGCCTTCCCATGGGTGGATGTGTTCATGGCGCCCAGTGAGCCGGCGCCGATGGTCGACTTCCTCATGCAGCGCGAAGGCAAGGCGTTCCTTGAAACCGAGACGCAAGAGCGGTTTGCATTGCAGGATGGGGATATCGTAGCGGCGCATCCCTCGACTGCGTCTTCGCCGCAAGTGCGGCTTGGCTCCGTTCAGGATGCTTCGCTCATTCTGCCGGCGCATGAGGTCGGCCAGCGCGTCACAGCCAATGTGCCGATCGTGTATGGCTGCTCGCACGCCTGCGCGTTTTGCATCATCCCCTATCGACGCGGCGCAGAGCGCAGCCGGCCGGTGCATGAGATCGTTGCCGAGATCGAATCGTTGGTGCAGCAGGGTGTGAAGGAAGTGACGCTGCTCGGCCAGATCGTTGACCGCTATGGCTACGATCTGCTCGGCGACGACTTCGCCATCCGCAGCTATAACCCAGGCGCGGCCAGCGGCAACCCCTCACAAAATATTCCATTGCGCGCGCCGATGGTCGAATTGCTGCAGCGTGTGAGCGATGTCGCCGGCCTGGAGCGCGTGCGCTTTCTCACCTCGCATCCGAACTGGATGACTGATGAATTGCTCGACGCGGTGCGCGAATTGCCGAAGGTGATGCCGCATATCGAGGTGCCGGTGCAGGCCGGCGACGATGATGTGTTGTTGCGCATGAAGCGCGGCTACACCAGCGATGATTACCGCCGGCTGATTGAGCGCATCCGCGTAAAGCTGCCGAACGCCGGCATCGCCACCGACATCATCGTCGGCTTCTGCGGTGAGACCGAGGCGCAGTTCATGCGCACGCACGACCTGCTGGAAGACCTCAAGCTCGACGTAGTGCATTTGGCAAAATACTCAACGCGACCGCACACCACTGCCTCGCGCAATTTGGTCGATGACGTGCCGGAAGAGGAGAAGCAACGTCGTTTTCTGGCGCTGGAGGCGCAGCACGAGCGCATCACTGGCGAGATCAACCAGCGTTTTCTGCATCACACGGTGGAGGTGCTGGTGGAGAGCGACCACAAGGGCAAGTGGCGCGGGCGCACGCCGGAGAACAAGCTCGTGTTCTTCGAAGACACGACGCAGGACTGGCGCGGCCGACTGGCGAGCGTGCAGATCGACTGGACTGGCGCGTGGAGCATGCAGGGCCGCGTGGTGACGCCGGAGCCGGCGGGCTGAGTTTTGCATGAATTCAAATCCCCGACTCGCCTCTTGAGCATGATGAAGGGCGAAGTCGGGGACTTTTGTCTTTTCGCCGCGCATCTCTACAATCGCCGGCATGGAACCACGACAACCAACCGCGCTCGATGATTTTCTGTTTGACCTCAATGGCTATGTCATCATCCGCAACGCCGTTGAACCCGAACTGCTCGACGCGCTGAATCACGCCTTCGACAACTTCCCGCCGCTGGAGGCCGGCGAGTGGTGGGGCAACGCGCAGCGCCGCGATTACACGAAAGAGACCGGCTTTGAGCTGCACAACTGCGTGGAGGCCGGCGCGCCGTTCGAGCAACTGATCGACCATCCGGGCTGGATCAACTACGTGCGCCATTACTGCGGCGAGGAAGATTCCTACGTGCAGGGCCTGTTCATCGATGAGTGCATCGCCAGCATTCGGCGCAGCGGCGGGCATCACCCCGTGCATTCCGGCGGCTATCGCGGCGCGTTGCGCGGCGCGTATCACTACAAGGATGGCGTGTTTCGCTGCGGCCAGTGCAACATCATTCTGGCGATCACGGATATTCACGAGGGCGATGGCCCGACGATGGTGATCCCAGGCAGCCACAAGAGCAACTTCCCGCACCCCAACGCCGGCAACTATGCACGCGGCGACCGCATGGATCATTTGGAAGGCGCGGTGCCGGTCTACCTGAACAAGGGTGATGCGGTGTTGTTCGTGGATGGCATCATGCATGGCGGCAGCAGCCGCACCAAAGAGGGTGGCGAGCGGCGGGTGACAATCTATCGTTATGGCCCGCTGTGGGCATCCACGCGCTTTGGCTACGAATATTCGCAGGCGCTGTTGGATCGTCTGACGCCGGAACGGCGCAAGATTTTGCAACCTGTCACGCAGATTCGTCCACCGAGCAAGTGAACCTCTTGCAAAGACGCTACGGCACAAGGAATATCTTCCGTTGCGTCTTTGCGAGAGATCAAAGCAACCTGAAAATGGCGACTTACTTTGGTAAAGTATTGATCGCGCAGATGAATGCGCTGCGTGTGCCCGCCGGCGCGCTGGCGATGTGGGGGTTGGGGCAGATGGGCGTTGCGCTGAAAGCAGGCACTGAGATCATCTACATTGACCCCTACCTCACCGGTGCGATGAAAACGCCAACGTCCACAGAGTTCGGCGTGCGCGAGTTCCCGCCGCCGGTGTTGCCCGAGGAGATTACCAATGCGGCGCATGTGCTGTGCTCGCATGAGCATGGTGACCACACCGACGCCGGCACCCTCGGTCCCATCGCCATCGCCTCACCGCAGGCGAAGTTCGTCATCACTGGCTGGTCGCATAGCATTCTCGACAAGGCGAACATCGACCAATCGCGGCGCATTGTGCCGGCGGCGCTGCGCACGTTGCAACTTGGCGACTTCAAGGTGACCGCGCTGCCCTCGGCGCACTACAACGTTGAGGACGACAAGGCGATGGGGCAGCGCTGGCTCGGCTTCTTGATCGAGGCAAATGGCGTGGTGTTCTATCACAGTGGCGACACGATCATCTATCCGGGCTACCTCGACATGCTGAAGGCGCAACCGAAGATCGATGTGGGCATGTTGCCGGTGAACGGCCGCGATGCGTATCGCGACTCGTATGGCTGGGTGGGCAACTTGATGCCGATGGAGGCAGCGTGGCTGTCAGGGCAGTTGGGGTGGGACGTGCTGATCGCCGGCCACAACGACCTGTTCATCTGGAACACCGTCGCCGCCGGCGCGCTGGCCGACGCGCTGCGCACCCGTAACCCGCGCCAGAAGATGCACACTCTGCAACCGGGTGAGTTGTATCTGTATGTGAAGTGATGTAAAGAGGGTCGGAGCGCCCGACCCTGCATCGTTACGCCAGCCGATACACGCGCTTGGCGTTCTCGTTCCACAGTTTGCGCCTGACCGGCTCGCTCAGGCCGGCGGTGATGGCATCCAGCGCCTGCACCCAGCGCGCATAGCTCGAATTCAGCAGCACCACCGGCCAATCGCCGCCATACATCACGCGGTCCTCGCCGAAGCACTCCAGCACATGCTCGATGTAGGGGCGCAACTCGTCGGCGCTCCACGTCTCCGGTGTGGCGTTTGTCGCGACGCCGCTGACTTTGCATACCACGTTGGGCAATGCTGCGATGGCTGTGATGTTTGCGCGCCACGGCTCAGTCTCGCCGGCTTTGATGTTGGGATTGGCGATGTGATCCAGCACGAACTGCACATCGGGGCATTGCCGCGCCAACTCAAGCGCCATCGGCAGCTGGTGACGCGTGATGCAGATGTCGAAAGAGTAGCCGTAGTGGCGCAGGGCGCGCACGCCGGCGAGGAAGCGCGGGTGCAGTGCGTAGCTGCCGTCACTCTCGCCTTGCAGCAGCCGGCGAATGCCCTTCACGCGCGGTCCGATCTTTTGCAAGGCATCCAGCACAGTGCGCGATGGCTCACCATCTTCCAGTGGCGCGCTGGCCACGATGCCCTTGATGCGCGGGTCTTGGGCGGCCAGCGCTTCCACCCACTGCGCTTCCAGCACCCTGTAGGTCGGCGCGACATCCACCTCCAGATACACCATCGCTTCGATGGCGATGCCGGCGGTGTGTTGCGCATATTCTTTTGGCTCGTACAGCTGGTTGAGCAGGTCATTGCCATCCAGCCAGGGCATCCGAAACACTTTCGGATTCCATAGATGCACGTGCGTATCGACGATTGGGAAATTGGGCATGGTTGTTCTCCGCAGTTGGATTGTAGCCATGACATGCTGCCGATGGCTGGCGTACACTACGCACATGCCCGATTTGTTCGACCAGGCGCAGGAAGACCGCAACAAAACGGAGGCTCCGCTGGCTGCGCGGATGCGCCCGCGCACGCTTGATGAATTCATCGGCCAGGAAGACATCGTTGGCGCAGGCAAGCTTCTGCGCCGCGCGATTGAATCTGACCGGCTGTTCTCATCGATCATCTTGTGGGGGCCGCCTGGCACTGGCAAGACCACGCTGGCGCGCATCATCGCCAACCGCACGCAGAGCCACTTCGAGACGCTCAATGCGGTGATGGCCGGCGTGGCCGACATCCGCAAGGTGGTGGGCGAAGCGAAAGAGCGACGCAAGCTGTATCGCCAGCGCACGATTTTGCTGGTGGACGAAATCCATCGCTTCAACAAGAGCCAGCAGGATGCGTTGCTGCCGCACGTCGAGGATGGCACGATCATCCTGATTGGCGCGACCACCGAGAATCCGTATTTTGAGGTGAACAGCGCGCTGATCTCGCGCTCGCGGCTATTCATGCTGCGCGAGTTGAACGAAGGTCATGTGATGGAGTTGATGCGGCGCGCGCTGGCTGACCCGGAGCGTGGCTATGGCAAACGCAAGGTGCGGATGGACGAGGCAGCATTGCAGCACATGGCGCACGTGGCTGGCGGTGATGCGCGCAATGCGCTGAACGCGCTGGAGTTGGCGGTGGAATCGACGCCGGCGAACAACGACGGTGTCGTCCATGTCGATCTGTCGGTTGCGCAAGACAGCATCCAGCGCCGCGCAGTGCTGTATGACAAAGAGGGCGACGCGCACTACGACACGATCAGCGCGTTCATCAAGAGCGTGCGCGGCAGCGACCCCGATGCAGCGTTGTACTGGCTAGCGAAGATGCTTTACGCCGGCGAGGACCCGCGCTTCATCATGCGGCGTCTGCTCATCCTGGCCGGCGAAGACATCGGCCTTGGCGACCCGCTGGGACTGGTGGTTGCAGCAGCCGCTTCACAGGCGCTGGATTACGTCGGCATGCCAGAGGGCATGTATCCGATTGTCGAGGCGACGCTGTATCTGGCGACTGCGCCGAAGAGCAACAGCGCCGGCGGCTACTTCCGCGCAAGGGCGCAGATTGAAAAAGAGGGCGCCGGCGAGGTGCCGGATCATCTGAAGGATGCGAATCGTGATGCGAAGGGGCTGGGTCACGGCAAAGGCTACCAGTATCCACATGAATTCGACGGTCACTTCACGCCGCAGAATTACTTGCCACGGGAGATCGCCGGCATGTCATTTTACGCGCCGTCGCGCGAGGGCTATGAGGCCGGCGTGTCAGATCGTTTGGAGCGCTGGCGTGAGGCGCAGCGCAAGGCGCTTGGCCTGCAAGGTCGCGAAGGTCCTCAGTTGACGCAGGAGCAGATCGACCGCATGAAGCGCGAGCGATGAATTGGGCATCCGGTGAGTAGGCGTCAACGCGCAATTAAAACCCCGACCTCCTTCGGCAAGCTCGAAACAGAGGTCGGGGTTTGTTGTCACTCGTTGTCTTTGAAGATGTCACCGAGGGCGTCTTCCCACACGTCGTTGAGCTTGTTGAAAGGCGTCTCGACGAAGTCAGCGGTGATCTTGTCGATGTATTCGCGCACTGGCACGTTTGGCAACTGTTTGGCCATCTCGTCGATGCTCTCGTGCACGCCATCGATGGTCTTCTCGGCTTTGTCAGACAGGTCGGTCAGATCGATGCCCAACTTGAACATATGGTTGAGCCGGATCATCAAGTCGTACCAGGCCTTGCAATCGTCCTCGATGCTGACCTGCTGTGCGCGCGGGCTGACCTGCGAAAAGTCGTACACCGGCACAAAGGCATACCACGCGAAGTATTCCTGCCCAACATGCTCGGCGCGGTCTTCGAGATATGAGCCGATGCTGACGCCGCCCTCGTAATCTGAGAAGCCGACGGCGTATTCGGCCATCTCGTCGCGCATCGGCCGCATGCTGTAGGTGCAGTGGATGCTGCGATCCTTGTCAAATGGCACCACGGCATACACACCGCCGACGGCGGCGATGCGCTTCACGCCCAACTGCTGCGCGAGGTCGAAGAAGGCCTCGGCGTATTCCTCGGCGTTCATGTGCGGCTCATCGCCGATGAAGATGACGAGTCCTTTGTTGCCGCTCTGCCAGTAATACACCTCGTTGCGCGGGCCGATCATCTGCCGGCGATAGCCATCCTCGAATTTGGCTTGTGGGCGAAAGAGGAACTGTGAGACCGGCGTCTGAAACAGGTAGAAGCCATTCGGCTTGATGCGGCCGATCTTCTCCGCGCCCAGCGTTTCGATCAGATACTTCGGCAGGCCAGATGACACGCTGCCGGCGTCGGCCCATTGCCGCCAACCAGCAATCATGTAAATCTCTTCGGCTTCCGGTTTGTGGAACAGTTCAACTGCGCTTGCCATTTGTGCTACTGTACATCGAAACATTAGAGCAGCATTGGCTTATGCCGGCTCCGCCTGCGTGCCCTGCATCACCCTGCGCCGCGTGATGATGTTCTCGACGGTGAAGATGATGAGCGCGATCCACACCAGCGCAAACCCGATCAAGCGCTGCAGGTTGAACGGTTCGTGGTAGATCAGCGTGCCAAGCCCAAATTGAATGGATGGCTGGATGAACTGCAAGATGCCGATCGTGATGAGCGGAATCAGCCGCACGCCGGCGACAAACATGATGAGCGTGATGCCGGTGATGACGCCGGCGCCGATCAGCAAGGCTGCGATGACGGCGTCATCACGGATGAAGGCGCCGGCGCCGGTGCTTTGCACAGTGACCAGATAGATCAACGCCACCGGCGCAGCGAACATCGTCTCCAGGGTCAAGCCCTGCAGCGAGGGCAGTGGCGCCTGCTTGCGCAGTGCGCCATACAACGCGAAGGACGCCGCCAACATCAGCCCGAGCCATGGGAACTGGCCATACACCACAGCTAGATACCCGATGCCTGCGGCCGCAATCGCAATTGCCAGCCATTGCATGCCCCGCAGGCGCTCTCTGAAGATCAACACGCCAAGCGCTACCGTGAGCAGGGGCATGATGAAATTGCCGAGGCTTGCCTCAATGACGTGATTGGTGTTGACTGCCAGGATGTAGGTGAGCCAGTTGATGCTCAGGAATATCGTGCTGGCGAGGAAGATCAATACGGTCTTGCGCGAGCGCAGCGCCGGCCGCAACCAGCCCCAGTCTTGCCTGATCGTGAGCAGGATGCAGGTGAACACCAGCGCCCACACGATGCGATGGCCGAGGATTTGCAGCGCCGGCACATCGCCCAGTTGCTTCCAGTAGATGGGCATCAGCCCCCACAGCACGTATACGCCGCCGGTCAGGAATACGCCTTTGTTTTTCAATGATCGTGCCCGGGTGAATGAAAGATGCCCTGATCACGCCGGCGCCATCTGCGCCTCTCGGATCGCCCTGCGCCGCGTGAGGATGTTCTCGACGGTGAACACAATTAACGCCAGCCACACCAGTGAAAAACCCAGCAATCGCTGACCATTGAACGGCTCGTTGTAGACCAGCACGCCAAGCAGGAACTGGATCGTTGGCGAGATGAATTGCAGGATGCCGAGCGTGGTGAGCGGGATCAGGCGCACGCCGGCGGCGAACATGATCAGCGGCACGGCGGTGATGGCGCCCGCGCCGATCAACAAGATCGTGATCAACGAGCCGTCATTTAGGAATGCCGCTTCGCCGCTCACTTGCATGAGAGCCAGATAGAGCAGCGCCGGCAGCGCAGCGAACATCGTCTCCAGGGTCAGCCCTTGCAGCGAGGGCAACGGCGCCTGCTTGCGCAGCACACCATACAGCGCAAACGACACCGCCAGCGTCAACCCGATCCAGGGAAAATGGCCGTAGACAATGGCGAGATACAGCACGCCGGCGCCTGCCAGCACGATCGCCACCCACTGCCCGCCTCGCATGCGCTCCTTGTATAGCAGGACGCCCAGCGCAACATTGAGCAGCGGTGTGATGAAGTAGCCGAGGCTCGACTCCACCACGTAGTTGGCGTTGACTGCCCAGATGTAGGTAAGCCAGTTGATGCTCAGGAATATCGTGCTGGCGAGGAAGGCCAGCACAGTCTTGCGTGAGCGCAGCGCCGGCTTCAACCATGCCCAATCGCGCCGCACAGTGAGCAGGATGCAGGTGAACACCAGCGCCCACACGATGCGATGGCTGAGCGTCTGCAGCGCCGGCACGGTGTGCAATTGCTTCCAGTACACCGGCAACAAACCCCACAGCACATACGCCCCGCCGGCCAGGATCACGCCTTTGTTTTTCATTTGCTTTGCAAAAACGAAGAAGCGAAGCGATGAGATGTGATATTGCGCATCATCTCCTTTCGCTCTTCCCTCTTCGCTTGTTTATCTTGGAAATGCAATCTCCCACACCGCGCCGCGGCCGCTGTATTCCAGCACGTAGAGCTTGTTGCCGACCAGCACGCTGTCCATTGGATTCTGAAAATCCTTGGCGATCTTGGTTGCCGTCATTTGATAGTCGTCACCCTTCTTTGTCAGCTTGATGAGCAGCAGATCCAGGCCGCGGTCGGTCTGATCACCGCCGGCCGCGCCCCAACTCAGCACGAAGCCGGCGCCCTTGTAGTCCTTGCTCAATGCGCTCTTTGTGTCGAAGGTGAGGCCGAGCGGAGAGCGGTGCGAGGTGACGCCGGCGAGTGGTTGCTTCAAGTCGCTCGCGTCATGCAGCTTGCCGTCAGCGGTTTGAAATTGGTCGGCGTCCGGGCCGAAGTTAAGGATGGGATCGGTGAATTTCGCCGGCGCTTTCGGGAAATTGGGGTCGAACTGATACAGCTTCTGCTGCACTGCCACAAAGTCCTTGCTCAGCCGGCCATCCTTCGATGGGTCAAAGCCCTTTGCCATCACCGGATTGTCCACATCGCCAAAGCGCCACGGGAAGCCGTAATGCCGGCCCTCGCGCAGCCAGTTCAACTCATCCGGCAGCGTCATGTCTGGGCCGTTCTCCACGCCGATCAGATCGCCATTTGCCAGAAACGCCAGAT
This sequence comes from Thermoflexales bacterium, assembly GCA_039810125.1. Taxonomy (GTDB): domain Bacteria; phylum Chloroflexota; class Anaerolineae; order J036; family Brachytrichaceae; genus JBDHWI01. Next base: position 3,914 of record JBDHWI010000064.1, on the reverse strand, counting down.
CGAAGGCATTGCGCACGCCATCCGCAAAGAGATAGCCGCCGGCCTGCAACTTCGCCTCGTCATTGGGCAGGATCAAATTGCGCGCAGTTGTTGGCACGCGCAGCAACACCGAAGTCAGCGGCACTTCGCGGACGCCGGTGAACTGCTTCTTCGCGTCCTGCACTTCCCCATGATCGGTGCGCGAGCCGCTGTTGAGATAGACCCACTTGTTGTCGGGGCTGATTGCCACGGCATTGCAATTGTGATCCCACTGCGTGTCGCTCTTGGGATACCACTCGGTTTGCGCCAGCGTCACCCATTGGCGCGCCGGCCCCTCCAGGATCGACTTGCGCACGATGCAGCGGTTCTTCGAACCGTCAGTCTCGTTGCCAAAGACGTATAGCGAGCGATCCGGCCCAAAGGCCATGCCCATCACATAGTCCGCGCCGCCGATCTCGCGATGCGGATAAATCAGCTTCATTTTGCCGTCTGCAATCGTTACCTGGCTGATGTTGCCCTGCGAGTCCATCACGAACAGCACGTTGTCGAGCCCCGGGTCTTTGTCCAGCCGCATCATGCCGGCGCCCACATTGGCCACTTTGCGGATGGACAAGTCGTTACGCAACAATATCGGCGCATCGGCTTGCGCCTCGGTTGGCGCAGTGACGCAGCCGGCGACCGCGATGATCGCTGCCAGCAGCGACGATTGGATGATGGATTTGTGCTTCATGGTGTGCGCGGCGAGTATAGTGGTTCTCCATGATCGTGATTGACGCATCGCCGGCGGTGCATCACAAGGCCGGCTTGGGGCGCTATACCGAAGAGTTGATCGCCGCATTGGTGTATGCGCGGCAGCGCGCCGGCGACCAGGGCGAGGAATATGTCGCCTTTTACCATGACGCCGCGAACGCCACGCCGAGCAAGGTCATCCAGTCGCTCACCTGCATCGCCACGCCGCAGACGCCATATCCGTGGCGGTTGCGCGCGCTGATGGGGCAATTGCTCAATCTGGCGCAGGACAGTCTGCTTGACCAACCCGCAGCGAGCTTCAGCGAATCGCTCGGTGAGCCAAGGCTCTTTCACGCCACCGAACATCTGCTGCCGCGCTTCAAGCGGATCCGGGCTGCCTTCACGCTGCATGACCTGATCTTCAGGTTTTTTCCGCAGCATCATCTGCCGCGCAATCGCATCTTCTTGAATCTGGCGATGCCGCTTTTCCTCAAGCGCGCCGACATCATCATCTGCGTGAGCGAGCACACCAGGCGGGACGCGGTCAACACGTATGGCGTGCCGGAAGGCAAAATGCGCGTGATCCACGAGGGCGTTCACCCGCGCTTCAAATGCGTGAGCGATGTGAGGATGTTGCAGGCGGTGAGGGAGAAATATCGCCTGCCCGAACGGTTCATCATGGCGCTCGGCACGGTGGAGCCGCGCAAGAATCTCATCACGCTGTTCGACGCATTCAAGGCGTTGCGCGAGCAAGATGCGGCGTTGGCAGACGAGGTGATTGTGGTGGGTCGGCAGGGCTGGCTGCACGAAGCCACCTACCGCGCAGTGCACGAGCGCGGACTGACTGGCAAGGTGCGCTTTCTCGGACTGGTCGATGATGCCGATTTGCCGGCGGTGTTGTCGCTGGCGCAGGTGCTGGCCTTCCCATCAGTCTACGAGGGTTTTGGCTTCCCGCCGCTGGAAGCGATGGCGTGCGGCACACCGGTCATTTCGTCGAATGCATCTTCGTTGCCGGAAATCTGCGGTGATGCCGCGCTGCTTATCCCGCCGCTGGATGTGGCTGAATGGGTGAGGGCGCTGCGGCGCGTGTTGACTGATCCATCGTTGCAAATGGATTTGCGCCGGCGTGGTCCCCTGCGTGCCGCACAGTTCAGCTGGCAGAAAGCCGCAGAGCAGACCGCCGGCGTGTATGCTGATTTGTTGGTTTGACAATATTCCGTATCTTGACAATTTAGTCTCACCTAAATAAACTGCAATCAGATTTAGGAAGACCTAAAGAGTGGAGATATGGATCGCTTTGTAGAAATCAGTCAACCCGTCAACAAGCCGGCGTGGCGACAAGAGAAGCACGCGCACAGCCTGGCCGAAGTGCATGCCTCGATCGACGTCCCGCGCACAGCCTCGTTTATCAAAAAATTCCTCGCCTTCGCCGGCCCTGGATTTCTCGTAGCCGTTGGCTACATGGATCCAGGCAACTGGGCGACTGACCTCGCCGGCGGCGCGCAGTTCGGCTACATGCTGCTCTCAGTCGTCATGCTGTCCAACATCATGGCCATTGTGCTGCAAGCGCTCTCGGTCAAGCTGGGGGTGGTGACAGGGCGCGATCTGGCGCAGGCCTGCCGCGATCACTACAGCCCGCCGGTGGCGTTTGTACTGTGGATCCTTGCGGAGATCGCGATTGCTGCGACCGACCTTGCCGAGGTGATTGGCTCGGCAGTGGCGTTGCAACTGTTGTTCAACATCCCGCTATTGCTTGGCGTGCTGCTCACCGCGCTGGATGTCATCATCGTTTTGTTCCTCAATCACAAGGGTTTTCGCATGGTGGAGAGCATCGTCGTCGGCTTGATCGTGATGATCACGCTGTGCTTCACGGTCGAACTGATTTTTGCGCGGCCGGATTGGGCCGGCGTCGCGCGTGGGTTCGTCCCATCTGCCGAGATCGTCACCAACCCCGCCGCGCTCTATATCGCCATTGGCATCCTCGGCGCAACAGTCATGCCACACAACCTGTATCTGCATTCGTCCATCGTGCAGACACGGCGATTTGCGCATACCAGCGAGGGCAAGCGCGAGGCGATCAAGTTTGCCACGCTGGATTCAACGATTGCGCTGACGGGCGCGCTTTTCATCAACGCTGCTATTTTGATTTTGTCAGCCGCCACCTTTCACAGCACCGGCCATCAAGATGTGGCTGAGATTCAGCATGCCTACAAGCTGCTTGCGCCGTTGCTCGGCACCGGCCTTGCCAGCGTGCTGTTTGCAGTTGCGCTGCTGGCGTCGGGTCAAAACTCCACGCTCACCGGCACGCTCTCTGGTCAGATCGTGATGGAAGGCTTTTTGAATATTCACATGAGGCCCTGGGTGCGCCGGTTGCTTACGCGCGGCATTGCCATCGTGCCGGCGATCATCGTCATCGGCTTGTTCGGCGAGAATGCCACCACCGAGTTGCTCGTGCTTTCACAGGTCATCTTGTCGATGCAGTTGTCATTCGCCGTATTTCCACTGGTCATGTTCACCAGTGACAAGGCGAAGATGGGCGAATTTGTCAATTCCCGAGCAACGAAGATTGTGGCGTGGTCGATTGCGGTGTTGATCGCCGGCTTGAACATCTACCTGCTCGCGCAGACCTTCGCCGGCGTCGTTGGCTGAAGGCTCTTCGAAACGCAAGATCGCGCGAGAGATGTTGCAGCCACGCCTATACTTCGCCGGCGATGACAGAGGTGTTTCTCGTCGGCGTTGGTGGAGGTTTGGGTGCGATGGCGCGCTTCCTGCTCGCGCGTTTTGTGCAGCAACAGGCTGGCCCGGCATTCCCCTTCGGCACGCTTGTGGTCAATCTGCTTGGCTGCCTGGTGATCGGTGCGCTTTCGCAATTGGCCGATGCGCGCAATGCATTCACGCCGCAATCGCGCGTGTTCTTCTTCGCCGGCGTCCTCGGCGGCTTCACTACATTTTCGTCATTTGCCAGCGAGACGATGACACTTGGCCGAGCCGATCAGCATCTGTTGGCTGTGTTGAATGTGGGACTGCACGTTGTGCTCGGCCTCGGCGCAGTGTGGTTGGGGCGCGCTGTCGCCGGCTTGTTCGCCAAATAACCTCCTCGCAAAATTCGGTCATGGCGCAGATGCCTGTCCGCGTTCCAGCGCTTGGTCCTCATACGACGCGTTGTCGCCTTCTGGCTCAAGGTGCGTAAATACGATCACGCCCGG
>JBDHWI010000063.1:0-21746 GCA_039810125.1 Thermoflexales bacterium | reverse complement strand
TGAATGCCATTCATCTTCGGCATCTTGATGTCCATCAACACCACATCCGGCCGCAGTGCGCGCGCCATCGCCAGCGCCTGTTCGCCATGCTCAGCCTGCCCAACAACTGTCATGTCAGGCTGATGGTCGAGGATGATCGCCAACCCCTGGCGCACGATCTCCTGATCGTCGGCGATGAGGATGCGAATTTTCTCCACGCCTGCATTGTAGGCGCGGTCAGCCAAACTGCCCTGCAAATCGTGTTCTGCGCCAATCTGAAAGCCCGATGAGCGCAGCTTTTACAACTTCCACACAGTTTCTACGTCATCTCACAACATTGCCACCTTATCTTGATAGCGTCGCAGGCGCTTGCGTGCCGGCGACAAAAGCACGAGCAGAAAAAGGAGCATAAAACATATGGATCGTAGAAAGTTACTCAAGATCGGGCTTGGATCGGGATTCGTGGCAGTTATGGCCGCCGCCGGCCTCGCCACTGCCTCACCCACCCTGGCGCAAAGCGGCGCCGCGCCGATGGCAGCACTGACCGAGCGCGGTGGCAGGCCGGGTGGCATCGGTCGCGGTGGAATGCAGCTCAGCACCATCGCCACTGCGCTTGGCATGACCGAGGCTGATCTGCGCACGGAGTTGCAGGCCGGCAAATCCATCGCCGATGTCGCCTCTGCGAAGAGCGTCTCGCTCGACACCATCGTGAATGCGGTGGTCACTGCCGAGCAGGCACGCTTGCAGCAGGCGGTGACCGATGGCAAGCTGACGCAGGCACAGGCCGACACGATGCTTAGCAACCTCAAGCTCACGCTACCCAGCCAGTTGCAGACCAAGACGGTCGTTGGCTTGAGTCGCAGAGCTAATGGTGGGCATGGCTTCAAGAGTGGCGCAAAACTCAGCGCCATCGCCACTGCGCTCGGTGTGACCGAGGCTGACCTGCGCACGGAGTTGCAGGCCGGCAAATCCGTCGCTGATGTCGCCGCCGCGAAGAACGTCTCGCTCGACACTGTGATCAATGCGATCGTGGACGCCGAGACAAAGACTCTCGCGCAGGCAGTAACCGATGGCAAGCTGACGCAGGCGCAAGCCGACCAGCGCATCGCCAACTTGAAAGCCAATCTGCCGGCGCAACTAGCACAGAAAGGCTGGGGCGGCGGCGGTCGTGGGCCGGGCGGTTCGAAGCAGCGCACGCCCAACGCAACGCCAACAGCTCCGGGCGCGTAATCTGACAGCGACAGGTTTTCGTTAGTGATCTCCTCCTGGGTGGAACCTAAGGTTCGTTGGGAACCTTAGGTTCTTTTTCTTGCACCGGCAACGTCACCGTCACCGTCGTGCCGCGGCCGGCGGCACTCTCCACCCGCAGATGCGCGCCGATCAACTCTGCGCGCTCGCGCATCCCGCGCAAACCGAATCGATCGTCTTCCATCACCAGCGCATCGAAGCCGACACCATCATCACGGATCGAGATGATGACGCCATGCGACGCATCGAGCGTCACCCACACCTGCCTGGCTTGCGCATGCCGCTCGATGTTGTTCATGGCTTCCTGCGCAATGCGAAAGAGCGTTTCGCCCTGCTCTTTACTGAGTTGGGGTTCCGCGCTGGAGAACGTATATTGCACGCGCACACCCGCGCGCTGTTGCAACACATCGCCTTGTCGCTGCAGCGCGCTGCCCAGACCCAACTCCTCCACCGCATTCGCGCGCAGGTCGCTGATGGCAGCGCGGGTTTCCTCCAGGCCGCGCTTCGCTGTGATGTGCGCCCTGCCCAATTCCTGCTTTGCCGCCGGCGCATCCACCTCCATCAGCGTATCGATGGCATTCATCTGCACCACCAGGCCGGCCAGCGTGTGTGCCAGCGTGTCATGCAGGTCGCGCGCCAGCCGCACCCGCTCACGTGTCGTCGCCAGTTGCTCGCGCACGCGCGCCTGCTCTGCCAGCCGCTCGTTGGCCACGCGCAATTGCACCTGCTCACTGCGCAACAGATCAGCCAACGACGCAACAAAATAGGACAGAATGCCGATCACCACTGCCTGCGACAGCGCCGAGCCGGTGATAAAGGGCAGCGCGTTCCCGTTGCCAGAGATGGCAATCAAGTCGGCGCCGAAGCTGCACAGAATTGCAAAGATTGTCCAGCGCAGCACGCTGCGCCGGCCGCCAATCCATGCGCCAAGCATGGTGGGGATGGCATAGAAAAATGCGCTGGCCAATGCGCCGCGCATCAGCAGCGCATTCATCCAAGGGAATTCAGGTTGCCCTGGCGGGCGCGGACCAGGTTCGCGCGGCTCGCGCCCGCCAAACACCAGCCCCAGCGTGGCAGCCTCAATGGCTTGCACCAGAATGGCCGCTGCAAGCAGTCGATTGGCCGTCTTCTCATCCGCCTTTCCGCGCGTCAGGACGACTGACGTGATCACGATCAACGCCAGCGACCCGCTGACAGCCAGCAAGATCACCGATGGCAAGCGGCCGATGGAGATGCCGGAGATGATGGCAGCCAGCACCGCAATCACCAGCCGCAAAATCAAGCTCAGGCGCAACAGGCGCAGGACTTCAGACATGCCTCACTCGTATCTTAACGCCTCCACCGGCGAGAGCAGGCTGGCGCGCCAGGCTGGATACAACCCGAACACCACGCCGATGAACACCGACACGGCAAACGCGATCAAGATCGTTGTGGCGCTGACCTGTGGCGCGAACGAACTGACGGAGCCAACCAGCGACGAGATGCCGATGCCCACGCCGATGCCAATGAGGCCGGCCAGCACCGTCACCGTCAGCGCTTCGATCAGGAATTGCAAGCGGATGGAACCGCGCCGCGCACCGATGGCCTTGCGCACACCGATCTCGCGCGTGCGCTCGGTCACGCTCACCAGCATGATGTTCATGATGCCGATGCCGCCGACGATGAGCGAGATCGCGCCGATTGCGCCCAGAAATGCGGTCAAGGTCGCCGACACGCTGTTCAATGTATCAGCCAGTTGCGCCTGGTTGAAGATGCGGAAGTCGTCGGCCTGCGTGTCTTCCAGCTTGTGCTGCTCGCGCAACACGGTGGTGATGGCAGCCTGTGCAGCCGTGGCCTCGTTGGCATCGTACAACACTGCGGTGATGCTGGATATGCCGTGCAAGCCGCCGGCGCGCATCGGGAACAGCTTCTCCTGCGCCACAGCCAACGGCACAAACACGGTGTCGTCGGAGCTGGCGCCAAAGCCGGCGCCAGTGGCCGACAGCACCCCTGTCACCTTGAACGGCACGTTGGCAACTAGAATCGTCTGTCCAAGCCAGTCACCCTGTGGAAAAAGTTCGGCGGCGATGGTGCTGCCCAGCACGGCTACGCGCCGGCGCGCTTCTCCATCTTCAGCGGTGAACAATTCACCATCCGTCAGCGTCAGGCTGCGCGCCTCAAAATTAGCCGGCACCGTCCCATTGATCGAGGCCGATTGCGAATTCGTGCCGGCGACAATGCGCCCCTGCCCCGTCACACTCGGCACGACCATCTTCACCTGCGGCACGCGCGACTGATCCGACAGCGCTTCGACGTCGCTCACCGTCAGGCGCGCGCTGGAGCTGCTGCGGTTGTCGGGCTGGATGGTAAGCAGGTTGGTGCCGTTGCTTTGGATGCGGCTGGTGATGCTGTTGCCCACGCCGGCGCCGATGGCGAGCAGCGCCACCACCGAGCCAACGCCGATGACGACACCGAGCATGGTGAGCAGCGTGCGCAACTTGTTGGCCAAAAGGCTTTCCAGCGCGGTGCGGAAAATTTCCAGAAGGTTCATATCGTGTTCAACCTCGGTGTTGTAGCACGCGGCTTGCGCGTGAGCGCCGGCACAATGATGAAGAACGACAACAGCGGCATCAACATGAGGATGATGGCCGGTAATGCGGTCGCAATGCCACTGTTTGCGCGTGTCGCGCCGGCGGTGCTGCCAAACACTGAACCGAGCGGGCCAAGCCCCGGCACACCACGATTGCCGAAGTTGCGATTGGTCCGCGCGCCGGCTGTGCCGGCTTGCTCATTGGGCTGTCCGCCAGCGGCAAACTGCCCGCGCTGGCCTGCGCCGCCCAACTGGAACAGCATGCGCGGATTGGCCAGCAGTAGCACCCCCGGCGTCAACGACAACACCAGCGCGCCGGCAGCCACGATGTGAAATACCTTTGTCAGTTTTGCTGACTTGCGGCTGAGCAACACAAACAACGCAACAGCCAGCACACCGATCGCCATGGTGACGCCGGCGATAACCAGCGGTGAGAAGAGCAACAATCGGCCAGCAATGGGCGACAGCGTGCCAGCCAACAGACCAAGCGCCGCATTGATCACTGCCGCAATCACCACCGCGACCAAACCGCGTTTCCAGATGGGGCCAGCGCCCAGCTTGACCGGCACTGGCACAGCTTCCCCCGCAGGCACGGGCGCGCTCGCTGGCGCTGCTGCCTCTGCCTGCGCCGGCGATGCAGTGGCGTCCTGCGCCATCACGCCGGCGGCCAATGGTGCCGCAACGGCGGCTTTGCCATTGTTCACGGCTGCCGTTGCCATGTGGACAACACGCTCCTCTTCGAGGTGCGAAATGCTGCCATTCGCCGGAGCGACATGCTCATTGCCCAAGTCGCTTTCGATGCGGCCATCGCGAATCGACACAATGCGGTTTGCGCGGCGCGCCACATTCGGATCGTGCGTCACCACAATCACGGTGATGCCACGCTCTCGGTGCAACTTCTCGAACAAGTCGAGAATATCGCGGCCGGTCTTGCTGTCCAGCGCGCCGGTTGGCTCGTCGGCCAGCAGGATGTTGGGCTGATTCACCAGCGCGCGCGCAATCGCCACGCGTTGTTGTTGGCCGCCCGAAAGCTCCACCGGCTTGTGATTCACGCGATCAGCCAACCCCACGGCGCTCAATGCAGCCAGCGCATTGTGGTGGCGTTGCCCGGCGTCCAGGCCACCGTAGCGCGCCGGCATCTCCACGTTGCGCATCGCGCTCATCCGCCCCATCAAATTGAAGCGCTGAAAGACAAAGCCGATGTTTTTGTTGCGCGCATCAGCCAGTTGGTCATCGCGCAGCTTGCTCACATCCCTGCCATTCAGAAAATACTGGCCGGATGTTGGGTTATCCAGGCACCCCAGCACATTCATCAAGGTGCTTTTGCCGCTGCCGCTCGGTCCGATGATGGCAATGTATTCGCCATCGCGGATGGTCAGATCGACATCATCCAGCGCCTTGATGGTCTGGTCGCCAAGCTGGTAGAGCTTGGAAATCTTCCTGAGTTCAATCATGCTGACCTCATCCAATCGCCTTGAAAACAAGCCGATCAGGGCAAACCCATTACGGGAAGGGCATCGGCGCGCCGCCCGGACCTTGATCGCGTTGGGTGGCGCTGGAAGAGGTGACAGTCGCCGGCATGTAAAGCACGACGTCGCCAGCATTCACTCCGCTCAAAATCTGCACGTTGTTGCCGCTGCGCCGGCCCAGCGTCACCTCAACTTGTTTCGATTGGCCGTTCGCACCCTGCACCAGCACGCTATACGTCTTTGCGCCGCCCTGCCCGCTTTCAGTCAATGCAGCAAATGGAATCAGAATCACGTCCTTCGCCTGCGCTGTAATGATCTCGCCGGTGCCGCTCATATTCAGCAAGATCGTCGGCGTATCGCCGGCATGTGGAATGGTCAAATCAACCTTGAAGACGGTGATGCCGCTGTTACTGGTGCCGGTGGGTGCAATGGCGGTGACTTTGGCTGGAATGATCTGTCCAGGGTAGGTTTGCAGGCGCACATTGGCATCCTGGCCGATTTTCACCGAGCCCAGATCAGCCTCATCGATATTCACGACGAACACAGGATTGGCAAAGTCGACAATCTGCACCGCCGATGTGCCAGTGCTGGCCTGCGCGCCGGCGACCACATTCACTGCCGTCACCAGGCCATCCATCGGCGCGGTGAGCGTGGCTTTGGCCACGTTGTTGGCAGCCTGCTGCCAGGCAATGCATGCCTGCTCGACATTGGCCTGGCGCTGCGTCACGGTCTCGCTCACCGGTTGCAACGCGGCCAGGCTCGCCTTCGCAGTCTGAATTTGCGCGACAGCGCTGGCGACCGATGCGTTGGATGGTTTGGCAAACTTGGCGTCGTAGGCGGCTTTAGCCTTGTTGTAGGTGATGGTTGCCTGCTCCAGCGTTAGCGCCTCTTGCGATGCGCCCACGCCCGGGTCGCGGCTGGCGCGCCGGTCATACGCAGCCTGCGCAGAGCGCAATGACGCTTCAGCCGCTTGCAGATCGGCTTGTGCCTGAATCAGATCGGTCTCGCTGGGCCCTTTGAAGAGATCGTTGTAGGCCGCTTGTGCGCTGCTCAACGCCGCCTGCGCCTTGGACATGTCGGCGCTGGTCGGCCCGCGCATGGTCTCGCTGAGGGCAGCTTGCGCAGAGATATAGCTGGCCCATTGCGATTTGACGCTCAGTTGCAGATCAGTGTCGTCGAGCGTGGCAAGCACCTGGCCGCGCTTGACCTGATCGCCGGCTTTCACCAGCACCTCTTTGATCTTGCCACTGGTTTGAAACGCCACATCGACCGTCTGGTTGGCCGTGATGGCGCCGGTGCCAACCACCTTGTCTTCAATGTTGCCCTTTGTGGCAGTTGCGCGCTGGAATGACTGCGTAGACGGTTGCGTGCCGCGCTGCGCATCGGCGTTTGTAGCGCCGGGCAGGCCAGGCATGGCGCAGGCAGCCAGCAAAAGACTGCCTGTCATCACGCCTGCCACGACGCGGATCGAATTCTTCATTGTTTCCTCCAGGAAATTCACTGCCAGAAATGGTAGGAAGCAAAGTGCATCTGGGAGAGTGGCGGGGGTCACATTCTGGCGTGACGCGCGTCATGGGATGCGCCGGCTCGTTCAACGCACATTTTCAGCCGCCCAATTGCCTGCGCTTGCGGTATAATCACCCAGTCTGTAGAGATCATCCAGGGATTGTTTCGTCAGTTGCTTCCTCCAGTTGCCTCGGTATCCGCATCGTCGCTTTTCTGTGAGATTGAACCATTGCGAATCACTCGCCAAGGGTCCTACGTTTTCTATGCGCCGGTCAAGGCATGGCGCAATTTTTGTGTGTCTGATCTGCCAGGAGGATCAACCGAATGAACAACAAACTGTATGTGGGCAATCTTTCGTATAGCACGACCGAAGCAACCTTGCGCGACCTGTTCAGCCAGGCCGGCAACATCCGCTCGGTGAGCGTGATGATGGATCGCGTGACCAACCAGCCGCGCGGCTTCGCTTTCGTGGAGATGGAGACGCCTGCTGAGGCTCTTAAGGCAATTCAACTGTGCAACGGCCAGGAAGTGGATGGCCGCACGTTGAAGGTGAATGAGGCCCGCCCGCCCGAACAGCGCAGCAATGGCGGTGGTTACAAGGACGGCAATCGCGGCGGCTACAACCGCAACGATCGCCGCAACAACGACCGCTACTAGACCGGCCGTTCGTCCAGAATTGGAAAACGCCCCGCGTCATTGCGGGGCGTTTTTACACCAAGCGGTTCTTTCCATTTGCTCAGGAGGTAATTTGAACAGAAGCACCAAGCCCAAGTCCATTGCGCTCAGCAACAACGCGCAACGTGTCTATCGCACGTATGAAGACTGGGAATCCGAGCAAAAGCGCGACACTCGCAGTCCCGAGGAGCGTGGCATCAAGGTCGGCTCATCGGTGATGTGGCGGCATCGCACCAGCAACGGCATCATCGTCACAGACCGGGCCCAGGTGACGGCGATCAACAATGAGCGCATCACTTTGCAGGTGAAGGATGTCCGTGAGCGCTCAGTCGAGGTTCACATCAATGAGATCGTGACTGCTGACGAGAGCCGCTAGCTGCCCAGCGCTTCGCGATACACCGCTTCCACTCGATCCACCATCTTCTCGCGCGTGAAATGCGTCTCGACGCGCCGGCGGGCAGCCTCGCCCATGCGCCGGCGCAAGCCGGCATCGCGCAGCTTTTCGACGGCTCTCGCCAGCGCATCCGGATCCATCGGCGGCACGACGAGGCCGGTGACTTCATGCTCGTTCACCCAGCTGGTCGCACTGCCCACCTCGGTGGTGATCAGCGGCAGCCCGCACGCCATCGCCTCCAGGTTCACGATACCGAACGCCTCGGCACGCGAGTTTGAGGGCAACACGAATGCATCGGCGGCGGCATAGTGCGCCGGCAATGCCTCCTGCCCCACCTGCCCCAAAAACGTGATGCGCTGCTCAACGCCGAGCGATGCTGCAATCGCCTCCCACGCCTGTCGCATCGCACCGACGCCGGCAATCGCCACGACCACATCGGCCAGTTGCGGCAACGCGCGAATGAGCGTGTCAAAGGACTTGTAGTAGCGCAACTGCCCCACACACAACAGCACCAGCGGATTTGTCAGCTCGGCGCGCTGTGACCACGCCATCCGCATTTCTGCTGCCTGTTGCTGCGCCGCCGGCGCCATCTGCTGAAAATGGGCGAGGTCGATGCCGTACGGCACCACCCGACATTTGGGCAGGGCATCGCGCAGCCAGGGCGAGGTGCGCGCATAGGCCTCGCTGGTTGGGATAATGCGGTCGGCCTTTGCAATGACGCGACGCAGCACCGGCGCATACACCCGCAGGAGCGTCTTCTGCCGCACGATATCGCTGTGCCAGGTCAAAACCGTCTTCTGGGCGCGGCCAAAGTAAAGATTGCACGCTTCACCGATGGGATACGGCGCATGCAAGTGCGCAATGTCGGCGCCGGCGGTCTCCTCGTTCACGGCCTTGCCAAAGCGCAGGCTGATCGGCGCAGATTGCACATTCAACTGGCGCGGCGTCTTCACTACACGCACACCGTTCACCATCTCCTCGCTTGCGGGTTTGCCGGCCAGCTGCGTCACCAGCACCGTGACCGCATGCCCGCGGCCGGCTTGGGCCTCTGCCAACTGCTTGACGTGATTCTCGATACCCCCCAGCACCGGAAAATAGTCTTTATAGATGTGAACGATACGCATGACGCCTGTCGGCTTACGATAGACACGTTATGCGCCTTTCGTCAATGACCGATAGGCATCGATTGTAAGCTGAGCAGTCTTCTGCCAACTGAAGGTCGCGGCTTGTTGCAGGCTGCGCCGGCGCATGGCACTGCGCAACGCCGCGTCGCGCAACACGCGCAAACAGGCTTGTGCAATTTCATCGGGGCTGGTTGGATCGAATAGCAGCGCCGCATCGCCGGCGACCTCCGGCATGGCCGACGTGTTCGAGCAGACCACCGGCGCGCCACATGCCATCGCCTCCAGCGGCGTCAGCCCAAACCCCTCATACAACGAAGGAAACACGAACAGGTCACACGCCGAATACAACGCCGCCGCTTGCGCATCACTGACCGCGCCGGCGAAGCGCACGTGCTGCTCCAGCCCCAGCGCCTTCACCTGTTGTTGCGCATGTGAATAGCGCGGGTCAATATAGCCGGCGATCACGAGGACTGGTGAATCTGACCGCTGGCTCGCCTCTGAGGAGGTCATTTCACAATCGCCAACCACCTTTGCCCACGCCTCCACCAAGCGCGCGAGATTTTTGTGCGGCTTGTTGCTGGCGAGATACAAGGCAAACGGATGGCGGATGTCCATTGTCGCAAGAGTGGCATTCTGCTCAGCAACGCTGCGCGGTGCAAAAGCTGGATCAGCGGCCTCGGGAATCACAACCACTTTGCCGCGCGTCGCAGGGAAGAATCGCTCGATGTCTTTTGCGCCGCTGTGCGAGACAGCGATCACACAGCGCGAGGCGCGAATAGCGAGCGCGTTCAGCGTGCGGTTGGCGATGCGCGCCAACGCCGAGGCGGCAACCTCGGGATGCACCAGCAGCAACACGTCATGAATGGTGGTGAGCGAGGGCGCCGAAGTCGTCGCCGGCCGCACATAGTAGGGAAAGTGCGCGATGGAGTTCGCCGGCAGATGCGGCAACCGGCCAACCAGATTCTTCAGCCCAAACAGCGGCACGCGCCATTCCTGCCAGGAGACCTGTGAACGTTGCATTTCATGCAAGCTCCGCAACGGCAGACGCGTGGATGGCGTGGATGGATCATGCAGCGCGATGAGTCGTTCACCAGGTCGCAACTCTGCCGGCAGGGCTGCCAGTAAATTGAAGGCATAGCGCCCGATGCCGGGGAAGTGATCTTGAATCACGCGCGCGTCGAAGAGAAAATTCACAGCCTACACCCTCATCCCAAACAGCTTGTCGCGCACGCGACGATAGGTGAGTCGCGCAACTGTATAGCCGGCCTTGAAGATCTCGCGCGAAGAGATTTTTGACTTGCCGCGCACACGATCTTCAAAAATGATCGGCACCTCGGCGATGCTGAAGCCGTAGCCCTGCACGTGGTTCAACATCTCGGTGAGAAAGGAATAGCCGTTGGAGAAGATGGCGTCGATCGGCACCGTGCGCAGCACCTGCGCGCGATACAGGCGGAAGCCGGCGGTGCAGTCGCGCGGTTTCAGACCGAGCGCAATGCGGGCTGCGGCGTTGGCGGTCTTGCTCATCAGCCGGCGATACATCGGATACAACACGTCGCCGCCCGGCACATAGCGCGAACCAATCACCAGGTCGTAATGCTCAATCTTCTCCAGCATCGATGGGATGTACCTCGGATGATGCGAGAAATCTGCATCCATCGTCAGCGCGGCGTCGAAGCCATGATCGAGCGCAAAGTGGAAGCCGGCGACATAGGCTGTGCCGAGGCCAAGCTTGCCGGCGCGATGCACGACCTGCACGCGCGGTTCACGCGCCGCCCATTCATCCGCGATGCGGCCGGTGCCATCCGGCGAGTTGTCATCGACGACACACACGCTCAACGCCGGTAGCTTGAGCAATTCTGGGATGAGCAGGGAGATGTTGTCTGCCTCGTTATAGGTGGGCAGCACGACGATGACACGCATGTGGATTGATGATTTTGGATTTTCAACTACGGATTGCCAGTGATGAGCGCGCTTATCACATCAACTTCAACGCGGCTTGCTCCGCTCCGATGTGATTGTACGGGATGAGACTTGGCGCACGCGGAACTGCTGGCGGAATGGGTGAACGGAATGAGCATGGCTGAGAAGAACAGCAACTGGTTGACAAACGCATCTTTCTGCTTATAGTTATATGCGCATATCAGGATAATCAACATGAGCAATCTTACTTCTCCATCCGGCGCGCGCCGGCTTCGCACCGCGCCAATTCAACGCGCCGAGGTGCTCGGGCCGCTAGGCGCGCTGGCCGACGATATGCGGCTGCGGCTGCTGGAGCTGCTGGCGGCAAATGGCGAGGTGCGGGGACAGGATCTGGTTGCACAGATGGGCGTGAGCCAGCCGAATGTGTCGCGACATCTGCAGCAGCTGGTCGGCGCAGGCCTGGTGGAAGTGCGCCGCGCTGGCGATGCCAACAAACTGTATCGTCTGAAGGTCGACGGCGTGCGCGATCTCTTCGGCAAGCTCGACCAGCTCCTCAGCGAAGAGAACGCCAAAGCCGTGATGGCACAGCAGGCCGAGAAGGTCCAGCGTATCGCCGCGATCGCCGCCTTCCCACCTGACCTGCAGCCATTTGTGGACGCAGATGGCCGCGTGACGAAATTCTCAACCAAGCCGAAGGAGCAGAAGCCAGTGCTGCTTTACCTGCTGAGCAAGTTCGCATCCGGCCGGCGCTACACCGAGCGTGAGGCCACGCAGTTGATCGCGTCGTGGCTGACGCCGGCGAAATCGCGCTTCGACATCGATGCCGTCACTTTGCGCCGCGCGCTGGTTGATGAGATGGGCTTGCAGCGCGCGAAGGATGGTTCGGTGTATTGGCGGGAAGCGTGAAGAAACCTCGCGGATTTTTGAAATCCGCGAGGTTAACGATCACAAATAATCCTTCAAATGCCTTGACCTGCGCGGATGCCGCAACCTTCTCAAGGCCCGTGCCTCAATCTGCCGGATGCGCTCGCGGGTGAGGCCGAACTTCTGTCCCACCTCTTCGAGCGTGTAGCACTTGCCGTTCACCAAGCCAAAGCGCAGGCGCAAGATGCGCTGCTCGCGCGGGGTGAGCGTGCTGAGCACCTCTTCGATCTTGCCCTTGAGCAATTCCTCATAGACGGTCTGCGCCGGCGACGGCGTGTTCTCGTCTTCCACAAACGAGCCGAATTCGTTGTCTTCCTCTTCGCCGATCGGCTGCTCCAGCGACAGCGGCCGCCACGACACCTTCAGCATCCATTCGACTTGCTCGCTGTCGACACCCAGTTCGGTCGCCACCTCGTTCGGTGTCGGCTGCCGGCCCAGCGTCTGCTCCAACTCACGTGTGGCCTTGTACAGCCGGCGGATGCGGTCGTTCATATGCACCGGCACGCGAATGGTGCGGCTCTGGTCGGCGATGGCGCGCGTGATGGTCTGGCGAATCCACCATGTAGCATAGGTGCTGAAGCGAAAGCCGAGCTTGTAATTGAACTTCTCGACCGACTTCATCAGGCCGAGGTTGCCTTCCTGGATGAGATCGAGAAAGGGCACGCCGCGCCCCATGTATTTCTTGGCGATGCTGACGACGAGGCGAGTGTTGGCCTTGATGAGATGTTCGCGCGCCAGCCGGCCCTCCTCGATGTCCTTCTCGATCTGCAGACGCTCCTTTACGCCGACCTTCTCACCCTTCACGTTCAAGCGCGCATGGGCAGCACGGCTGCGCTCAATGGCTTTGGCAAGTCGAATTTCCTCCTCGTTGGTCAACAGCGGCACGCGCGTCATCTCACGCAGGTAGAGGCCGATGCCGTCGTCTACGCTGATGCTGGCGAGGTCGTCATCCGGTTGCGGAAATACGAAGTCGTCCTCTTCCTCTTCTTCCTCTTCCGCGTCCTCCAGAATGACGATCTCTGTCTCGTCCTCTTCCTGCGCCACCAAATCCTGCACCAGCACGCCGGCCTCTTCCAGCAGCGTGATCACCTGTTCAATCTGATCGAAGTTGTCATCGCCATCGGGCAACAGTTCAAGAATGTCCTCAGTGACAACATAGCCTTGCGTCTCGGCCTTGATGAGCAGAGAGGCGACGATTTGATCTTCATCAAACTGCGTCATGCTGTTTATTTCCCTTCCTGTTGCGGGTTGTTCCATTTCACGGACAACCAATCATCATTTTCGTGCAAGACATTCTGGAGCGCGGAGTCGTCATCGCCGGCGTGCGTAGGGTCGGTCGGGTTGATCGGAATCGCCATGATGATCTCTTCACGGATCGCCTCGGTCAGGTCAATCCAGCCGTCGTCGCTGATCTGGCGGTCAGCCTCATCGGTGGCGGGGTCGAACGCATCCGGCAGACTATAGAGCAGATCATCGAGCGGCACGCGCAAACATAAGCCGAAATCCTGGAGGGTGCGCACATCCTGCACAGGGACCTCAGTTTCCAGCACGCCATCGACCATGATGGCGCGGTTGAGACGGGTGAAGGTGAGTGTGCCTCGAAGAAAATTGACCTGCAAAGCATCATCAAATCTAGTGGGGCCGCGGTCCAGTTGTTCCGTCTGCGTGTTGCCAACCGGCCCGCCGATCAATTTGTGAAGCCGGTAACGCATGAAACGATACTAACAGGTCGTCCATCCTCAGTCAACACTTCATCAACAGCTTCTTCACAATCCAGCGCCGGCTTGTTCACAACGCCATAAGTAATCTTAAAACTGTTGCACAATTTGAGAAATCCAGCCTCTCATCGCTTGAGTTGTGCCAAGTGAATGACTAGAATCCGCGTTCCCATCCATTGCGCATGCCGCAAGCGTGCGGCAAGATGGCCTACGGCCTCACAAACAGCCGCAGGGGGATAATCATTTCTGGAAAATTGGGCATCGAGGGAAGAATATGAGGCCAGAAGAAGCATGGCAATCGGTGCTGGGCGAAATTGAAATCAGCATGGGCCGGAGCAGCTACTTGACGTGGCTGAAATCGGCCAAACTGTTGACCTACGAGGACGGCCAGTTCGTCATTGGTGTGGCGAATGGCTATGCCAAAGAGTGGATCGAGCAGCGCAAACTCACCGACATCAAAAAGATGTTGGGCGAGCGGATGGGTCGCGGCGTGGATGTGCGGCTGACTGTGATGACGCACAACACGATTACCTCTCTGTCCGGAGAGCCGGCCAGACAGGCTGAGCCGGCGCCCGCAACCGCGCAGCCGGTTTATACCAACAATCACAGCCCAGCCTCGCAGCCATTCACCGACGGCGTGCAGTCGCGCTATTCGTTTGAGACCTTCGTGGTGGGCAGCGGCAACCGCATGGCGCACGCCGCCGCGATGGCTGTGGCTGAAATGCCGGCGGAGCGCTACAACCCGCTCTTTCTCTACGGCGGCTCCGGCTTGGGCAAGACGCACCTGCTGCATGCCATCGGCAATGCCGCCAAACGACGCGGCCTCGGTTGCCGTTACGTCACCTCCGAGACCTTCACCAACGAGTTGATCAGCGCGATCCGTTCGCAATCACAGGAAGCCTTCCGCAGCAAGTACCGCCTGGTGGATGTGCTCCTGATGGACGACGTGCAGTTCATCGCCGGCAAGGAATCCACGCAGGAGGAATTCTTCCACACCTTCAACGCCCTGCATGGGGCAAACAAGCAAATCGTGATGACGAGCGACCGCGCGCCGAAGATGATGGTGACGCTGGAAGACCGCCTGCGCAGTCGCTTTGAATGGGGCTTGATGGTCGACATCGCCCCACCCGACCTGGAAACCCGCATGGCGATCTTGCAGCAGAAGGTCGCGCAGATGCCGCAAAACAACGTGCCGGCAGACGTGATCGAGTTCGTCGCCAAGCAAATCCAGAGCAATGTGCGCGAGTTGGAAGGCGCGCTGACGCGGCTGATTGCCACGAGTGAGATGACCGGCCGGCCGATCAGCGTGCAGTTCGCCCGCGACACGCTAGCCGACCTGGTGGGCCGGCGCGCCCGCATCACACCCTCGCAGGTCATCGAGACCGTCGCCAAGTTCTACAGCATCTCGGTGCCGGAGATGGTGTCGGCCTCACGCAACAAGGAATTGGTGCAGCCGCGCCAGATCGCCATGTATCTCATCCGCCAGGAGACCGACGCCTCGCTGCCGGAGATCGGCGGCCTGCTCGGCGGGCGCGACCACACCACCATCATCCATGGCGTCGAGCGCGTGAAGGATCGCCTGGAAAACGAAGAGCAACTGCGCCGCGACGTGATGAGCGTGCGCGAACAGCTTTACCTCAACGTCACCGCATAGAAATGTCGCGCATCATTCATGCCCGCAGCGAGTTCCAATTCGATCAGGTGCGGCTGCTCCTGCACGAATACCGTGCTGCGACGCTGGCTCTGGCTGAGGAAGCCGATGCATGCGGCTGATTCGACAGCTTTGACGCGGAGCTCGTGCAGCTTCCTGGAGAATGTGCGCCGCCGGCGGGCGCGGTGCTGATGGCGCTGGCCGAAACGCAGGTTGCCGGCTGCGTGCTGCTGCAACCAGTGGACGCAAACGCCGCCGAGGTGCGCCGGCTGTATGTGCGGCCGGCCATGCGCGGGCAAGGCATTGGTCGCGCGTTGATGCAAACGCTGATCGAGCACGCCCGCAACGCCGGCCATCCCACCCTGCGCCTCGAAACGCTTGAGACCATGCGCGAGGCGCGGGCGCTGTACCATGCGCTCGGCTTTGCCGAGACTGCAGCCTGGCGACCACCTCACAGCGAGCAAGATCGCACCATCTTTCTGTCGCGCCAGATATAGCACAGAGCGACCGTGAGACAGAGGCGCGAAGTTCCATAACAGCCCAATTCAACTCCAGCACTCATGCGATCTAACGTTGTAGAGCCGTTGCATCAGCGACTGCCGCCGGCACGACAACTGTGTTACGCTATGCCGCGCATTCATGGACGACAACCCTTTCGACCTTCATATGATGAACACGCTGCTGGCCGAAGCAATGAGCATCCCTGCACCCGCAAACGACCCAGACGATGATGCGTCACAGGCCGGCGCAGTAACCGATGTGCCGGAGACGCTGGCCATCCTACCCCTGCGCGGCGTCATGGTCTATCCCATGTCCGCGTTGCCCTTGCGTGTGTCGCAACCGCGCTCCATCCGGCTGATCGACGACGCCACCCTGCGCAAAACACCCATCGGTCTGGTTGCCGCGAAATCCGCTGACAAGGAAGAGCCAGGCGTCGATGACATCTTCGCCATCGGCACCGTCGGCAGCGTCGTGCGCCACTTCAAGGCGCCCGATGGCGTGGTCAACATGATCGTGCAGGGCGCAGAGCGCTTTCGCATTGTCGAGATCATCAGCGAAGACCCTTACATCATCGCGAAGGTCGAGCCTTTGCCTGAACCCTGGGAGCATTCGCTGGAGATCGAAGCGCTGCGGCGCAACATCAGCGAGGCGTTTGGCAAGATGGCCGATCTGCGACCCGACATGCCGGATGAGTTGTCGCAGATGATCCAGAACATCGAGGATCCGCGCCAGCTCACCTACGCCGTCGCCACCTACATGCGCATGGACATCGCTGATGCGCAGCGCCTGCTGGAGATGGAAGGCCTGCCGAACAAAATGCTGTTCCTGTTGCAGTTGCTCAACAAAGAGCTGGAAGTGCTGCAACTCGGCAAGAAGATCCAGACCGAAGCCCAGAGCGAGATGGAAAAGGTGCAGCGCGAATATTTTCTGCGCGAGCAAATCAAGGCCATCCAGCGCGAACTCGGCGAGGCCGACGAGCAGCAAATCGAGATCAACAACTTCCGCGACAAGATCGCAGCCAGTGGCATGAACGACGAGGCGCGGCGCGAGGCCGAGCGCGAGCTTGACCGCATGTCGAAGATGCCCACGCAGGCCGCGGAGTACGGCGTCATTCGCACCTATCTGGATTGGATGACCTCGCTGCCCTGGGCGAAGACTACGCAGGACAACCTCGACATCGCGCATGCCCGCAACGTGCTGAACGAGGATCATTACGGGCTGAACGACATCAAGGATCGCATCCTTGAATTCCTGGCTGTGCGCAAGCGGCGGATGGAGTTGAAAGTTCAAAGTTCTGAATCCCGAGAGCAGAGTGAGGACAGCGCGCTAGCGCTCGGCGCTCAGAACTCAGAACCCAAACCTGAAGATGTGATTCGCCGCGAGCGCGAGGGCGTGATTTTGTGCTTCGTCGGCCCACCCGGCGTCGGCAAAACCTCGCTCGGCGCAAGCATCGCGCGCGCGATGGGGCGCAAGTTCATCCGCATGAGCGTGGGCGGTGTGCGCGATGAGGCCGAGATACGCGGCTTCCGCCGCACCTACATCGGCTCCATGCCCGGTCGCGTGGTGCAAAGCATCCGCCGTGTCGAAAGCCGCAACCCGGTTTTCATGCTCGACGAGGTGGACAAGCTCGGCGCCGACTATCGCGGTGACCCATCCAGCGCGCTGCTGGAGGTGCTGGATCCCGAGCAGAACCGCGAATTTCGCGATCACTACCTCGATGTGCCTTTCGACCTGTCACAAACCATGTTCGTCTGCACAGCCAATACCCTGGAGACCATCCCCGGCCCGCTGCGCGACCGCATGGAGATCCTCAGCCTGAGCGGCTACACCGAGAAGGAGAAACTCAGCATTGCGCAGGGTTATCTGGTGCCGCGTCAGCTGAAAGAGAATGGGCTGCGCTTGGGCGAGGTCACCTTCAGCGACGACACCATCCTGAAGCTGATGCGTGACTACACGCGCGAGGCCGGCGTGCGCAATCTGGAGCGTGAGATCGGCAGCATCTGCCGCAAACTCGTCGCGCGATCACAGGAAGGCACGGCAACGTTGCCCTTCGATGTGCTGCCCAAACACCTGCATGATCTGCGCGGCAAGGCCAAGTTCTACAACGAGGTGGCCGAGCGCACTGAGATCCCAGGCGTCGCCACCGGCATGAGTTGGACGCCCTTCGGCGGCGACATCATGTTCATCGAAGCCACACGCATGCCCGGCAGCAAGGGTTTTCAACTCACTGGCCAGCTTGGCGATGTGATGAAGGAGAGCGCAATAGCAGCGTTCTCATATGTGCGCAGCCACGCCGGCGATTTTGGCATCGACGAGAAGGTGTTCGACAAGAGCGACATCCATGTGCATGTGCCGGCCGGCGCACAGCCGAAGGATGGCCCCTCTGCCGGCGTCACACTCGCCACCGCGCTGGCTTCGCTGCTTACCGGCCGGCGCGTGCGCCCCGACCTGGCGATGACTGGCGAGATCACGCTGCGCGGGCGCGTGCTGCCAGTCGGCGGGATCAAGGAGAAAGTGCTGGCTGCACATCGCGCCGGCTTGAAGACGATCATCCTGCCGAAGCGCAACGAACCGGATCTGGATGACCTGCCGGCAGAAGTGCGCGACTCGCTCAAGTTCGTGCTGGTGGAGAGCGTGCAGACGGTATTTGAAGCGGCGCTGTTGCCGGTGGAGAAGAAGCCGCGCAGCAAGGCCAACAATCCCATCACGCCAAATGGCAAAGTGCGCAGCAAGCACGGTCGCAAGCCGATCATCCGCAAATAAAAAACCCTGCAAACCTTGAAAGACCTGCAGGGTTTCCGACTGGGGCGGCTGGATTCGAACCAACGAATGGCGGATCCAAAGTCCGCTGCCTTACCACTTGGCGACGCCCCAACGAGCGGCTGATTTTACCATTTCGGCCTTGTGTCGCCGCCCTGTTTCCCAAAATAAAAATGACGATACTCGCCGTTTTGTCGGACATCCATGGCAACCTGCCGGCGCTCGAAGCGGTGATGCACGATCTGGCGCAGTTTCATGTCGATCAAGTCGTGGTGGCCGGCGATGTCATCAACTGGGGGCCGTTCTCCGCACAATGCTTCGACATCGTCGCGCGCGAAGGCTGGCCGGTGATTCGCGGCAACAACGAGTATTACCTGCTCGATTACGACACGCCACGCGCGCCGGCAGCCTGGCAAGATGCGACGCAATGGCCGCTGCTGCCGTGGCTGCGTGAACAGTTGCAAGGCAGCCGGCAGCAACGCATCGCAGCATGGCCGGATTTCATCAGCTTGCGTTTTGCCGATGGTCCACCCATCCGCATGACGCATGGCTCGTGCCGCAGCGCGTGGGAGGCGATCTACGCGATGGATGATGACAGCGTCAATGCGCCAAAGCTGGCCGGCGCTGAGGAGCCTTTTGTCATCGCCGGCCACACCCACCTCGCAATGGACATTCGGGTGGATCGATGGCGCGTGTTCAACCCGGGCACGGTGGGCGTTCCGCTGGATGGAAGCTCGGATGCGCAATATATGCTGCTGCGCGCTGGCAACAATGGCTGGGAACCGGAATTTCGGCGTGTGTCGTACGACCAGACGCCGCTGTTCGAAGCGTTCGAGCGCCAATCGTTTGCCAGTCGCTGCGGCGCGATCGGGCAGATGGTGATGGACGAGTTTCGCGCATCCGATCTCGTTGTATTGCCGTTTCTGAGGTGGCGCAGCGTGGCATGCGCCGACGCGCCCATCACACCAGAGCTATACGCGACCTTCAAGACATTGGATGCGCGATCATTTGCACCGCCGGCGTATCGCAATGTTTAAGCCGGCGCGTCGAGATGTCGCAGCACCACGCGCGAGAGCCGCTCGATGCCCTCATCGATCTTCGACTCACTGCACATCGAATAGCTCAGGCGCATGTGGCGCTTGCCACCGCCATCCGTGAAGAACGGCACGCCGGGCAAAAACGTCACCTTCTGCGCAATGGCCTCCTGCAAGATCACCATCGAATCGGCTTCTTCGGGCAGCGTCAGCCATACGAACATGCCACCGTCGGGCGTGGTATGGCGGATGCCGGCGGGAAAATGCTCTCGAATGGCTTTCAACATGGCTGACGCCTGCGCCGCGTAGCCTTTGCGAATGCGCGCAATATGCTCATCAACCGGGTTGTTTTGCAGGTAGTGCAGCAGCACGCGCTGCGCAAACTGATTGGTGTGCATGTCGGTGGCCTGCTTGGCGATCACCAGCTTTGGCATGATCGTCGCCGGCGCGATCACCCAGCCCAGCCGCATGCCCGGTGCAACGATCTTCGAGAACGACCCCAGGCAGATGCTTTGCTCGGGCAGATATGCACGCATCGTCGGCGCGTGCTTGCCGCTGAATCCCAACTCGCTGTACGGGTCATCCTCGACCAGCAGCACGTTGTGCCGCGCGATGATCTCGGCGATGGCGCTGCGGTTTGCTGCGGTGTAGGTGATGCCGGTAGGGTTCTGGTAGTTTGGTGTGATGACAACGAACTTCGGCGCTTGCGTCTGGATCGTCTCACGCAGTTGCGCCACATCAAGGCCATCCTCGTTCAGCGTGACGCCGGCGAAGCGCGGTTGATACATCGACAGCGCGTGAATCGCGCCCTGATAGCCCGGCCGCTCGTTCACCACCACATCGCCCGGATTCAGCAGCACCTTTGCGATGAGGTCCAGCCCCTGCTGTGAGCCGCTGGTGATGAGGATCTGCTCGATCGGGATGTCGAGGCCGTAGCGCTGCTGGTAGCGCGCAGCGATCCATGCGCGCAGCGGGGCAAGGCCTTCGCTCACGGCATATTGCAGCGCGCCGGCGGGATCTTCGCTCAGCACAGCGGCGGTTGAGGCAGTCAGCGCGTCGGCCGGGAAGAAGGCAGGATTGGGCAACCCGCCGGCGAAGGCGATGACATCCTTGCCGGCAGCGTTCTTCAGCAGTTCACGGACGAGTGATGGGCGCATGTTCGTCATGCGGGCAGCGAAAAGCGTTTCGACGTTGAGCAACATGATGCAAGACTATACCAATGGCTGATACCAATTACCGATCCACGCCTAAACTGAATGCAAACGCCATGAACACACCACAAGCACGCATCCAGACCTGGCTCGAAGCGCAGGTCGCCGCCGGCCCAGAAGCCGGTCTGCAGGTTGCCGCCTATCACAAGGGCAAATTGGTCGTCGATGCGTGGGCCGGCGTCGACGTCATCACTGGCAAACCTGTGGACGGCGACACACTCTTCGTCACCTTCTCCACAACGAAGGGCATCACCGTAACAGTCATCCACCTGCTGGCCGAGCGCGGACTGATCGACTACGATGCGCCGGTGGCGGCATATTGGCCGGCATTTGGGCAAAACGGCAAGGCCGGCATCACGGTGCGGCAGGTGTTGGCCCACACCGCCGGCGTGCCGCATCTGCCGCTCGACACCACGCCAGAGGATATGTCAGATTGGGCCAAGCAGGTGCGTTGGATGGAAGCTGCGGCGCCCCTGTGGGAACCCGGCACACAGACCGGCTATCACGCCCTCACCATCGGCATCATCCTCGGCCATCTGGCCGAACTAGTGGATGGCCGGCCAATCGCGCAGATCGTGCGTGAGGACATCTGCGCGCCGTTGAAGATCGACTCGCTGTTCTTCGGAGCGCCGGATGCCGTGATGGATCGCATCGCCACGCTGGACTTCTTGCTCAACCCCGACATGCCCATGCCGCCGGCAGACGCGCTGGTGTGGCGCGCCATACCAGTGTCATTGCAGCCATTGAATACGATGGCAAACCGCGCAGATTTTCGCAAGGCGGTGGTGCCGGCCGGCAACATGGTGGCGAATGCACGCGCCCTGGCGAAGGTGTATGCGTCACTGATCGGCGATGGCGTGGATGGGGTGCGGCTGCTGCCGAAGGAACGCGTGCAGATTGCCACCGAAATGCAGACTGATGGGATGGATTGCGTGCTGGGCGCTGCGTGGCCAAAAGGTATGGGTTACTTTCTGGGCAGCGCGTCTGCACCACAGACGTGCGTCTCAGCGACGGGATTTGGGCATACCGGCGCCGGCGGCTTCACCGCATATGCAGACCCTGC
>JBDHWI010000062.1:0-21809 GCA_039810125.1 Thermoflexales bacterium | reverse complement strand
CGGCGACTTCAACAGCGCCATGAACAAGGCGACTACATTCCAGTATGAAGGGAAGCCGGTGAAGTGCTTGTCGTTGGTTTTGGCATCTTCGCTCACAAATCGATATGCCGAAGCGAGCAGCGCGCAGAGCAGCGCGACCACGCCCCAGCCGGCGACCAGTTGGGACTGGTAGAGGATGAACGCCGGCACAAACACATACGTCAGATAATCGATGATGTCGTCGAGCTTGCGCCCGTCAAAATTCGGCGTCCACCTTTTCACATCCCACCGGCGCGCCAGGGGGCCGTCGGTGCCATCGATCAGTATGGCGACCAGCAGCACGATGAACGCGATGCGCGGCTGGCCGGCCTGTGCCGACAGCAATGCCAGAAACGCGCAGGGCAGGCCGAGGCTGGTGTAGATGTGAACTGCGCGCGCGCGCCAGATTCGCCATTCTCCGGGGATTGTGATTGAACGCATGGTTGTCTGTGATGGGCGGCGATGTGCGCCGGCTTAACTTGCCAGCACCAATGCGTTTTCGGGCTTGAAGACCATGTAGGCTTTCTCACCAGCTTTGAAGAAATAGTTTGGGTCGAGCGTGCTGGTCGTGTTCTGCTCCCAGATGTCCAGCCTGAGTGTGTCCAGGTTGACGATCACGCGCGTGTCGGAGCCGACGTAGGCGATGGAATGCACGGTGACCGGATAGCAATTGGGCTGGGTTGAGGGCTGCTCGATCAACTGCACCTTCTCTGGCCGCACGCTCAGGCTGGCGTCGACGCCGGCGCGCACACCCTCCATCGCCCGCCCGATGAACTTGTGGTTGCCGCCAACAACGATGGTGGCAAATTCGCCCTCCACCGATTCGACCTTGCCATCCAGGAAATTCGTTTCGCCGATGAAATCAGCGACGAAGCGACAGGTGGGGCGCTCGTAAATTTCCAGCGGCGTGCCGACCTGCAACACTTTGCCTTTGGAGAACACTGCGATGCGGTCGCTCATGGTCAACGCTTCTTCCTGATCGTGCGTCACGAAGATGAACGTAATGCCAACTTCACGTTGCAGCGTCTTGAGTTCGATCTGCATCTCTTTGCGCAGCTTCGCATCGAGCGCGCCGAGCGGCTCATCGAGCAGCAGCACCGCCGGCCGGTTCACCAGTGCGCGCGCCAGTGCCACGCGCTGTTGCTGCCCGCCCGACATCTGCTTGGGGAAGCGCCGCGCCAGTTGTGGCAGCCGCACCAGCTCCAGCGCCTCACCCACGCGCCGGCGAATCTCGTCCTTGGCGGTATTCCGCATCTCCAGGCCAAAGGCGACGTTTTGCTCCACGGTCATGTGCGGGAAGAGCGCGTATGACTGGAACACGGTGTTGACATTGCGCTGGAAGGGCGGCGTGGCGCCTACGTCGCGGCCGTTGATCATGACATCGCCGCTGGTGGGGCGCTCGAAGCCGGCGATCATGCGCAACGACGTCGTCTTGCCGCAGCCCGACGGCCCGAGCAAGGCAAAGAACTCTTTCTGGCGAATGCCCATGCTGATGTTGTCCACGGCGATCACGTCGCCGAAGGCTTTCGTCACGTTGCGCATTTCAACTGCGAAGTCAGACAAGTCGGGTGCCTCCAGATTTGGGCAAAGCAGCGGGCTTGCATGATTGCGCCGGCGACAAATCCGCTGCTTTGTGCCGGCGTTTCAGCCCTCACGCTGCATCGCAGTTGCAAGAGGGCGATGGCGCGGATTATAGAAGCCACGCGCCGCGACAACAACTATTTTGCGCGCCTTGCCAACGCAATTTCGCGCAACAATTCCAGGTTGCCGGTGTGATACGCCTCGTGCCGCAGCAGGAAAAGCATCCACTCGCCGGCGCTCATGTTGAGTTGGCCGAACGTCCACGACTTTTCTGCCTCGGCCGGCGTGATCGACTTCATCGCTGCTGCAATGGCAGCCTGCGAGGCATCCAGCGCCTGCAACATGTCCTCAAAGATGCCGATGCCGGATTCATCGCCAAGAATGGGCTTCGAGTTTGCGGCATAGCGCGCGGCGGTGACCTCATCGAAGATCGCCGGCTGCTCTGCGATCTTCAGGATGCGATTGCGATAGACCAGCATGTGACCGATCACCCAGTTCATGCAATTGCCCGGGACCGGCGGTTGCACGAGCGAATCGGAGTGATTCAAGCCGGCTGTGAATTCCTTGATGAAGTGCAGGTTGCGCGCATACATCGCGATCAGATTGTCGATGGTGAGCATGCCCGCGAGTATAGGAGAAAGGGGGAAAGTGGGAAGGGTGGTTGGGCAGGGAAAGCGCGACATGGTTTCTCAGGCTTTGCACATCTGATCGGCGCGGCCTGTTAACCTTCGCTGCCGCACGATGCGGAGATGGAGCGTGAATGGACGCAACGATGACAACAGCGACGCCGGCAATGACAGGCGTGGATCCAAACTCGAACTGGAAGCCGCGCTTTTTTGCCATTTGGACAGGCCAGGCGTTTTCGCTCATCGGCAGTTCGCTCACGCAATTTGTGTTGATCTGGTGGATCACACAGACTACCGGCTCGGCCAGCGCGCTCGCCACCGCCGGCATCATGGCGCTGTTGCCGCAGGCGCTGCTCGGACCGCTCGGCGGCACTTTTGCAGACCGCTGGCCGCGCCGGCATATCATGCTCGTCGCCGACGGAATCACCGCGCTATGCATGTTGGTGTTGATCGTGCTCTTCGCGTCCAACCGTGTGCAACTGTGGCATGTCTATCTCCTCATGTTCATCCGCAGCGCCATGCAGGCGTTTCAGCATCCAGCGGCAGTTGCCAGCACAGCCATGCTTGTGCCGCAGGAATGGCTTTCGCGCGTGGCCGGCATGAATCAAACCTTGCAAGGCATTATTGCCATCGCCGGCGCGCCGCTTGGCGCGGTGGCGCTCTCGGTGTTGCCGCTGCAAGGGGCGCTGATGATCGACATCGTCACGGCCATCATCGGCATCACACCGCTGCTCATCTTCGCCATCCCGCAGATCCGCCAGCCGGCATGGTTGCAACTCAGTGTGTGGGCAGATTTCAAGCTCGGCTTGCGCTATGTGGCTGGCCGGCGCGGCTTGCTCGTGCTGTTCGGCGTCATGGCGCTGGTCGTGCTGACCATCATGCCCACCTTCACGCTGACGCCCCTGTTCGTGAAGCAGCACTTCGGCGGCGGTGTGAATGAGGTCGCGTTCATGGAGGCGTTGGCCGGCATCGGCATCATCGCCGGCGGCGTGGCCATCAGCATCTGGAATGTGACGCGCAATCGCATCTATGTCGTAATGGTCTCATTTGCTGTGTCGTGCGGCTCGGTTGCGCTCACCGGCCTTGCGCCCGGCAACCTGCTGTTGTTGGGCGCGTTCTGGTGGTTCCTCAGCGGCGTCACCTATTCCACCGGCAACGCGCCGATGATGGCGATCCTGCAAAGCAGCGTGCCAAACGAGATGCAGGGCAGGGTGCTTTCATTGATGAACACCGCCATCGGGCTGGCAGGGCCGATTGGCCTGTTGATCGCCGGCCCGCTCGGTGAAGCGATAGGCGTGCAGGGCGTGTTCATCGTCGGCGGCACGCTCTCGACGCTCGTATGCGTGCTGGCGCTGTTCTCGCGCACCCTGCGCCACGTTGAGCAATCAGTTTCGCAGGCTGGAACCTACTCGTAGCGCAGCGCCTCGATCGGGCTGAGTTGTGATGCCCGCCAGGCGGGATACACGCCGAAGATGATCCCGACGGCGATGGAGAAGCCAACCGCCAACAACACTGCATCCAGTGTCACCAGTGCGACAAACTGGCCCTGCGAAAACAGGGCGACCAGGTTTGCCAGCCCCACGCCGAGCAGGATGCCGATGATGCCGCCGAGCAGCGACAGCACCACCGACTCGATCAAAAACTGCATCAGGATGACGCTGCGCCGCGCGCCGATGGCTTTGCGCAGGCCGATCTCGCGGGTGCGCTCGGTCACGCTGACCAGCATGATGTTCATGATGCCGATGCCGCCGACGAAGAGTGAGATGCCGGCGATGGCTGCGAGGAACACCGTGATTGCGCCGGTGACTGCGCCAATCGTGTTCAGCAGGTCGCGCTGCGAGGCAATGGTGAAGTCGTCCTCGCCGGCATACAGGATGTCGTGCCGCTCGCGCAACAGATCCGTTGCCTGTTCTGTCACGGCATCGATGCGGTCTGGGGCAACAGCTTGAATCAAAATGATGCCGGCCAACTCCTCGCCCTTCGCATTGCGTTGCGGAAAGAGCCGGTCGCGCGCAGCGGTGATGGGCATGGTAATGATGTCATCGTCGCCGCCGGCGGTGCCGCCGGTGCGCTCGGCCAGCACGCCGATCACGCGAAACGGCACACCGTTGATGCGGATGTCCTCGCCGGTGGGGTCGCCGCCGTTCGGAAAAAGCTTGTGGTAGACCACGCTGCCCAGCATCGCCACACGCGAGCCGCCTTTCACCTCTTCATCGGTCATGTAGCGGCCATACAGCAGCGCCGGGTTGTTGAGTTGGCGATACTCCGCCACGGTGCCGCGCACGCGCGTCTCATAGCGGTTGTCGCCGGCTTGCGCCTTGCCGCTGCCGCTCACCACTGGCGCGATGAATGCGGCGTCCGGCACGCGCGTTTTGTCATTCAGCGCATCGGCATCGCCCTGCGTGAGCGACAGCGCGGTGCCGGAGCGCGCGCCGGGCTGCATGGCGCGGAAGCCGGCGCGACTCGCGCCCCCCTGCTCGATGCGCGCCGGCAGCACGAACACCAGGTTTGAGCCTTGCCCTTCGAACTGGCGCGTGATGAACTGTTGCACGCCGTTGCCGATGGACAGCAGCGCAATCACGCTGGTCACACCGATGATGATGCCCAGCGTGGTCAACACGCTGCGCAATTTGTTGGCAGTTAGCGCGCGGGTGGCAACCTTGACGTTTTCAGTAAACATCTTCTTTACTCGAACCTGAGCGCGTCGATTGGGTTCAAGCGGCTGGCGCGGCGCGCGGGATACACGCCGAAGAACAGGCCGACGACAATCGAAAAACCGACTGCCAGCGCGATGGCGCTGAGCTGCACCTGCGGGGTGAAGCCGATGTCGGGGATCATTTGCACGGCGAATGCGATGCCGGCGCCGAGCAAAATGCCAAGCGCGCCGCCGATCAACGACAGCACCACCGCCTCGATCAGAAACTGCGCCAGAATCGCGCCAGGCTTCGCGCCGATGGCCTTGCGCAGGCCGATTTCGCGCGTGCGCTCGGTCACGCTGACCAGCATGATGTTCATGATGCCGATGCCGCCGACGAGCAATGAGATGGCCGCAATCGCGCCGAGAAAGAGCGTCAGCACGCTCGTCACCGCGCCGAAGGTGTTCAGCAATTCCGTCTGCGAGATGATCGAGAAGTCGCTCTGGTCGCCTTCCCGCAGGTGATGGCGTTCGCGCAGGATTTCCTTGGCCGTTTGCTGGATCGATCTGCGTGACTGGTCATCGCGCGCCTGCAGATAGATGGTGGAGACGATGCGCTCGCCGGTCTTGGCATTCGCCAGCCGGCTGAACAGGCGCTCCTGCGCTGTGGTCAGCGGGATGTAGGCAATCGCATCCTGATCGCCGAGAAATGACGCGCCCTTGGACTGCATGATGCCGATCACGCGAAATGGCACGCTGTTGATGCGCACGATCTTGTCGATGGGGTCCTCGTTGGGAAAGAGGTCGTTGACGACCGTCTGGCCCAGCGCCACTACGCGTGATCGGCTGGCGTTGTCTGCGTCATCGATGAAGCGACCCTGCACCGCCGGCCAGTTGCGCACCTCGGCGAAGCTGGGTGTCACGCCGCTCACCTGCACCTGCGAGGTCTTGCCCTCGTAGGCGAAGTTGCCGACGGAGGTGAAATCGGCAGCGTAGTTGTCGAGGCCGGGCATGTTCGCCGTCACCGCTTTATAGTCGCCAAGCGTGAGGTAGGCCTGCTGCGCGAAGCTGTTCGGCGGACCGCCGCGCTGGATGCGGCCAGGCGTGATGCCGAGCAGGTTGGTGCCGCTGTTGGTGAACTGGTCGTTGATGTACTGCTGCACGCCACTGCCCAGCGCCATGAGCGCGATGACAGCGCCGACGCCGATGCTGATGCCGAGCATGGTGAGGAATGCGCGCAACTTGTTTGATGCCAGTGTGCGCAGTGCCAGCCGGATCGATTCGATGAGGTTGATGTTCATCTGCTGACAGGGTGCGGTTCATCCGGCGCAGGCCATGATCTGATTGCGCACCGGCTCATCGCCGACGATGCGGCCATCTGCGATGCGGACAACCCGTCGCGTATGGTCGGCGATGCGTTGGTCGTGCGTGACAAAGATCACCGTGTTGCCGCTCTCTTCGTTCAACCGCTGAAAGATGCACATGATCTCCGCGCCGCTCTTTGAATCAAGATTGCCGGTTGGCTCGTCGGCCAGGATGATGGCCGGGTTGGTGACGAGCGCGCGCGCGATGGCGACGCGCTGCTGTTGGCCGCCCGACAATTCGTTCGAGTGGTGTTTCAGGCGGTCGCCGAGACCGACCTGCTCCAGCGCGCGTGCAGCGCGTTCGCGGCGCTCCTTGGCGCCGGCGCCGGCGTAGATCAGCGGCTGCTCCACGTTGTCGATGGCAGATGTGCGCCGCAGCAAGTTGAACGACTGGAACACAAAGCCAATCTTCCGATTGCGAATCTCGGCCAACTGGTTGTCGTTGAGTTTCTCGACATCCACGCCGTCAAGCTGGTAGCGCCCGCTGGTCGGCTGGTCGAGGCAGCCGAGGATGTTCATCAGGGTGGATTTGCCAGAGCCGGATGGCCCCATGATGGCGACAAGTTCGCCCGGGTAAATCTTCAGCGTCGCCCCTTGCAGCGCCGGCACCTCGATGTCGCCCATCGTGTAAATCTTCGTGATGCCGGCGATGTCGATGACGGGAGTGAGCGCAGCACTCTCGCGGATGGCTGCGTGTTTGCCGTTCGTCGCAGGGCTGGTGAATGTGTCGATCATGTGACTTACTGCCCCAGTAAATTCTGCGCGCGCGGCGCAACCACCACATCGCCGGCCTGCGCGCCGGACAAGATTTCGCTGAAGGAATCGTTGCGCAGGCCGGTGGTCACCTCCACCTCGCGCGTGGCGCTGCCTTCCTGCAGGGTGAGGAAGCTTTTACCGCTGGCGCGGTCGCGGCGCACGGCCCAGTTCGGCGCGAGCAACACGCCATCGCGCTTATCCAGAATGATCGAGGCGTTGGCCGTCATGCCGCTGCGCAGGTCGGCGTTGGCAGAGTCCACCGCCACCCGCACCTCGTATGACACCACGCCGTTGACTGTCTTCGATGTCGGTGAAATACGCACCACGTTGCCCTTCACCTCCACGCCGGGCAGCGAGTCGAGCGTGACGACGACTTCCATGCCCTCTTTGACCTTGGCGATGTCGATCTCATCGACGGTGATGTCGATGTGGAACTGGGATGTGTCGACGATGGTCGCCGCCGGCTGCGCGACGCTCGCCGCAGTCAACTCGCCGGCCTTCATGTTCAGCGCCGAAATGCGGCCGCTGATGGGCGAAACGAGCGATGCCTGATCGAGCCGGCGCTGCGCCTGCTTCACGGCGATCTCAGCCAGCTTGATCTGGTTCTGCGCGCTCGTCACCTGCTGTTGCGCGTTCTTCGAGCCGAGTTGCGCCTGCTCGATCTGCGCCTGCGCCTGATCGAGATCGAACTGGCGCGCGGGGCGAACCACCTTGTCGTAGGCGGCGCGGGCATTTTCGACCTGTTGCTGCGCGGCCTTGATTTGCGCGCTGTCGGCGCCGAGCGCGGCCTTGTCGTAGGCAGCCTTTGCGGCGTTGTAGTTGTTGGTGGCCTGTTCCAGTTGCAGTGCCGCCGGCGACCCGCCAATGCCGGCAGGATTGACGGCGAAGGCGCGGTCGTATGCCGATTGCGCCTGCTTCAATGCGGCTTCAGCGTTGCGCAGTTGCGCTTCGGCCTGCGCCAGATCATTGGCGGTGGGGCCGGCCAGCAACTTGTCGAGATTGGCCTGCGCCGCGTCAAGCGCAGCCTTTGCGGCGGTCACATCCGCCGGCCGCGCGCCAGAGACCGTGCGGCTGAAATTTGCGCCGGCGATGATCTCGGCGGCCCGCGCGTTTTCAACCGCGTTCTGCGCGGTAGCCAGCGCACCTGTGGCGTTGTCGAGTTGTGCCTGCGCTTGCGCCAGCGCCAACTCAAGGTCGGTCGTATCCAGCCTGGCGATCACGTCGCCCTTCTTCACCGCCGCGCCCTCCTCGAAAAACACTTCGGCCACAGTGCCGGCTTGTTGGAAGTTCAAGCGCACCTCCGACTCTGGCTCAATGTTGCCGGTGGCGTTGACGGTGGCCGTGAGCGCGCCCTCTGCGAGTGTGGCGCTGCGCTGGACGTTTGTGTTGTTGGTTGTGCCGGGCTGGGCGCAGGCGGTGAGGAGCGCAGCGCCGATCAGCAATGCGCCGGCGGCGCTGGCAAGGCGAGCCCGGGAGTTGCAGGTGTGCTTCATGGTCATTGGTTTGCGGCCGGCTCACTGCCGGCGGGCTTCATTGCCATCCCGCTCAAATACGACGGATGGCGAGGCGCGATTTTAGGCGTTCGTCATTAGCATCGCATTAAAGTGATTAGGCTACGAAATATTTGTGCTGCAAAAGTTTCCTCGCGCCGGATACATTGTCATTTCCTCAGATGGAATCAAGATGACAAAAATAGGGCGCGCTTGTGTAATAATCGTCCAATCTAATGAGCAAGCGAACGGTTGTGAAAGGAATGAAACCCTCCGTGAAGGTCAGCACGGTTGTTCAGGATTTTCTGGGAGAAACGTATCTGGAGTCACTTGAGGCCGGGCGCGTGTCTTTGCGCGCGCTGGCCGAGCGGCTGAATGTCTCTCCGCCGGCGGTTTCACGCATGGCACAGCGGTTGGTGCGGCAGGGCATGTTGCGCCGTGAGGGCGCATGCGGCCTGGTATTGAGCGACGCCGGAGATCGCATCGCGCTGAAATCGATCCGCAAGCGCCGCATCTTCGAGGTGTATCTGGTGCAAAAACTCGGCTACACGTGGGATCAGGTGTATCCCATTGCGGCGCAGGCCAGCAATCACCTCGACGACGAGTTGGTCGACCGCATGTATGCGCAACTGGACATGCCCGAGCGTTGCCCGCATGGCGACCCCATCCCGGGGCGCGATGGCTCGGTAAAGCTCATCCCCTCGCTGCCGCTGTCGGACCTCAGCGACGGGATGCAAGGCATGGTGGGACGCGTGTCATCGCACGATGGCGATATGCTGCGCTATCTTGCCTCGCTCAACATCAAGCCCGGCGTGTCGATCCAGTTGGTATCGCGCGCGCCATTCGCCGGCCCGCTGCGGGTGAAGGTTGCCAACGGCAGCTTCCACGACGAGCATGTCATTGGCGCAGAGCTGGCGAACAAGGTGTGGGTGGAGAATGCAGTGTTCAGAATGAAGAGTTGAGAGGCGCCGGTCGGAATTGTGAACTGTGATGAAATAGCACGCCCAGCGTTGGACGTGCTTTTGTTTTGCCTCAAACTGGAGGCATCGTGTTGCGGGGAATAGCTTCTATAAAGCAAATGGATCGGCGCAAGAAGTGTTTTCTATAAAATACGGTATGTTGAATTGGTATGACCACCGCCATTTGGAGTTCTTGCAAATAATTCCAACCCTTCGCCCAGTCGTTTATGTCGCGGCATCACGTATCCATGTTGTTGACAAAGCGGCGTCGGAGGTGGCTCGTGCATCATGATCTACCATTGTTGATCAACATCGCGGCGGCGCTGGTGGCTGCGTTTGTTGGCGGGCTGGTGGCGCGCCGTGTCGGGTTGCCGACGATAGTGGGCTATCTGGTTGCTGGTATCGCTATCGGGCCGTTCACCCCCGGCTTCGTCGGTGATACCGAGACGATCAGCCAACTGGCCGAATTGGGCGTGATCTTCCTGATGTTCGGCGTTGGGTTGCATTTCTCGCTGCGCGATTTGTGGGCTGTGCGCGACACGGCCATCCCGGGCGCGATTGCGCAGACATTCATCGCCACTGTGCTGGGCTTCGCACTGACGCAGTTGTGGGGTTGGAACACATCGGCTGGGATCGTGTTGGGTCTGTCCATCTCGGTCGCCAGCACGGTGGTGTTGCTGCGCGGCCTGATGGACAACGGGTTGTTGAACACCTCGCACGGTAAGGTTGCCATCGGCTGGTTGGTGCTAGAGGACCTGGCCACGGTGCTGATCCTGGTGTTGATGCCGGCGCTGTTTGGTTCGCAGGGAGGTGACCCGTTGCTCACCGCCGGCAGCGCACTGTTGAGCGCCGCCTTGTTCGTTGGGCTGATGTTGTTCCTCGGCGCGCGGGCGGTGCCGTGGCTGTTCATGCGCATCATAAACACACGTTCGCGCGAGCTGTTCATTCTGGCGGTCGTCGCGCTGGCGCTGGGTGTTGCTATGGGCTCGGCGGAGTTGTTCGGTGTGTCCCTGGCGTTGGGTGCATTCCTCGCCGGCATCGTCATCGGCGAGTCATCCCTAAGCCATCAGGTCGGTGCAGATATTGAGCCTTTCCGCGAGACATTTTCGGTGCTTTTCTTCGTCTCCGTCGGCATGCTGGTCAATATCAGCTATCTGGTCGCCAACGCCGGTCACGTGCTTGCGCTCACCGCGCTCATCGTGCTAGGCAAGTTCATCATCACTGTGTTTTTAGGCGCGTTCTTCCCGCGCCCGGCGCGCACTATGCTGGTGGTGGCTGCTGGCCTTAGTCAGATCGGCGAGTTCTCATTTATTCTGGGGCAAGCTGGCGTGGCGTTGGGGGTGCTGAGCCAGGATCAATACTCGCTCATCCTGGCCGGCGCGCTAATCTCCATCCTCTTGAATCCGTTGATGTTTCGCACGATCGCGCCGGTGGAAGCGCTGTTGCAGCGGATGCCGGCGCTGTGGCGGCTGCTCAACCGGCATGGCCCGACGCCGCAACTGCCGGCCGAAGAGCTGGCTGGCCATGTGGTGATCGTGGGCTACGGGCGCGTCGGCCATCATCTGGTCGACGTGTTGAACCAGTTGCACGTTCCGATGCTGGTGGTGGAAAAGGACGCGCCACGCGCGACGGAGTTCGAGCAGCAAGGCGTGCCAACCCTCTTTGGTGATGCGGCGAACTCCGAGGTGCTCTCGCATGCCGGCCTGGAGCGCGCTCGCGCGCTGGTCGTCACAGTGCCAGATGAGGCCGCTGTCGAGATGATCGTGGTCGGCGCGCGCCAAAGCGCACCGAACCTGCCGATCATCGCGCGTGCCTCCTCGCAATCCGGCGTGGCGTTGCTGGCCGAACTTGGCGCGCGCGACGTGATCTATCCTGAGCTGGAGGGCGGGCTGGAGGTGTTGCGCATGACGTTGCTGGCGCTGGGCTATCCCATGCTGGACGTGCAGCAATACACCGATGCCGTGCGCCACGACCAATACAACACCGCGGTCTCATCACCGGAGGAGCGCCGCGTGCTGGATCAACTGCTGCGCACCGTGCGCGGGATGGAGATCGCCTGGGTTACGCTGAGCGATGCCAGCGCCGTTGTCGATCACACGCTGGTCGAGGCGCGCATCCGCGAGCGCACCGACGCTTCCATCATCGCCATCCTGCGCGATGGTCAGGTGATTGCCAACCCCAAATCGGCAACTGTTTTTCGCGCCGGCGACATGGTCGGGCTGATCGGAGACGCCAGTCAGGTGGCGCAGGCCGAGCAATTGCTTGCCCAGAAATCGGATGTTTGATCCATGCGAACGATGTGAGCGACGCGTCAGAATGGAGAAGGGGTCAGGCCGATCGCGCGCAGATCGGCCCCGACGCGTTCAATCCATCAGCGATTTCAACTCGCGGTAGCCGATGACGTGGACGCCGGCGTTCTGGATGTAATCCCGCACGCGCTCGTCCATGAATGTCTCGTAGTCGCCGATGCGGCTCGGCAGATCGGGCGAGATCGCGCGCGCTTCGGGCGTATCCAGCATGGGATGAATGATGAAGTGCGTGAGGCCCGGCTTCAGCGCGTCGATGGCGGCAAAGACCTGTTCCAGGCGTTGCTCTGGCTTGTCGAGCGGCATGCCCACGATGTGATCGATCAGCGGCAGGTTGTTGTCTTCTTCGAGCGTGTGCAGCGTATCCAACGCCCACTGCGCCGCAGCGCCGGTGAACCCCCAACGCTGCAGGCCGGCTTCATCCAGCCTGGGAATCATCACTGGCAGCTTAAATTGCTGCGCGAGTTGCACATAGGCGGCAAAGAACTTTGGATCGAAGACCGATCCCATGTGTGTGTCGACGTGGGTGGGATCGATGCCGGCGGCGATGGCACGCTCGACCTGTGCGACCATCTCGCGTCGCACAGCGTCGGGGTCGCCGCTGGCTTTGATGGCTGCCGAGGAGCGCGGGAAATAGCCTTCGTCGTCCAGCATGCCGGCGCGCGGTTCACGCGATGAAATCGGCCCCCAGCGATAGTTGTCCCACTCGCTGGTGAGCGTGATGTGCACGCCCATGTCGACGCCGGCGACGCTGCGGCAATATGCGGCCACCTTTGGAAACCACGGGCAAGGCACCATGACAGCGCCAGAGGAGATGATGCCGGCCTGCCAAAGATCGGTAAAGGCGGCGTAGCTGGCATGAGCCATGCCGATGTCGTCGGTGTGAATGATGACGATGCGGTCGCGCTCAGCAAAGCCAAGCTTCTTGAGGGCTGGATTGGGATTCATCAAGCGCAGGTTATAGCGTGCCGGCGATGAACCGGCAAATTCTCAGTTTTCAGTCTTATAATGCGTGTCCTAAAGCGACGAGCGGAACACGCCGGCTTTGATTGCCGCAGCAGAGAGCGATGCAACCTGGTGAAAGCATCGCAGCGCGCACGAAGCCACGCACCCTCCGCGAGCGCCGGCTGAAAACGGAGGAGCAACTGCCAGTTGTCCGACACAAAGCCGGCCGGGGATGCCCGTTACAGCGAATGAGATGGAGACTTGGGATTGGAGATGAGGGATTGAAGTGTGGGCGCAGCTCAACTCAATCGCCAACTGCCGACCTTGAAGCTCCAATGTGGGTGGAACCGCGAGAACCCCTCGCCCCAGTAGTGGGCGAGGGGTTTTTCTTTTGGAGGGAGTCATGTCAACGCAGGCAATCAGTGCTTATCAACAATTGATTTCGCTGCTGGACGCGCGCAATGTGCCGTATCGGCTGGTCGATCACGCGCCGGAAGGGCGCACGGATGTGGTATCGCAATTGCGCGGCAACGCACTGTCGCAGGCCGCCAAGTGCATCGTGGTGATGGTGAAGCTGGGCAAGAAGGAGCGCCGCTATTGCATCGCCGTCATCCCGGGGGATGCCAAGCTCGACCTGAAGGCAGTGCAGGCGCTGTTCAGCGGCGACTACGCCACCTTTGCGCCGCAGGAGATTGCCGAGGAGATGACGGGCAGCGTCGCCGGCACGATCCTGCCCTTCTCGTTCCGCGAGGATCTGCCGGTGGTGGTCGACCCATCCCTGCTCGCCAACGACGAGATCGTGTTCAATGCCGCGCGCCTCGACCAGAGCATGTGGATCAAGTCGAGCGATTACATCGCGGCTGCCAACCCGAATGTTGCGCCCATCGTTCAATCGGCGAATGCTGCGCGCGCAAGCCAAAGCCACAATCTGCAATCCAAAGCCGAAGACGGCGAGATGATCAGCTATGGCAAGGGCAAGCAGATGCCGCTGGCGCTCTACAAGAAGCGCCACTCGCTCGCGCACATCATGGCCGAGGCGGTGTTGGAGTTCTTCCCGGATGCCAAGCCGACGATTGGGCCGCCGGTGGAAAACGGCTTCTACTATGACTTCGCCGTGTCGAAGCCCTTCACGCCGGAGGACCTGGACAAGATCGAAGGGCGGATGCGCGAGATCGTGGCGAAAAATGTGGATTTTGCGCGCCGTGAGGTGAGCGAGGCCGGCGCGCGCGATCTGTTCAAGGACAACCCGTTCAAGCTCGAACTGATTGATGGCCTGTCGAAGGGCGCAGATGAATATGGCGAGCAGGCCGGCGATCAAGCTGCGCATGAAAATCGGCCGTCCGCGATCATCAGCGTCTACACGCAAGACACATTCACGGATCTGTGTCGCGGGCCGCATGTGAGCAACACGCGCGAGATCGCGCCGGACTCGTTCAAGCTCTCGCAGAGCAGCGGCGCATACTGGCGCGGCGACGAGCACAACCCGATGCTCCAGCGCATCTATGGCCTGGCCTTCAACACGAAGAAGGAGCTCGATGACTTCCTCGCCCTGCAGGAAGAGGCGAAGAAGCGCGACCACCGCAAGCTGGGCAGCGAACTGGAGATTTTCCTGTTCGACGATGAGGTCGGCCCCGGCCTGCCGCTGTGGCAGCCAAATGGCGGCGTGATTATTGAGCAACTTGAGGCGCTGGCGAAGAAGATGGAGATGGAGGCCGGCTACGACCGCGTCAAGTCGCCGCACCTGACGAAGGAAGATCTCTTCCTGCGCAGCGGCCACCTGCCATATTACGCCGAGAGCATGTACCCGCCGATGGAGCTGGACGACGGCGTGAAGTACTACATGAAGCCGATGAATTGCCCGTTCCATCACAAAATCTACGCCGCCAAGCCGCGCAGCTACCGCGACCTGCCGCTGCGGCTGGCGGAATATGGCACGTGCTATCGCTTCGAGCAGAGCGGCGAGTTGTTCGGCCTGATGCGGGTGCGCTCGATGCAGATGAACGATGCGCACATCTACTGCACGGAAGAGCAGTTTGAGAGTGAATTTCTGGATGTGGTGAAGCTGTATCTGCGCTACTTCCAGATCTTCGGCATCGAGCGCTACATCATGCGCCTGAGCCTGCACGCTGAAGAGGGGCTGGGCAAGAAGTATGTGGACAACAAGCCGATGTGGGAGAAGACGGAAGAGATGGTGCGTAGCGCGATGCGCAATGGCAATGTGCCGTTCTACGAGGCTGCGAACGAGGCCGCGTTCTATGGCCCGAAGATCGACGTGCAAATCTTCAGTGCGATTGGCCGCGAGTTTTCTCTGGCGACGAACCAGGTTGACTTCGCCGTGCCGCCGCGCTTCAACCTGACGTATGTCGATCGCGATGGGCATGAGAAGACGCCGCTGTGCCTGCATCGCGCGCCGCTCGGCACGCACGAGCGTTTCATCGGTTTCTTGATCGAGCACTTCGCCGGCGCCTTCCCGCTGTGGCTGGCGCCGGTGCAGGCCATGATCGTGCCAATCGCCGATCGCCATGTCGAGTTTGCAAATCAACTGAAGCGCCGGCTGGCCGGCGAGGGGCTGCGCGTGAAGGTCGACGACGGCCCCGACCGCATGCAGAACAAGATTCGCAAGGCGCAGATGATGAAGATTCCCTACATGCTCGTGGTCGGCGACAAGGAGCAGGAAGGCGACGCTGTGTCGGTGCGGCTGCGCACGGGTGAAGACCTGAAGGCGATGCCGGCGGCGCAATTCATTGCCCGCGCCAAGGCGCTGATTGATGCGTATGCGCTGACGTTGTAAATTACAGCAGGGCAGGCGTGACTGCCTGCCCTGCAAAACGATGACCCGCCGGCGCTTCCCTCTTCCCGGGCTGATCGCGCTGCTCATCATGTGCAGCCTGATCCTCGCGCTTGCGGTGTGGCTGTTCCTGCCAGACTTGATCAAAGGCCTGACCAGCCGGCTCACGCCGCAGCTCTACCCGAACGCGCGGAAGGTCGAGCATGTCAACCACGAGGAGTTTGGCATCGCCGTTGAGGAGATCACCTATCAAGTCAAGGCGCATGTCTCATCTGTGCTGCCGTGGATGGAGCAACGCATGCCCGGCTTCACCACTTGCGCGGCCTTCTCGCCCATCGATCCCAATTGCAACGCGAACATCGTCTGCGACACGAGCTTCATCGGCAAAAGTCTGATCTGGCTGATGCTCGGCGACGCCGGCTGGCGCAGCGAGGCCTGCGTGGCTGTGATGATCTTGCCGCAGCCGGGCGATGACCGCTTTACGTTGATTCGCTACATCATGAGCTGGCCAGCAGGAAATTCACCGTGAAGCGATCCTTGAGGCGACCACCGCTGCAGCGAGCGCGCCGTTACGACGATGCGCTCGTGTAGCTGCGCACGGTGTAGCGCCAGAACAGGCTGCCGGCGATGAAGAGCGCAGCGCCCATCAACAGCGCGCCGGCGATGGTGAGCCATTCCAGTTGCCCCAGCACTGCCTGCGCCGGCACGGTGGTGATGAACGCCACCGGCAGCACAAAGGTGAAGAAGATGCGCATGATCCCGCTGAAGGTGGTGATGGGGAAGCGCGCTGTGTCGAACAGCGTGTTGAATAGTTCAGCCAGGTTGTCGATCTTCACAAACCAGAATGCCGTCGCGCCCATCACCAGCCAGATGCTGTAGACGATGAGGATGGCGATGGAGAGCATGAGCGCGAAGGCCACAAGCGCCGGCGCGTCTGGCGCGTAGCCCATGCGCCCGAAGGCGAGCGCGATGATGGCGAAGCCGGCGACGATGTTCGCCATGCCGGAATATTTCACATACCGCAACGTCGCCATGAACTGGCTGTTCACCGGCTTGGTCAGCACAAAGTCCATCGTGCCGTCGCGCACCATCTCCACGATGCGTTTGATATTCGGCTGCATGAACACGTAGATCACGCCGTTGATGATCGAGAACAGGCCGACGATGATCAGCGATTGCTCATACGTCCAGCCGCCGAGATTGTCGGTGTGGGTGAAGAACAGCGCGACGCTGATGTAGGTGATGCCGGTTTGGAACACGCCCATGATCGCCTGCACGATGAAGTTGGCGCGATACTCCAGATCGACCAGCAGGCTGCTATTCATGAAGACGGCGAGCAGTTTCAAGTATTTCATCTTGTCCCTTTGTTGCTGAGGGCGCAGGGAAAACACCATTCCCTGCATCTCCTCATCTCTCCACCATGCTCACGCGCCCACCGCGCTATATGACCGGATCGCCAGTTTCCACACCAGCGTCAGCGCGACGAGAAGCACAGCCACCCATGCAAATTGCACGCCGAAGCCGAACAGCAGTTGTTCCGGCGTGCTTGCGCGGCCGGTCAAAATCTCCACCGGGAAGTTCAGCATGTAGGGGAAGGGCAGCCACTTCAACATGTCTTGCACCACCTGCGGGAACATCGCAATCGGTGCGATGATGCCCGACAGCACCAGCTTCAGCGCGTACAGCCCTTCGATGAAAGCGGCAGTCTGCGTGGTCCAGAAGGCCAGCATGCCGACGAGAAAATCGGCGAGGAAGGACAACAGCCACGCGCCGGCGACTGCAAGCGCGAACAACCCCAGCGCCGCTGGCGTCAACACCACATTCGCGCCCGGCGTCAGAAACAGCACGGTAGTGGCAATCGGCAGCACGATCACGATGCGCAGAATTTTCTCCACCCAGTTGGCCGCGATCTCGTTGTGGATCGGATGAATGGGTTTGAGCAGTTTTGGCGAGAGCGTGCCTTGCCGGATGGAGTAATCGAGTTCCCACGACGTCCACACCGCCGTCAGGTTGCGCACCACCCAGCCGACCATGAAATATGCCACGAAGTCCGCCGATGAAAATCCGTTCACCGCTCCATTGCGGCTGATGCTGAGCCACACCAGCAGCATCACCACCATCAGGAAACTGCTCATCATCCAGATCACGATCTGGGCGCGGTATTCGAATGTGATGGCCGACGCCGCGCGTCCCATCGCCGCATATTTCTTCAACATTGCCATGCGTTCACCTTCGTAGAGAAACCTGGTCGGTTTGATTGCACACACTATACTCGCCGGCGTGTTTCGTCACGCCCGCCTGAGTCGCATCGCGCGCCTGTATCTCGTCTGGGTCGCGCTGTATTTCTTCAGCCTCGCCGTCTCCAGCACGCTGATGAATT
The DNA here is from genome assembly GCA_039810125.1 of Thermoflexales bacterium. Classification (GTDB taxonomy): domain Bacteria; phylum Chloroflexota; class Anaerolineae; order J036; family Brachytrichaceae; genus JBDHWI01. The sequence goes on along the minus strand of JBDHWI010000062.1, from coordinate 3,961 downwards.
TCTACCTCGACAGCATCGGCATGACGCGCGGGCAGATTGGCATTTTTCACGCCGCCAGCCAGCTCGGCGGCGTCATCGTTGCGCTGCCGGCCATTTTTCTGTTCGAAAAGACGGGCCGGCGCATCGCGTTGGTCGCCGGCGCAATACTCTCCACTCTGCCGCGCTTCTTCACCGTGCTGTCCGCCCTGCCGCACGTCATCGTCGCCGCCGAAGCGGCCAGCGGCTTCGGCTCAATCATGTTTGGCCTGGCGAGCGTGTCGCTGCTGGCGGACGCCAGCGATCACGACAATCGCGCCTCGGTGTATGCAACGGCCGACTTCACGCGCACCTTGGCATTTTTGATCGGCAGCGTGCTGGCCGGGCTGCTGCCGGCGTTGATTGCGCCCGTGCTGGCTGTGCCGGCGCAAAGCGCGCAGGCGTATCGCTGGACGCTGTTCACGGCGTTTGCAGTGCGGCTGGCCGGCGCGCTGCCGCTTCTGCTGATCGCGCTGCAGCCGGCGGGTGATGACGCGCGCGCAGCCTTGCCCGGTGTGAAGGCGTTGCGCTACCTGAATCCAAAAGTCCTGCTCGCGCTGCCCTCCCGCGTGTATGCCTTCGCTGTGCCGTTCGCGCTCACGATCCTTGCAGATGCGTTCGTATTCACTTTCATCAACCTGATCTTGCGCGAGCAGTTTGGCGCGAGCGATGCGACGATCGGCCTGGTGCTGGGCGTCAACCTGCTGATCGGCAGTCTGGCGGTGCTGGCTGCGCCGGTGCTCTCCACGCGCATCAGCGACCGCGCCATCATCATCGCCGGCACGCTGTTCGTCGCGCTGTGCTACGCGCTGCTGGGCATGAGCGCCGGCCTGCTGATGGGCATGGCGGCGATCTTCGCCATGACGATTGCCACGCAAGTGTCGCGCGTGCTGTATCGCGCGTTTACGATCAATGCGATGCGGCGTGAGGACTACTTCATCAGCAGCACCATGCTGGCGCTGGCGGCGAATGTGGGGCCGGCGATTGCGCCGCCCGTCAGCGGCTTTTTGCAGGAGCGTTGGGGCGATGCGCCGATCTACGCCATTGCGGTGGCCCTGACTGTCGCAGCGGCGATCTTGTTTGCCCTCATCGCGCGCCGCGTTGCGCCGGTCATGCCTCTGCCTGCAACTCATGCACCCGCCCCGCAAAGACATCCCGAATGATGTCTTCGACCGGCGGGTCCTCGAAGTTCATGTCGTCGATCTGCATCTCGTTCAGCATGAGTGAGGCGGTTTCGGTCGCTTTCTCGCGCGGCACATGCAGCACGGCGGTCATGCCATCACAATCTTCCACGTTGCCGAAGCGCGCCAGTTGCGCCTTGCTCACCGGCTGCTCGAACTGCAGCTTGAGGATTTTGTAGGGCGCGACCTTCTCGATCAGCGCGCGGAAGTTGCCGTCGTACAACACCTTGCCTTTGTCGATGACGATGATGCGGTCGCACAATGCGGTGACGTCGGCCATGTAGTGGCTGGTCAGGATGATCGTTGCGCCATGCCGGCGGTTGTATTCGCCGACGAAATCGCGGATGCGCACCTGCATCGTCACGTCGAGGCCGATGGTCGGCTCGTCGAGGAACAGCACCTTCGGGCGGTGCAGCAGCGCCGCCGCCAGTTCGCATTTCATGCGCTCGCCGAGCGAGAGCTTGCGCACCTGCTTCTTGAGCAGCGGGCCGAGTTCGAGCAGGTCGTCGAGCTCCTTCACCGTCGCGTCGTATCGATCTTTGGGGATCTCGTAGATGGCCTGGTTGACGAGGAAGGTCTCGATGGCCGGCAGATCCCACAGCAGTTGCTGCTTCTGACCCATCACCAGCGTGAATTGCTTGAGGTAGGCGGCTTCGCGTTTGTGCGGCGTGAAGCCCATGACCGTGGCAGTGCCGGCGGTGGGGTAGAGCAGGCCGCTTAGCACCTTGAGGGTGGTGGTTTTGCCGGCGCCATTTGGCCCCAGAAAGCCCACCATTTCACCTTCGGCAATGTCAAAGCTCACCTCATCCACCGCCTTCACCGTGCGGTATTTGCGGTTGACGAAGGCGCGCAGGCTGCCGGCCAGCCCGGGCTCTTTCTCGTGCACCTGATAGTGTTTCGCGAGGTGATCGACGTGGATTTGGGACATGTTGAATGCTGAGCGCCGGATGGGCAACCATGATAAAAAATGCTGAGCGCGATTCAGCACTCAGCACTTTGCATCCAGAACGTCAGGAAGTGTCCCAAGAGAGATTCGAACTCCCGGCCTTTTGCTCCGCAAGCAAACGCTCTATCCAACTGAGCTATTGGGACTCAGGCTTCGTATTGTAGCAGACTCTCTTTTTCTCTGGATTTGGATTTAGCCCCTGAATGGGAATGCCCCTCTTTCGAGCCGCTCGACGTGGATACGCCGCTCTTTATCCAGTTCGTCTTAATCCCTAAATGGGAATGCCCCTCTTTCGAGCGACGAGAAGGGTAATGTCATTGACATTTGGAGCGCAAGCGTCTTAATCCCTAAATGGGAATGCCCCTCTTTCGAGCGGAAGCGCGACGATGCGCCTCGAACGGTGCATTATCGTCTTAATCCCTAAATGGGAATGCCCCTCTTTCGAGCAGGAAATCGCAAGTGGACAGTAATTCCACAGTGATCAGGTCTTAATCCCTAAATGGGAATGCCCCTCTTTCGAGCACGTCCCATGCTGGTGATGCCGGCGTCGTCGGTAAAAGTCTTAATCCCTAAATGGGAATGCCCCTCTTTCGAGCTAAGCCTGAACCGATCAAGGCACAACTGACGGTCTGGGTCTTAATCCCTGAATGGGAATGCCCCTCTTTCGAGCACGTCCCATGCTGGTGATGCCGGCGTCGTCGGTAAAAGTCTTAATCCCTAAATGGGAATGCCCCTCTTTCGAGCTAAGCCTGAACCGATCAAGGCACAACTGACGGTCTGGGTCTTAATCCCTGAATGGGAATGCCCCTCTTTCGAGCACAGCGGCGGGTACGGCCGCCACCCCGAGGGCACGTGTCTTAATCCCTGAATGGGAATGCCCCTCTTTCGAGCGTAGGATTGCTGTTGTTGGTAAGAGGTAGTAACAGCGTCTTAATCCCTGAATGGGAATGCCCCTCTTTCGAGCCGAAAGATGGTCTCGACCCATGTCTGGCAAATCGAGTCTTAATCCCTGAATGGGAATGCCCCTCTTTCGAGCAGTAGTCGTTCGCCCAATTCCCCCTCACCATGACGTGAGAGTCTTAATCCCTGAATGGGAATGCCCCTCTTTCGAGCAGCAAAGCCCGCGTTCATTGTATGCCCAACATCGTTTGGTCTTAATCCCTGAATGGGAATGCCCCTCTTTCGAGCGCGTCGTGAGCTTCTGGCTCAACGAGAAGGCGATCGAGTCTTAATCCCTAAATGGGAATGCCCCTCTTTCGAGCCTCAGATCGCGGAGGCCGCAATCTTCGCCATTCTTGTCTTAATCCCTAAATGGGAATGCCCCTCTTTCGAGCATCGTGGCGGACGAAGCTCCCCCCACGATGGACATTGTCTTAATCCCTAAATGGGAATGCCCCTCTTTCGAGCCGTGTGCGAAATTCAGTCAACATTGTTGACTATCACGCGGGTCTTAATCCCTAAATGGGAATGCCCCTCTTTCGAGCACGCGGGCGCTCATTCCCTCGGAACCAACAGGGAGTCTTAATCCCTAAATGGGAATGCCCCTCTTTCGAGCCAAGTGGCTAAGCGGGAAGTTGGCCACTTGGTTGGTTGGTCTTAATCCCTAAATGGGAATGCCCCTCTTTCGAGCGGGGCGCAGCATCAAAGTCAAAAAAAGAACAATGGGCGTCTTAATCCCTAAATGGGAATGCCCCTCTTTCGAGCACAAGATTATACTCCTGGTGGTCCTGGCGGCCGCGCGTCGGGAGTGCCTAAATCCAGATAGATACGAACTCCCGCAGCGGCGGATCGTAGCGCTGACACCTTTGTTTGAATAGCT
>JBDHWI010000061.1:0-21996 GCA_039810125.1 Thermoflexales bacterium | reverse complement strand
GGTTCGAACGTGAGCAAGAGCTTCGGCGCGTTCGACGTATTCAGCGATCTGAACTTCAGCGTGGCGCGCGGCGACAAAGTGGCCTTGATCGGCGTGAACGGCTGCGGCAAGACCACGCTGCTGCGCATCATCGCCGGCGTCGATGACCCCAACATTGGCGGCGAGATCCGCCTCGCGCGCGGCGTGACGCGCGGCTACCTCGCACAGGCGGCCGAGGAATCCGATGAAAGCACGGTGTGGCAACACGCGCAGGATGCCTTCACGGAACTGCACGCCATCCAGCAGCGCATGGCAAAGCTGGAGCAGGACATGCTCGACCCCGCCAAAGCCGACAGGGCACTGGAACAATACGGCGCGGCGCAGCACGACTTCGAGTTGAAGGGCGGCTATGAGATGGACGCGAAGATCAAGCGCGTGCTGGGCGGCCTCGGCTTCAAAGACGACGACGTGCATCAACCGCTCTCGCACCTGAGCGGCGGGCAGCGCGTGCGCGCGGCGCTGGCGCAATTGCTGCTGCAATCGCCGGATGTGCTGCTGCTCGACGAGCCGACGAATCACCTCGACCGACAGGGTGTGGAGTGGCTGGAGAATTTCCTGCAAGAGTGGGAAGGCACGCTGGTCGTCGTGTCGCACGACCGCTATTTCTTGGACGAGGTGTGCGACCAGGTGTGGGAGATGGGCCGGCGCATGGACGGCCAGTCGCACATTGAGACGTATCGCGGCGGCTACACCGAATACGCGCAGCAGCGCGGCGAGCGGCGCGAGCGGGCGCTGCTCGAATTTGAGGCGCAGCAGGAGTTCATTCAGAAGCAGGAAGAATTCATTCGCCGCAACATGGCCGGCCAGAACACCGCGCAAGCCAAGGGGCGGTTGCGCCGGCTCAATCGCCTTGAGCGCCTGGAAAAACCGGTCGAGCAGCGCGCCATGTCCATCCGCATCAAGGGCGGCGCGCGCAGCGGCAACATCGTGCTGGAGACAAACCGGCTTGAAGTGGGCTATCGCAATGGCAATGATGGGGAGAACGGGACAAACAGGGAGGCAGAAAGCCCGGGGGATGAGGGGAGGCGTTCATCTTCCCAACCACCCCTCACCCACGCGCTCTTCACCGCGCCCGACCTGTTGCTCTTGCGTCTGGAGCGCGCTGCGCTGATCGGGCCAAACGGCGCCGGCAAGACCACATTCCTCAAGACGATCATGGGTGAGACGCCGGCGCTGGCCGGCGAGGCCAAGCTCGGCGCAAACGTCCGCCTCGGCTACTTCGCGCAGGCGCACGAGGGGCTTGACCCCGCGCGCACTGTGTTGCAGGAGCTGATGAGCGCGCGCGAGGACCTGAAGCTGAGCGAGGCGCGCGACATCCTCGGTCGCTTCCTGTTCAGCGGCGACGACCAGTTCAAGAAAATGAGCATGTTGAGCGGTGGCGAGCGCGGGCGCGTGGCGCTGGCGAAGCTCACGTTGCAAGGCGCGAATTTCCTGCTGCTCGACGAGCCGACCAACCACCTCGACATCCCTTCGCAGGAAGTGCTGACCGATGCGCTGAATCACTTCGACGGCACATTGCTGATGGTGTCGCACGACCGCTACCTGGTTGCCGCGCTGGCGACGCAACTGTGGATTCTGGATCGCGACGCAGCGGGACAAATGTCGCTGACCGTGTTCAGAGGCACCTACGATGCATGGCGCGAATCGCTGGATGAGGCTGCGCGAGCGAAGAACGAGAAGAGCGAGCCGGCCGCAGCCAGGCCGGCCGAGCCGCGCAGAGCGCCGGCGGCGGCTGCGCCTCAACCTGCTGAATCGAAGAATCGCCAGCAGCAACGCATCGCGCAGATGGCCGCTGCCGAGAAGCGCATCGAAGACCTGGAGCGCAAACTGCACGAATTGAACTGGCAGATGGAGAGCGCCGGCGCGGATTTTGCCAGAATTCAAACCCTCAGCGCCGAATACGCCCAGACCGAGGGCGACCTTGCCGCCGCGTGGCGCGAGTTTGAGCAAATTGCGTGATCCCTTCAATCGTTCGGCGCTGCGCGACTGTTCTCACGGCTGACCACATGGCGGATGCATGACCGCCGGCGCGCCTTACCATGATGCATATCGCAGGCCGGCGCGCCATACATTGCCGCGCCGCGCTCCAGGAGAACGTCATGGGACGACCGATCCACGTCATCGTCGCGGTCAAGCAAGTGCCAGACACTTCAAACGTCAGGATCAACCCTGAGACCGGCACCCTCATTCGCGAGGGTGTGCCGGCAATTCTCAACCCCTACGAGGCGCATGCGCTGGAGCTGGCCGTGCAGTTGAAGAACACGTTCGGCGGCCGCATCACTGTGTTGACGATGGGCCCCGCCGGCGCAACCGAGGCGCTGCGAGAATGCATTGAGCAGGGCGCAGACCGCGCAATCCTGGTTAGTGACCGCAAGTTCGCCGCTGCCGACACCCTCGCGACATCCTACGTCATCGCCACAGCGATTGAGGCGATTCAACGTGAGACGCCGGCGGATCTGCTGCTCTTTGGCAAGCAGGCCATCGACGGTGACACTGCGCAGGTTGGCCCCGGCGTGGCGACGCGCTTGAACCTGCCGCTCATCACCTGCGCCTGCGCCATCGAATCATTCGATCTTGATAACCGCCTCGCCATCGTCCATCGCAGGGTCGAGCGTGGGATCGAGGTGCTGCAAACACCCTTGCCGGCGCTGTTCACGGTGGAGAAAGAAATTGCACCCATCTCGCGCGCGCCGCTGCCCAACATCATTCATGCGGCCAGATACACGCCCGAGATCTGGAGCGCCACTGCACCGGTCGCCTTCGACATGGCGCAGATCGGCATCAAGGGTTCGCCCACCATCGTGGGTAATGCGCACACGCCGCCGCTGAAGAAGGCTGGGCCGGCCATCACAGCCGCCGAAATGGGCGTCGAGCGCGCCATTGCCGAGGCCTTGACAGCCATCGACAAAGCCGGCGTGTTGACAGGGAGCAAGGCATGACCAGTCGCATCTGGACCTACATCGAGCAGGAAGATGGCAGAGCGCACCCCGTCTCGTGGGAGCTGCTCGGTGCGGCGCTGAAACTCTCGCGCGATCTGCCCGACAGCGTGGTGGAATGCGTGCTGCTGGGCGAGCATGTCGAGCCGATCATCGATCAGGCTTTTTCGTTCGGCGCGTCGCGCGTCTACGCGATCGACGACGCGGTGCTGCGGCATTACCGCAACCTGCCCTACAGCGCCGGCATCTCGAACCTGATCCAGCAACATCAGCCGGAAATCTTCCTCGTCGGTGCGACCACGCTAGGGCGCGATCTGGCCTCGTCTATCGCCACGCGCGTCAGCACCGGCCTCACCGCTGATTGCACCGAGCTTGCCATCGACCCGAAGAAAATTCTGGCGGCCACGCGCCCGACGTTTGGCGGCAACCTGATGGCGACAATTCTGTGCAAGACCCGCCGGCCGCAGATGGCGACCGTGCGCCCGCGCGTGCTGCCCACACCGCAGCCGCTGACCGAATGGAAACGCGGCGAAGTCATTCGCGCGCCGCTTGGCATGCGCGAAGACGATGTGGCAGTGAAGCTGTTGCGCTTCGTCGCCGGCGAGGCTGAGGAAGAGATCGAGTATGCCGATGTGGTGGTGGCCGGCGGACGCGGCGTGGGCGGGGCCAAGGGCTTTGCGCTGCTGCGCGAGCTGGCCGATGCGTTGGGCGGTGTGGTGGGCGCGAGCCGGCCGGCGGTGGACGCGGGTTGGATCACCTACGCCCATCAGGTCGGGCAGACCGGCAAGACCATCCGCCCGAAGCTCTACATCGCCGCCGGCATCTCTGGCGCCATCCAGCATCGCGTCGGCGTGGCAGGGTCGGATTTCATCCTCGCCATCAACAGCGACCCCAACGCGCCGATCTTCCACATTGCCGACTTCGGCATCGTCGGCGACCTGAACACGGTCGTGCCCGAGTTGACGAAGCAGATTCGAGCGGCCAAGGCGGCGCAAAAACATGACTGAGAAACTGAGCTTCGATGCCATCGTCGTCGGCGCAGGGCCGGCGGGGGTCTCAGCGGCCATCACCATGGCTAGCAAGGGCCTGCATGTCGCGGTGATCGAGCGCGGGCGGTTCGCCGGCTCGAAGAACCTCTTCGGCGGCGTGCTGTACACCAGCGCCATTGGCGACGTGCTGCCCGACTTTGCCAAGCGCAACCCGCCCTTCGAGCGCCCCGTCACCGAGCAGGGCTACTGGCTGATGTCACCCGACAGTGTGGTGCGGTTGATGCACAAGAGCCAGGCCTACAAAGTCGAGCCGGCGGAAGCCTACACCGCCCTGCGCGCAAAGTTCGATGCGTGGTATGCCGAGCAGGCCGCCTCGTTTGGCGCGCTGCTCATCCCCAAGACCAACGTGATCGATCTGATTCGCGATGCGCAGGGGCGCGTGATCGGCGTGCAAACCGACCGCCCGCAGGGTGATGTGTATGCGCCAGTTGTGATTTTGTCGGAAGGCGTAAACAACCTGCTCACGCAGAAGGCCGGCTTGTCGAAGGTCGATCTGCCGCCGAACCTGGTGGCGCTGTCGGTGAAGGAAGTGATCGCGCTGCCGCAGGCGGCCATCGAGCAGCGCTTTGGGCTGGCCGGCGCAAAGGAAGGCGTGGCGATCGACATCTTCGGCGACGCGACGCTCGGCCTGCCCGGCACGGCGTTTTTGTACGCCAATAAAACCAGCGTGTCGATCGGCGTCGGCATGCTGCTGGCGGAATTTGTGCAGCACAAGCTGCGCCCGCATGAGGTGCTGGCGCGCTTCAAGAATCATCCGGTGATCAAGCCCTACTTGCAGGGCGGCGAGCAGTTGGAATACGGCGCGCACCTGATCCCGGAATTCGGCTACGACCGCATGCCGAAGCTGTTGGCGGATGGGGTGATGGTGGCCGGCGATGCAGCCGGCATGGTGGACGCGCTGCACCGCGAAGGCACCAACCTGGCGATGACGGCGGGCAAGTTCGCCGGCCTCACCGCCGTCGAAGCGCACAAGGCGCAAGACTTCTCGGCCAGATTCTTGCGCATGTATCGGCGCAAGCTCAATCAGAGCTTCGTGATGAAGGACTTGAAGCAATACCGGCGCATGGGCGATTTTCTGGGTGAATCACCGCACTTCATGAAGACCTACGTGGACTTCGCCAACGACGCTGCGCTGCGCTACTTCAGCGCGCACGGCATGGCGAAGCGCGACATGGAGAAGGAGATCGTCAACAGCCTGTGGCAGCGCCGCTCGTTCTTTGGCGTGGCACGAGACATGATGAAGCTGCTGCGCGGCATGGGTGCGTGAAAGCGCAACGCGCCCTGATCTTTGCTGCACGTTGAGCACCGCTCAACCGCGCTTGGGTTCAGCAAGCCGCTTTGTGCGAAATGGGAGCGAATATCTGATGAGTGAAAAATTCCAGCCGCTGGATCCGGCGCTACGGGCGACGTTGCCGGCGGTGAATGTGGACGACATGATCTCCGGGGTGAAGTACTACGTCGACGAAGACGAGTCGCACCTGTGGATCAAGGATCACGCCATCTGCGCGCACTGCGTCGAGAAGCCCTGCACCTATTTCTGCCCGGTAAATGTCTACACGCTCGATGGCGAGGGCAAGGTGATGGTGGGCTATCAGGCCTGCGTGGAATGCGGCAGTTGCCGCGTCGGCTGCCCCTTCCTCAACATCGGCTGGAAGTTGCCGCGCGGCGGCTTCGGCGTGGCCTACAAATTCGGCTAGCTTTTCGAAAGTCGTGAAAATATGGTGCAGGAATTCATGGTGAAGATCGACGAAGCTGCGCTGGCGCTGATGCAGGCGCTGAGCGAATATGGCCCACAGGTGGAGTCCTATCTGGGGCCAGATGAGCGGGCGCGCCTCGATGCTGTGCGCGAAAGCGTTACTGCTTTGCGCCATGCCTTGCTCGGCGCGCAGATGGGGCCGCTGTACTGGGATCCGCAGGACGCCGGCGATGAAGCCGAGCCGTCAGGGACCAATCCCACGTGACCCGCCAAAGCGCCTGAGCGGAGTGCGGCTTGGATCCGTAGCAGGCAGCGCAACGAAATGCCGCCCGCAGTCGAAGTGTGCCTCACGCTGTCATCGCCAGTCTTTCACATCATCGAAGGGATGCATGGGGCGCGGGATGTGCTTGAACGGCAGCGAGAGCAGGTTGGGCGTGCACACGCCGGCGGCATCGAGGATGCGCACCTCTGCTGCAATCGGCTCGTAGTCGGCGCGGAAACCCGCCGGCGATTTCACGATCACGATTTGCGCATCCTCCGGCGCCAACCCAAGCGACTTGTACACCTCGCGATCCCACTGCAGGCACGCCACCGACATCACCACGATGTAAACGTGGCCGCATTGCAGCACGCCGGTGAGGCCGCGATGGAAGACCTGCCCCTTCAACCCCATGCCCTTGTGAACAAAATCGCCGTCGCTGAGCAATTTCACTTTGCCGGTGACAGTGATCGGCGCATAGAGCGTTGCGCCGGAGCACGCGCCCAACTGCACGGTGACCACATTGCCCACGCCGGCTTCTGCCATCATGCGCGCTGCCGCTGGGTCGACGATGTTGGTCAGGCAATCTTTTTGGGGGTTGGCGCGCAACAGGGCCGACACTGTGATCGGGCTGTCACCCGGCGCGCCGCTGCTGGGCGCATCGGCGGAGTCGGCCAGCACCCACGGACCGCGTGCGCTCGCCAGCGCCTCGGCGATGATGCCGTCGGTCTGCGCCAGGTCGACCGTGTGCTCGTTGCGCCGGCGCCACCACACATCGGCCAACGCATCCGCCACCGCGTCCGCCTCAGCGCGCCGGTCTGCATCGGCCACCACCACTACCGCGCAGCCGGCTTCCGCCACATCCATCCACGGCTGCATCGGGAAGAACGTGATGTCGCGAATGCCAGGGCGCTGCATCAACGCATCCGCCTGCTGCCTCAGGTCATGGATTACGCCATGCGTCGTCTGCGCGTTCTCCGCCGGCACGATCATCGGCAACTTGCGATGCACAGTGCAGAGCGCCACGTTGCGATCCATCGCGTCGAACAGCGACTTCATGGCGCGCTCGCCAGTTTCATACAGGTCGATGTGCGGGAAGGTGTGATAGCCAAACAGGCCATTGGCTGCGTCGCACATCTGGCGCGTGATATTGGCGTGCAGGTCGAGCGTGACAACGATCGGCACAGCCGGCCCGACGACTTCGCGCGCAAGCCGCAGCACATCTCCAGTGGCGTCGTCACATTCGGTCGCGCTCATCGCGCCGTGCAAGGCAAAAAACAGCGCGTCAACCTTGCCGCAGGCGCGCAGCCGCGCGATCATCTCATCGCGCAGATATTCGTGATCCTTCTGCAGAATGGCATTTGAGGAGGCTGCCGGCATCGCGCGCAACAGCGGCAGCAACTCCACGCCGCCACGCGCCTCGGCCACATCCATCGCAGCGCACATTTCGGAGCGCGTGCCTCGCGCGGTGCTAAGCGCATCGTCGCCGTAGTAAAGCTGGCCGACGTTGAATAGGTCGAGGCTGCCATAGACCGGCGAGAAGAAATTCGATTCCTGGATGTACGAACCAATGGCGATTTTCATGGGAGGAATGTGATGGGCAATCGACGCTGTCGCTGCGCAGCAATTGCCAGTTGTCAATTACAACACTGCAAGCGCGCCGTCAATCGCGGCGAGCGCCTTATCGAGATCGGCTTCAGTGTGCGCCGATGAAAAACCGTGATGCGCCGAGACGTGAAAATACACGCCGCGCTGGATGACGCCACGCACGAATGCCAGCAATTGCGCGCCGTTTTGTCGCGCCGCGTCGCGGTAATTTCGCACCGGCTGCTGTGGGTCAATGCCGAAATACAACCCAAAGCGCGGGCCGACATGCTGCAGACGCAGCTTCACGCCACGCTTGTCAATCCGGCGCTGAAACTCGCCGTAGAAATACTCGCCCAGCGCGTCGAGCCGCTCGTAGAAGCCGGCCTTGCTGTATTCATTCAGCGCTGCCTGCGCTGCGAACACCGCCGTGAGGTGCGAAAGATACGTGCCGCTCATCTCGGACTCTCCCGCCGGCCGCAGGTGCATCATCACTTCGCGCTTGCCGGCAATCGCGCTGATCGGCATGCCGGCGCCAAAGGCCTTGCCCAGCACCGCGAGGTCCGGCACGACGCCGAGATATTCCTGCGCGCCACCCTTCGCCATGCGAAACGCAGTCAACACTTCGTCAAAGAGCAGCAGCGCGCCATGCTGGTCGCACAGCGCGCGGCAAAGTTGCGCAAAGCCCGGCGCGGGCGGAATGCAACCCGAATCGTAATTCACTGGCTCCATCACCAGCGCAGCCACCTTGTCGCCGTGCTGCGCAAAGGCTTGCTTCAGCGCCGCGGGATCGTTGAACGGCACGACGACAAGCGTTTGCTGCGCGACGGCCGGGATGCCAGCGCTCTCCGGATACGGCGCGGGATGCTGCGGGTCGCCGGCCTTGTCCAGCGGCGGCGCCCAGCTGAAATTCAGGAAATCGGAATAACCGTGAAAGTGGCCTTCGAACTTGATGATGAGATCGCGCCCAGTGGCAGCGCGCGCCAGCCGCAGCGCATGCATCATCGTCTCGGTGCCGCTGGTGCTGAAGCGCGACATCTCGGCGCATGGCACCATCTCGCGCACTTGCTTCGCAAGGGCGATCTGATGCTCGGTCTCGGCTGCACACAGCACGCCGAGGTCGAGCGCGCGCTGGACGCCGGCTTTGACCGCTGGGTGGTTGTGACCCAGCAGCGAGGCGCCGTGTGACAGGCACAGGTCGATGTGCGGCTTGCCGTCGAGGTCATAGACATAGGCGCCGTCGCCACGCGAGATATAGAACGGGTGGCCGAGCGCCGCATTGCGGCGGGCAGTGGCGCTTACACCGCCGGGCAATACGGTTTGCGCAGCTTCGAAGAGGTGTTCTGCTGAAGAGGTCATTGGCAGTCATTTGTAATCAGGAATGGGCAAATGGCAAATGACGGAGATCGCGCCCTTAAAAAACAACCCACGAAGCGCCGGCGCAGCAATGCAGGCAACATGGCAAGCACCGCGTCCGCCATCCAGAAGAACCCGCGCATGGCTCAGAATCGCTCCGCACCGAACCCATCGCCAATCACGAGATACTGAGCAGCACCTGGCCCTGCTCGACGGCCTGGCGCGGCTGCACCTTGATGCCCGTGATGGTGCCTTCGCGCGGCGCTTTCAACTCATTCTCCATCTTCATACTTTCCAGCACCGCGACGACCTGACCCTTCTTCACGGCTTGCCCTTCGGCAACGGGGATGGCGACGATGAGGCCGGGCATGGGGGACTTGATGTTGATGTCGCCGCTGGTGGGGGCAAATGCGCCGGCAGCTTCGGCCAATCGCTTCGAGCGCTCATCGGCCACCTGCACGTGATACAGCACGCCGTTGATCAACACGCGATACACGCCATCTTCTTCTTCGACAAGCGCCTCGAACGACTTGTTGTCGAGCAGCAGCGAGTACAGGCCGGCGTCGATGTTGCGCAGGTCAAGCGCGCGCCGTTCACCGTCCAACAACACTTCGCCATCCTGATTGATGTCGATGATGTAGGTGTGTTCGCCGATGTTGGTCAGGTACTTCATGTGTCCGGTAGTATATCGGGCATGACGATTGACGTGTTGATCGCCTCCAACAACGCGCACAAGTTGCAAGAGATGCGCGAGATTTTTGCGCTGGCCGGCGTCGCCGTTCACCTGCACACGCCGGCCGAGCTTGGTCTGACGCTCGATCCCGACGAAACTGCCAGCGATTACATCGGCAATGCGCAGATCAAGGCGCGCGCATTTGCCGCAGCGATAAAAGGTCGCGCCGGCTTGTGGGTGCTGGCCGACGACTCCGGCCTGGAGGTGGATGCGCTGGGTGGCCGACCGGGCGTGAAATCGGCGCGCTACCACAAGGGCGCGCCAAACGGCGATGGCTGCGCAGCGCTGCTGGCCGAGATGGCCGGCGTGCCAGATGCGCAGCGCAGTGCCCGCTTTCGCTGCGTGATTGCGCTGATCTCGCCGGCCGGCGAAGAGACGATCATGCAGGGCATCTGTGAAGGGCGCATCGGCCACGAGAAGCGCGGCGAAAATGGCTTTGGCTTCGATCCGGTATTCGTCACACAATCCGGCGCCGGCATGGCTGAATTGACTTCAGCCGAAAAGCACGCCATCAGCCATCGCGGCATGGCCGCCCGCAAGGTCGCTGCGCAGCTTTGGGCTGGACAGGGTCCACATGATGAGCAGGATGAATGACCGTGAATGACTATTCGCAAAAGTCTCACGATATGCATTTGGCCAATAACAGATAGCCAGCGCCTGCTCATCCTAGAAATCCTGCCACGAAGAAAATGATGTCGAATCTGGTCTCCCACATTCGCGCGACAGTCGCGCAGGCGCTGGCCGGCGACCGCGCCGTCGTGCTGGCCGTGTCAGGCGGCGCAGACTCGATCTGCATGGCGGACGCGGCGCTGGCGATGCACAAGGGCAAGCCGGCGTTCATCATTGCACACCTGAATCATCATCTGCGCGCCGGCGAATCAGACGATGACGCACAGTTTGTGCAGGGGTTTGCGGCGCAGCGCGGCGTGCCATGCGAGATTGGCCACGCAGATGTGAGGGCGCTGGCCAAATCCCACAAGGTCTCCATCGAAGTGGCCGCCCGCGATGCCCGCTATGCCTTTCTCGCTGACGTGGCGATGAGGCACGGTGCAACAAGCGTGGCGCTGGCGCACCACGCCGGCGACCAGGCTGAGACGGTGTTGTTGCGGTTGCTGCGCGGCGCTGGGCTGGCCGGCTTGCGCGGCATGAGCGCGCGCAGCCCATTGCCTGGCGCGCCGCATCTCACTGCCGTGCGGCCCGTGCTGCGCACCACGCGCGAGGAGATCGAGCAGTATTGCCGCGAACGCAAGCTGGACTGGCGACACGATGCGAGCAATGACGACGTGCTGCATCACACCCGCAATCGCATCCGGCATGAATTGTTGCCGCTGCTGGCGCAGTACAACCCCAATATCCGCGCCACGCTCGCGCGGCTGGCCGACACGCTCGCTTCGGACTTTGAAATCGTTGAAACGACGACACGCGAAACGTTCGACCACATCGCCACCGAAGGAAGAGGAGCCGTGAAGGTGAATCGCACAGCATGGCGGGGATTGAGCGCCGGGCTGCAGCGCGCGACCCTGCGCGAAGCGGTGCGCCGGCTGAAGGGTGACACAACCCAGCTCAGCTATGCCGCGATCGAAGAGGCGCGTGATGTGCTGAATGGCAATGCCGGCGTTGGCGAGATTGCGCTGATGACCGACGTGCGGATCAACGTGGCGTGGAGAGAGTTTGTCGTGCAATTGCTGATTGCCGACTGATCGTCGTCGACCTGCAAGCCGAAATCGAGAATCCGAAAGAGCTCATCTCTCATCTCTATAATCGCATCCCTATGGCGGAGCCGAAAGAGCCGCTCACCGAGCGCGAGTTGGAGGTGGTGCGGCTGGTGGCGACGGGCATCGGCAACAAGGAAATTGCCGCGCAACTGAACGTCAGCCCAAACACTGTCCGTGTGCATCTGCGCAACATTTTCACCAAGCTGGAGGCGCAGTCGCGCACCGAGGTGACGATGATGGCGGTGCGCAATGGCTGGGTGGATGCCGGCATTACGCCAGCCCCTGGCGCTGAACAAGAGCCGGCTGTGGATGCGCAGACCGCGCCGGTTGAATCGCTCATCGCTGCATCCGAAGCGCAACCCACGCAACCTGTGATTGCGCCGGTGCCGGTCGCGCCCAACCCGCAACCTCTGCCACCGCTGTCGCTGGCGCGCAAGGTCGCGCTGGTGCTGGCGATGCTCGCATTTGCCGCGCTCGCTCTCAGCCTGATGCAGCCCGCAAGCACCGACGCTGCGCTGCAAGCCGGCGACGCGCTGTTGGGCGAGAATCTTCCCAATACCGCTGTGGCTGAATCGCCGGCCACCCCTTCACGCTGGCACCCGCGCGCTTCGGTGCGAACTGCGCGCTCGCGCATGGCGGCAGTGGCTGTGAACAACCGGATCTATGTGATCGGCGGCGAGGTGGATCGCGCGCCATCCGGCGAAGTGCTGATCTATGATCCACAAGCTGACGCATGGTCGGAAGCACCGAGCAAGCCGACGCCAGTGATGAACACGGGGGCTGCCATCGTGGACGACGTGATCTACGTGCCGGGGGGCACGGCTGCCGGCGCAATTGCGACGGATCGCTTTGAGGCGTTGGATCTGAAGAGCGGCAAGTGGAAAGTGTTGCCGGCGCTGCCGAAGCCAGTGGCTGGGCATGCAGTGGTGGCACAGGGCAATCGCGTCTATGTGCTGGGTGGGCGCACGTTGAGCGGGTTGAATGTCGAGATGTGGGCGTTTGACATTGCGAGCGGGCGCTGGGCGTCGTCGCCGGCACTGCCTACGCCACGCAGCCAACTGGCTGCCGCCGTGTTGAACAACCGCATCTACGCCGTTGGTGGATTCGACGGCCAGCGTGAATACAACATCTGTGAGGTGTTCGACATGGCTGCAAATGCCTGGGGTGAATGCGCGCCGATGACGATCCCACGCGGCGGATTGGGGCTGGCACAGGTGGGCGCAGCGCTGTATGCAATCGGCGGTGGCATCAACGGCTTCGTCGGCTTCAACGAGCAGTTTGACCCGAACGCAAACAAATGGGTGCCGTTTGAATTGCCGCAGCAGCGCCTTGGCGAATGGCGCAACGCCGGCGTCGCATCCACCAGCACACAGTTCTACGCCATCGGCGGCAGCACGCGCGGCGTGCCGCTTTCGGACAACTACGTGTATGAGGTGCTGAACAATCGCACGTTCCTGCCGGCGTTCCAGGGCGGTGACAAATAGCAGCGAAGCGCGATTGCCAACTGCGAATCGCCAAATCGCTCAACGACGCGGATCATTCAATCAGACAAGCATCTCTTTGCGCTCCAAGGTTGGCGCATCGCCAAGGTCGAAATACGACCACCATGAGCGGATCGTCTCTTCGTCGCTGAAAAACCAGCGCGGCCAGCCCGGTGAATGGGCGACGCCCTCCATCTCGAGCGTGGCCGCGCCCTCAAGCTGGCTGAGCGACAGCGGCACCACGCCATCCCCCCATTGCGATCCCCAATCGCTGATGAAGCGATAGTTGAAATAGGCCTCGCGCTGGCGCGAATCGCCGTTGAGTTTGCCTTCGATATATTTGCCGCGCACGACCATGTATTGCACGCCTTTGCTGGCAAAAAACGCGCCTGGGTAGGTCTGATCGACCCATGATGCGGCGTGCATTGCGCGCCGTGGCACATCTCCCACGGCCACAAGCGGGCTGCCGATCATGTACAGCCGTGAGACTCGGTCGTAGCCATGATAGGCATTGAGATACGCCTTCGCTGTTTTGTCGCCAAGGTATGCGCGGCCGATCACACCGCCGGCGCTGTGACCGACAACGATGACCTTTTGCGCGCCGGTAACTTGCAAGGCGTGGTTGATGGCTGCGTGAGCGCGATCGACCAGCACGCTATAGTTGCTGAGGCCGCCGAGCGCCCAGGTGAGGCGGTTGATGCCGGCGATGAACACGCGCCGCTGCGACACATTCGCCAGCCTGCGCGCCGCCGGCCGGTAGTCCGTCCAATGCGAGCCAAAACCGCCAATCAGCACGATGGGTTCGTTCATGCAAGAAGTGTATTCCCTCTGTTTTAGTGCGAGATGAATTCGCGCGCGCTCTCCCACTCAAAGAAGCCGCGCGCGCCGATGATTCTATCCATTACCACGCCGGCAGACGCGACACGTTCCTGCCATTGGCCTGACGAAAAGCACTGCTGCGCAGCGGCAGCAGCTTTCGGGTCGATTACAGCCAACTCGGCCAGCAGGTCTTTCTCGCGTGGGATCATCTGGTTGTGCACAACGAAGCAATAGGCAATGGCTGAGGACACTGCCTTGCACAAAATCATGCCGGCAGCGGCGATGTCGCGGCCGGCCACGTCCAGCGCGTCCTCGAATTGTGTCGCAGCAGTGTAGCGCGCCATCATCAGCTGCAGGTTATTGCTGCGCGGCGGTTGCGCCAGCAGATTCCTCGCGCGCAAGATCAGCACATCGATGATCGGGTCGGCGTTCAGCACCACGAAGCCAGTGGCGAGCATGTGCGCAGTAATGGGACGCGCAGCAGCCAACTCCTCATCGAAGTAGCTTTCGATGGCCGCCGGCGGGTTGATGAAGATCTCGCATGGCACACCGTTGAACCACTTTTGCACGCGCTGCCGCCACGGCTGTTGATGCACCACGTAGAGGTCGATGTCGCTGGTGGCATCGGGTTTGCCGCGCAGAATACTGCCAGCGGCGATGATGCCGGCGGGCTGTGTTTGCGCCAGCGTGAATTGCACCGCCTCGCGCAGTGCGCCGGCGTAAGGTTCTCTCAGATCAGGGTAGCGAAGGTTTTGCATATGTCGCCTTTGTCAGCACAAACATTCTGGACGCAGCGCGGCATGAGATTGCGGGGCTTGCGCAGACCGGTCGAGCGCATCCTTCAACTGCGTGCAGGCCTGTATCGAGCTTGATCCACGCAAGTTCATCGCTTCTTTCAGGATGCTTTGGGCTCTACTTCTTCCGAATCACGTCTGTGCCGACGAAGCCGCGCAGGACTTCCGGCACCACTACGCTGCCATCTTGCTGCTGAAAATTCTCCAGCACAGCGATCATCGTGCGGGGCATGCCCAGACCACTGCCATTCAAGGTGTGGACAAGCTCGGCCTTGCCGCCCTTCTCGCGGCGAAACTTGATGTTGGCGCGACGAGCCTGGAAGTCGCCGACATTGCTGACCGAGCTGACTTCGAGCCATTCGTCCACGCCAGGTGAGTACACTTCCAGGTCGTACGTGATGCGCGAGCCGAAGCCGATGTCGCCGCTGCACAATTGCTTGACGCGATAAGTCAGGCCCAGCCCTTTCAGCGTCGCCTCGGCGTCCTCGCGCATTTGCTCCAGCATCGCGTCACTGTCCTCCGGCTTGACGAAGGCGTACATCTCAACCTTGTCGAATTGGTGGCCGCGCTTGATGCCGCGCACATCCTTGCCGGCGCTCATCTTCTCGCGGCGAAAACACGGTGTATAGGCGGTGTAGCGCCTGGGCAGATCGTCGCCGCTCAAAATCTCGTCACCATGCAGATTGGTCAATGGCACCTCTGCCGTCGGCACCATCCAATAATCTTCTTCCGCGTCGTGATACAGGTTGTCGCGGAACTTGGGCAACTGCGCCGCAGCAAACAGCGTCTGCTCTTTGACCATGAAGGGCAGATAGCGCTCCTCGTAGCCCTGCTCCATGCGCAGGTTGAGCATCCACGCGATCAACCCGCGCTGCAGCCGCGCGCCCCAACCATTCAGCACATAGAAGCGGCTGCCGCTCAGCTTCACCCCGCGTTCAAAATCGATGATCCCCAAGCCCTCTCCAATCTCCCAATGCGGTTTGGCGGGGAATGTCAGTGCGGGCACAACGCCCTCTTCCACGCGCAGGATGACGTTGTGGTCTTCGTCCGGGCCAATAGGGGTGCGCGCGTCCAATGTATTTGGCAACGCCGCTGTCAAATTCAACAGTTGCGCCTCGATCTTGTTCAACTCGGCTTCAAGCGTGCCAATCTCTTCGCCCACTTGGCGCATCTCGGCCTTCTTCGCCTCGCGTTCGGCCTCGTCTTTCATGCGGCCGATCTCTTTGCTGACTGCGTTGCGGGTGGCGCGCAATTGCTCTGAGCGCGTGAGGATGTCGCGCCGCTGCACGTCGAGCGCCAGGATTTCATCCACCGGCAGCGGGTCGTTGCCGCGAGCGGCAAGCATCTGGCGAACTGCATCGGGTTCTTTGCGAATGAGATTGATGTCGAGCATGATTTTTCCTCGCCTTGTCCCTCTTCCAGATCTTTGTCAAACTCATAAGGAGAGGGAAAAGAGAATCGCCCTTCATCGCTCAGGACGAAGGGCGCTCGTGGTGCCACCTGATTTCTAGCAATTGAAAACAGGCAATTGGGAAATTCTCATTTGTTTGAGCCATTTGCCATCTGCCGGTTACGAATCGCCGCTCTGATGTTCGTTAACGGGAACACGCCCGTCCCATTCGTCATGGGAAGCTGTGCGAGCGGAAGCGGGCATTTGCGCAATCTCCGGCTTGCACCTGCCGCCGGCTCTCTGAAGATCGCTGCAAATGCGCGTCTCGCGTCGTCGCTGTTGTTCTGATTTTACCGCAATGCAGTGGTTGCGATAAGATCATGCAGGTGGAAGCACTGCATTCATGGACGCTCGATCCCGCACAGGCGATGCAGCTGCAGGGCGAATTGCGCAGGCAGATTGTGTTGCAGTGGGGCGGCCAGCACATCAACACCATCGCCGGCGTCGACATGAGCCTGGCCGGCGAGAAGGCGCACGCCGCCATCGTCGTGCTGCGCTTTCCCGACCTCACCCCCATCGAAGGCGTGACGGCTGATGCGCCGCTCAACTTCCCCTATGTGCCAGGGTTGCTCAGCTTTCGCGAAGGGCCAGCCATCCTGGCGGCGTGGGCGAAGCTGCAACACCTCCCCGATCTTGTGATGATCGACGGGCAGGGCATCGCGCACCCGCGCGGCATCGGCATCGCATCGCACATGGGCCTCTGGCTGCAACGTCCGACGGTAGGCGTGGGCAAGAGCAAGCTGTACGGCGTGTTCGATGCGCCCGGGCCAGACGCCGGCGATCTTTCGGCCCTGTCCGACCCAAAGACGAAGCAGGTGATCGGCGCAGTCCTGCGCAGCAAAGCGCGCGCCAACCCGCTTTTCATCTCCCCCGGTCACCTGATCGACGTGACGCATGCGACAGAGTTCGTGAGGCAATGCTTGCGCGGATATCGTCTGCCAGAGGCGACGCGCTGGGCGCACAACCTTGCCGCCGGCCAGACACTGCCATTGGAGCGCGACGATGCCGGCGATCAGTTGCGCCTGTTGTGATCGACGCGCAAAGCCATCCAGAGGACCCGATTGGCCGATGGATGGCGGCTTGCCGCGCTTCGAAAAAGACGTGCCTGCGCCAAGGGCAGAGGGCGCCTTGCGCGGAGCGGCGCCTGACATTCCGCCGATTGCCAATGACTTCACGGGTATGATCGGCGCATGTCTGCCGCTGAAGAAGGTCAAAACACCGAAGCCGGCGCCACGTCCGTCGAATCCTCATCTGCGCCCGCCGGCATGAGGCAACGCGTGTTCGGCCTGGCTTGGCCGGTAATCGCCGAAAACTTCCTCGAAACCATGCTCGGCATCGCCGACACATGGCTGGTGTCGCACCTCGCCATCAGCGCGATTGCGCTCGCCGGCGTCGGCGTAGCCGTGCAGATGATGCAGTTTCTGCTGTCGGCGCTGGCCGCGCTGTCCATTGGCGCCTCAGTGCTGGTGGCGCAGGCCATTGGCGCGCAACAATTCCCGCGCGCATGCAACCTCGCGCGGCAATCGCTGGTGTGGGCAGTGGTCATCTCGATCCCGCTTGCGCTCGCCGGCTTTGTCTTCAGCGCGCCCATCGTTCATCTGTTTGATCTGGAGCCACAAGCGGCCGAGATTGCCACGAGCTACATGCACATCACGATGGGCACTGTCGTCGTGCTGACCGGCCTTTTCATTGGCGGCGGGGTGCTGCGTGGCGCCGGCGATTCGCGCACACCGCTCATCATCACCACCATTGCCAACATCATTAACCTTCCACTGGCGTGGGGATTGATCTATGGCCAGCTTGGCCTGCCGGCGCTTGGCGCGGTGGGCAGCGCATGGGCCACCTTCATCGGTCGCGCAGTCGCGCTGGTCATTCTGCTGGTAGTGCTGTGGCGCGGTCGCAATGGCATCACCATTCGCGGCAGCGGTGAGTGGAAGCCAAACTTCGGCATGGCGCAGCAGGTGCTGGGCATCGGCGTGCCGGCGGCGCTTGAACAGATCTTGAGCGCTGGCGCATTCTTCGCGCTGACCATGATCGTGGGCCGGCTCGGCACCGACATGTTGGCTGCAAACCGCATTGCAGTGAATGCACTCTCACTCGCCTTCCTGCCAGGTTTCGGCTTCGCAGTTGCCGCCACTGCGCTGGTTGGCCAAAGCGTCGGCGCGCGACGCATCGACGATGGATCGGCTGTCACGCGCATTGCCACGCAGGGCGCGCTGATCTGGATGACCGGCTTCTCGGTCATTCTGGTCGTCTTCGCGCAGCAGATCATACGGATGTTCACCGGAGATGCCGGCGTGATTGACGCCGGCGCTGCCGCCTTGCGCGTGATGGCGTTCAGCATGCCGCCACTGGCGATCTTGTTCGTGTATGCCGGTGGATTGCGCGGTGTTGGCAACACCCGCGCGCCGCTCATCATCTTCGGCGGCGGGCTGTGGGCCATCGTGCTGATCGCAGCGCTGATGGTGAACATCATCAACGGCGGGTTGGTCGTGGTTTGGGCGGTGTTTGTTGTGCTCACGCCCGTGATGGCATGGCTGATGTGGCGCCAGTTCCGCGATGTGGTGCGCGACTTTCAGTATCGAGGGCTATGAGGCCGGACACGCATGCAGGGAAGCGTAACGTCTGCATCGTTTCGGGTCAACACCGTGAAGCAGTGCCGACCCGAAACACATGATTCTGCTGTTTGCCAATCACTTGCGCCAATAGTTGTTGGCAGCGGCAATGGTTTGGAAATTGATGGCGACGACCTGGGATGCCGCCGTGAGCGCCTTCGCATCTTCCGCATATTCCGGGCGCAGCCTCTTGAGCACTTCTGTGTCTGGCTGTGTGTACTTCACTCCACGCCGGCTCAGCGTGATTGCAAGCTCGAAGCCGGCTTGAGGGGTGTCAGTAATAAGTGTGGTGAGCCATGTGTCTGCCATTGATCGAAACTCCCTTTGTGAAGAATACTGGTGGATATCGCCCTGCATGATGGCAACGCATAACCACCGTCATTAAAGTATACGCGCTGGCAGCAACCAAATGGTGAATAGCTGGCGCATCATCAGGATCGGATGATCTGAGCACATCGCAGATCACTTACACTACCGTATCGATGACCAGACTCACGCGTTCACTTCGCTTTCAGCAACTGGCCGAGCGCGACATCAACAAGGAGACATTTGTTGAAGAGTGGCCGGATGCCGGCCTGATCGTTGCCGACGGACCAAACGATCCGCAGCCGTCGCTCAGCCTCTCGCCCCCTACCCCTACCCTCTCCCACGCGAAGAGGACGGTTGTGGAAATGGACGGCAAGCCGCGCGAGCAGTTTGACATGATCGACACCTTCATCGCCGATCACTGCCTCGACCTGCGCGTTGCCGGCGAGGCGATGGGCGCGCCCTCGTTGCAACTTGCGCGCATGCTGGCCGACATCAATGTGCCAGCACACGAGGTTCGCCGGCTGGTGCTGGGCTGCACGCCGGCCAAGTTGTGCGACATCGTGCGACACATGAGCGTGCTGGAGATGATGATGGGGTTGGCAAAGATGCGCGTGCGGCGCACGCCGGCGAACCAGGCACATGTGACCAACAAGCGCGAAAATCCCGCGCTGCTGGCCGCCGACGCCGCCGAAGCTGCGCTGCGCGGCTTTGCTGAGGCCGAGACTACCGTAGGCATCGCGCGCATGGCGCCGCTGAATGCGCTCGCCATCCTGGTTGGCACGCAGACCGGACGCGCCGGCGTGCTCACGCAATGCGCCATCGAGGAGAGCATGGGCTTGCGCGTGGCAATGAAGGGGCTGACCAGCTACGCCGAGACACTTAGCGTATATGGCACTGAGCGCAGCTTTGTGGATGGCGACGACACGCCATGGAGCAAGGGGTTCCTCGCGTCGGCGTATGCCTCGCGCGGCATCAAGATCAGATTCACCAGCGGCACTGGCAGCGAAGCCCTGATGGGCAGCAGCGAAGGCAAAAGCATGCTGTATCTGGAGGCGCGCTGCCTGTGCGTGACGCGCGGCGCCGGCAGCCAGGGTGTGCAGAACGGCAGCATTTCCTGCATTGCTCTGCCTGAAAGCCTGCCTGGCGGCGTGCGCGCAGTGCTGGCCGAGAATCTGATCGCATCCATGCTCGGCCTTGAGGTTGCCAGCGGCAACGATGCGCTCGCTTCGCATAGCGCCATCCGCAAGAGCGCCAAGCTGATGCTGCAATTCATCCCCGGCACAGATTTCATCTTCAGCGGCTACAGCGCCGTGCCGCGGCGCGACAACATGTTTGGCGGCGGCAATTTTGACGCCGAGGACTTCGACGACTACAACGTCTTGCAGCGCGACATGCAGGTGGATGGCGGATTGCGGCCGGTGACGGAAGACGAAGTGCTGGCGATTCGGCGCAAGGGCGCACAGACGATTCAAGCCGCCTATGCCGGCATGGGCTTCCCCGCCATCCGTGATGACGAAGTGGAGGCGGCGGTGATCGCGCATGGCAGCGATGACATGCCAGCGCGCGACATGGTGGCCGACCTGGCCGCGGCGGACGGGTTTCTTGCCGGCGACAAAACCATCGTCGATGTCATTCATGCGCTGCGCGAGCGCGGCTTTGCACAGACCGCCGGCGCGCTCGATGAGATGCTGCGCCAACGCGCACTGGGCGACTATTTGCAGCCGGCGGCGATCTTCCTTCCCAATCTCCATGCGAACGGAAGTGAAGATGAAAGCTTGCGCGTGCTATCCGCCATCACCGACCCCAACGACTACACCGGCCCTGGCACGGGCTATCGCGTGAGCAGCCAACGCTGGCGTGAGATGCAACGCCTGCCGCAGCAACACTCGCCGCGTGATTTCATCGCCGACCGCACTGGTCAGCCACTGACGAATCTGCATGAGGTGGGCGAGGCGAGGCAGGGTCGCTTCAACGAAGTCATTGTCGCGGTGGGGCCGGCATTTGGCGCCTCGCTCGTCAAGACGATCAACGGGCTGGATCACGATGCCGTGCTGCAAGCGATCTTCACCGGTGTGGCAAAAGAGGGCATGACCGCGCGGCTGATCAAGGTGTATCGCACCAGCGACTGCGCGCAACTCGGCTTCACCGCGTCCAGTTATAGCGGCAGTGGCATCGGCGTCGGCCTGCAAAGCCGCGGCACCGCCGTCATTCACCGGCGCGGCATGCCACGCCTGCACAACCTGGAGTTGTTCTCGTTTTCGCCCAGCATGACGCTGGAGTTGTACGAGGCGCTGGGGCGTAACGCAGCCAGGTATGCCAGGGGCGAGGTGGTGAAACCAGTGTCGGTGATTGTGGACAATTGGGCGCGGCTGCGCTTGATCGTGAAGACGGCACTGTTGCACCGGCATGAGACCGATGCGATTCGCGACAAGCCGGCGCAGGAATTGTTCTTCGATTGGGAACCTGACGTTTGAATTTCTGATTTCGAAATGCGGACTGTCGATTGACTGCCGCAATCGCAAATCCACAATCTAAAATGACTTTTCAGATTTCACCCGACACGTTGCGCCATCAGGCTGAGGTGGCGCAGGGCGCCGGCTACACGCAACTGGCGGAAAATCTGCGTCGCGCCGCCGAGTTGACCGCCGTGCCAAACGAGACGCTGCTCAAAATGTATGAGCTGTTGCGGCCGGGCCGCTCGACGCAGGCAGAATTACTGGCGATGGCCGATGCGCTGGAGCGCGATTATCGCGCCATTGAAACAGCGGCTTTCGTGCGTGAGGCTGCAGCGGTCTATGCCAAGCGCAATCTATTCAAGCGAGAGTGAGGTTCAAGAGACGGAACACCCTTCCCCGCATCCCGCCCCTTTTTCTTCATCCCCGCGTATCATCTCGGCCTGAGGAAAGGAGCCCATCGCACATGAAGACAAACTGGCGCGTCATCGTCATCCCACTCGCCGTCGTCGCGTTTATCCTGAGCGCGTGCGGCCCGCAACCTGCGCCGACGCCAACACCCACGCCGGCCAACGACGATCTCTCTCGCGTGCGCGCCGCCGGCGTGTTGAAGGTCGGCACCTCAGGCGATTATGCGCCTTTCGCGTTCTACACTGCGCAGTTTCAACTCGATGGTCTCGACATCGCCTTGATGCGCGAATTGGGACG
>JBDHWI010000060.1:0-22149 GCA_039810125.1 Thermoflexales bacterium | reverse complement strand
GTCGCGCTTTTTCAACCCGATCTGGTCGTGTGCGCCGGCTGGATGCGCATTTTGTCGCCGGCCTTTCTGCAACGCTTCCCGCGCCAGATCATCAACCTGCATCCGGCGTTGCCAGGCATGTTCGCCGGCGCGCATGGCATCGAAGAGGGTTTTGTGGCCTTCCAGCGCGGCCAGATCACGCACACCGGTGCGATGGTGCATTACGTGGATGAAGGCGTGGACACCGGGCCGGCGATTCTCACCGTCGATGTGCCGATCTACCCGCATGACACGCTGGCCGACCTTGAGGCGCGCATGCACGAGGCGGAGCACCAATTGATCGTGGATGCAATCAAGCGCGTCCTATAATGCCGGCACCATGAAGGCCCTTCTCTCTGTGTCCGACAAAAGCAATCTCGTCGAGTTTGCGCGCGGGTTGCACCAGCACGGCATCGAATTGATCGCGAGCGGCGGCACGGCGCGCGCAATTCAGAACGCCGGCCTGCCAGTGACTACCGTTGAGCAACTGACCCACTCGCCCGAGATCCTGGAAGGGCGCGTAAAGACGCTGCACCCTGTCATCCACGCCGGCATTCTCGCGCGTAACAACGAGGCTGACCGCGACGACTTGCGACGCACCCAGGCCGATTTCATCGACATTGTCGTCGTCAACCTGTATCCCTTCCAAAAAACCGTCGCGCAAAAATATGTCACCCTGCGCGATGCCATCGAGAACATCGACATTGGCGGTGTGGCGCTCATTCGCGCGGCCGCCAAGAACTACGAGCGCGTGGCCGTCATCTGCGATCCGTGCGATTACGATCTAGTGCTGAACGATCTTGGCCGGCACGGGCATGTCTCACAGGAGACGCGCGAGGTGCTGGCGCTGAAGGCGTTCTCGCACACCGCCAGCTATGATTCGGCCATCCGCGATTATCTGATGGGTCTGCAATCGACCGAATCAGCAGTGACGACGCTGACGCTGCACCGCGTGCAGAATCTGCGCTACGGTGAGAATCCCCATCAGACCGCCGCGCTCTATTCGTTGAACAACCCTTGTGAAGGGCCGCTGGGTGGCAAGCTGTTGCAAGGCAAGGAGATTTCCTACAACAACCTGCTCGACCTCGACGCGGCATGGCGCGCGGTGACGTCGTTCAACCAGCCGGCGGTTGTCATTGTCAAGCACCTCAGCCCGTGCGGCATCGCCAGCGCCGATGAACTGCACAAGGCCTACACCGCCGCATTCAACAGCGACCCCACCTCTGCCTTTGGCGGCGTGATTGCGTCGAACTGGGAGGTGGATGCCGCGACGGTCGAGGCGATGGGCGATCTGTTCATCGAGTGCATCGCCGCGCCCGGCTTCACCGACGAAGCGCGCGAGTTGCTGAGCAAGCGCAAAAACTGCCGGCTGCTGGAGATCGAAGATCCTGCTGCAACAAAAGCGCCGGCCTACGAATGGCGCAGCATCACCAGCGGCATGTTGCGGCAAAGCACCGACAAAGGCGATCCCGCAAATGCGCAGTGGCGCGTGGTGACGAAGGCGCAGCCGACCGACGCGCAGATGCGCGAGTTGGAATTCGCATGGAAGGCCGCGCAGCACGTCAAGAGCAATGCAATTGTGCTGGCAAAGGAGAGCAAGGGCGTGCTGATGACCGTTGGTATCGGCGGCGGCCAGCCCAACCGCGTGGATTGTGTGACCATCGCGGCAAAGCGCGCCGGCCGCAAAGCCAAGGGCGCAGTGCTGGCGAGCGATGCATTCTTCCCCTTTGCCGACGGTCTTGCTGAGGCGGTGAAGGCCGGCGTGAAGGCCATCGTGCAGCCCGGCGGCGCGATGCGCGATGCTGAAGTGATTGCCGCAGCTGACGAGGCCGGCATCGCCATGGTCTTCACGGGCGTGCGGCACTTCCGCCACTGATCCATGTTGAAGGTTGGATTCCGAAATTCAGCCTTCAACATCCCGATCCCATGAATCGCCTTCACCTGCGCTATTTCATCATCACGCTGCTGGCGACGGCGGTGCTTTCGATTGGCGTGCAGTTGTTTATCATGACGCTGCTGGCCGGCAACAACGTGGCGCTGGCCGGCGCGGCGCTGGTGGCTGGCTGGTGGACGAATGTCATCGTCGCCGGCACACTCGCCATCATGGCCGGCCGCAAGTCTGCCTCAAGATTCACCGACCCGCGCCTCGGTCGCGTGGCCGGCGCTGCCATCGGGGTGTGGGTGGGGCTCGGCGCCATTGCCGGCCTGGTCTCGTTTACGCTCGTGCTGATGGCGCAAGTGCCGAACAGCGGCATTCGCGTTGGTCTCATCTTCGTCTTTGGCGTGATCAGCCTGATCGTCAGCGTTATCGCTGGCAGCATCGCCGGCCGCGAAGCTGCGCACCCGCCCGAATCGGAAGAGGATTGAATGGCGACGCGCAGCGAAGTCGGAGCGTGGGGTGAGGCCATTGCTGCGAAACAGTTGGCCGAACAGGGCTACGCCGTGCTGGCGCGCAACTGGCGCAAGGGGCATGGCGAACTCGACATTGTCGCCGAGCGCGCCGGCGTCATCACCTTTGTGGAAGTGCGCACCCGCCGCAGCGACGCGTTCGGCTCGCCGGAAGAATCCATCACCCCGCGCAAACGCGCCAAACTGATCGAAACTGCGCAGGCATATCTCGATGTCAACAACTTGCTCGATGCGCAATGGCAGATTGATCTGATCGCCATCGAACTCGACGCGCGCAATGGTTTGGCGCGCTACGACCACTACGAGTGCGCAGTCGAAATGGCGAACGGGGAGTGAAAAAACGGTCTGATTGCAGGTAACATTGGCCTGTTGCGCCAATCATGCACATCGGCCAGTTCACCGACAGCTATCCACCCATCATCAATGGCGTCAGCGCGTGTGTGGCTGAGCATCACGCGCAGTTGTTGTCGCGCGGCGAGTTGGCGCATGTCTTCACTGCCGGCAACCGCAGGCACAGCGACGCACAACGAAATGTCATTCGCGCGCGCGGCATTCGCATCCCCACGTCGCCTTTTTATTTCCCAACCCTGACCGATGCATGGCGGCCACTGGCCGATGCGCTGGATGTATTTCACGCGCACGAAGCCTTTATGGCCGGCGACATCGCGCGCCAACTGGCGCGGCGACACGGGAAACCGCTCGTCTTTACCAATCACACGCGCCACGATCTATACATCGGAAACTACCCGCGCCTGATCCAACCCTTGATGCGCCTCGCCACGTTCAAGTTCATCGCGCGCGCTGTGCGCGAGAGCGCCATTGCCACTGCTCCATCCAACGAAACGGCTGAACTGTTGCGCCGGCTTGCGCCCGACGCAGCCGAGCGGGTGCGCGTGGTGCGCAATGGCATCCGGCTCGATCAGTTTGGGCTGGCTGGCGATT
This sequence comes from Thermoflexales bacterium, assembly GCA_039810125.1. GTDB lineage: Bacteria > Chloroflexota > Anaerolineae > J036 > Brachytrichaceae > JBDHWI01. The sequence continues at coordinate 18,780 of JBDHWI010000060.1, read as the reverse complement.
GCAATGCCCGCACGCGGCTGAACATTGCGTGTGATGCAACGGTGTTCGTGTATGTGGGCCGGCTGACGCCAGAGAAAAACCTGCCGGCATTTGCGCATGCGCTGGTGAAGGCGGTGCAGGCCGGCGCGGATGCGCATTGGGTGGTCATCGGCGATGGCGCGAGCCGCGAGGCGCTGGATGAAGCGCTTGCGCCTGTTGCAAATCGCGCGCACTTTCTGGGCGCGGTGCCGCGTGAGGATGTGTCGCGCTATCTGGCGATGGCTGATGTCTTCGCCACATCGTCGTTGAGCGAAGTGAATCCCGTCTCGGTGATTGAAGCGCTGGCGAGCGGCAAACCGTTCGTGGGGCTGCAAGCCGGCTGGTGGGATGAGTTCAGCGTCGAGGATGAGAGCATGCAGGCCGGCGTGCTGGCGCGCAATGAGGATGATCTGGCGCGCGCGATCATTGCGCTGTGCGATGATCCCATTCGCCGGCGCGACATGGGCGAGGCCGCGCGAAAGCTCAGCCACCGCTTTGACATCCGTGACATCACTTCGCAGTGGCTGATGATGTATGAAGCGGCGATAATTGGCGGCAAGCAGTAATTGGCAATCGATAATTGGCGACCGGCAGCCCGCACGAGCATGCGCATCGATTGAGCGGGATCCATTGTCAATTACCCATCACTACAACCAGGAGTTCAACATAGATCATGCGAAACAAGATCACCATCATCGGCGCCGGCTTCGTGGGCGCCACCACCGCGCACTGGCTGGCCGAGCGTGAACTCGGCGACATCGTCCTGCTCGACATTCCGCAGACTGAGACCATGCCGAAGGGCAAGGCGCTCGACTTGATGGAAGCCGGCCCGGTGCTGGGCTATGACACACAAGTGACTGGCACCACCGATTACGCCGACATCAAGGACAGCGACATCGTGGTTGTGACCGCCGGCTTGCCGCGCAAGCCCGGCATGACGCGCGAGGATCTCGTTGGCAAGAATCAAGCCATCATCACTGATGTGATGAACAACGTCGCCAGCAGCTCGCCCAATGCCATCGTCATCGTCGTGACCAACCCGCTCGACACGATGACTTACCTTGCCTACAGGCTGCTCAACCAGAAGGGCTTCCCCAAAAATCGCGTGCTGGGGCAGGCCGGCGTGCTGGACAGCGCGCGCATGCGCACGTTCATGGCGATGGAGATGGGCGTGAGCGTAGAGAACACGCACGCCTTCGTGTTGGGCGGCCACGGCGATGAGATGGTTCCGCTCACGCGCTATAGCACGATTGCCGGCATCCCCATGACCGAGCTGATGCCGCAGGAGCGCGTGGATGCCATCGTGCAGCGCACGCGCCAGGGCGGCGCCGAGATCGTCAACCTGCTCAAGACCGGCAGCGCCTATTTTGCCCCCGGCGCAAGCGTGGCCGAGATGGTTGAAGCGATTTTGAAGGACAAGAAGCTGATCCGGCCATGCGCATCGTATCTGGATGGCGAGTACGGCTTGAAGGATATGTACTTCGGCGTGCCGGTGGTGCTGGGTCGCAACGGCGTCGAGAAGATCATCGAGGTGCAGTTGAATGACGACGAGCGGGCAATGATGCAGAAGAGCGCCGATCTCGTGCGCGGCACGATGAGCGCGCTGAAGTTTTGAGTGCGGAGTGTGGGGTTCCTAGTTCCGAGTGCAACATGACGACTCAGAACTAGGAACTCAGAACTGATCGTGAGAACGCTGCGCGCCTGCCTGCTCGATGAGCCGCTGCCCCGCGTGATCGCCATGGGCGATCTGTGGGATGCGCCGGTGAGCGCCACAACACCAAACGAGGTGGTGGAGTCGCTAGCGGCGCACATGCTGGTTGAGCGACACGCGCTGGATGCAAAGGCTGCATTGCCGGAAGGCGCGCGCGCAGCGTTGGAGGCGGTGTTGAACGCCGGTGGGAAACTGCCGCTGGCTGCGTTTGAAAGGCGCTTTGGCGCCATTCGTCTGATGGGGCCGGGCAAGCTGGAGCGCGAGCGCCCCTGGCAGACGCCGGACAACGCCGCTGAAACGCTGTGGTATTACGGCTTCGTCTTCCGCGCCTTCGATAAAACGTTGCGCGCGCCGGTGGAGATGGTTTTCGTGCCAAACGACCTGCGCGCGCTGCTCACGCCGGCAGAGCCAGACGTCACCTTCGAAGATCAACGCCACAAGCCCGCCGACGGGGAGCATCCGCCATCCGCCATCCGCCATTCATCGCTGCTCGATGACGTGACGACGATCCTGTGTCATATTCAGGGTGGCGAAGTGCGGGCGCGCGCAAATGGCGATTGGGATGCAGCATCGCGCAAGTCTTTGCTGCCAATGTTGCGCAACGCGGACGAAGCGCGATTGGCGCTGTTGCTGCACCTGATCAACAAACTGGGCTGGACGCGCGTGAGCGATAGCCGGCTGCGCCTCATCCCCCAGCCAGTGACACAGTGGCTGCAAAGCCGGCATGATGCCCAGCGCGACCTGCTCTTCGATGCCTGGCTGGATGATGCTGAGTGGAATGATCTTGCGCATGTGCCGGGCATCTCGTTGCAGATGACGCATGCGTGGAGCAACAACCCCGCGCGCGAGCGCCAGGTGATCGTGGAGGCATGGAACAGCTATGCATTGAGCCATGAGAATGATGCTTCGCGCGCGCTGGATGCGCAACGCACGGATCGCAATACCCAGTTGGTGAGATTCATCGCCCACGTGAAAGCGACCAACCCTGACTTTGCGCGGCCCGATGGGCGCTATGACACATGGCATGTGCGCGACGCGCATAGCGGTGAATTTTTGCATGGTTTCGCGCATTGGGACGAGGTGGAGGGCGCGCTCATTCGCTACGTGATCGAGCAGCCGCTGGCGTGGCTGTCGTTAGACGCGCCGGCGCACACCGCTGCGTCAGACAAGCCGCTTGCGCTGTCAAACGATGGCCGCGTGACAATTGCCGGCGTTTTGCGCTTCGAGCGTTTTCAACTGGCGCGCGTGGCTGATTGGCAGGAGACCGCCGGCGAAAAATTCACCTATTTGCTCACAGCGCGCTCGTTGGCGCGGGCGCGCGAGCAAGGCATCCGCGCGCAACGCGTGCTGGAATTTCTGGAGCAGAGCAGTGGTCAACCGGCGCCGGCGGCGCTCGCAAAGGCCATTACGCGCTGGAGCGAGCGCGGTGTGGAAGCGCGCATGGAACCGCTGGTGATCGTGAAGACGCAGGACGGCGCGATGATGGATGCGCTGCTGAAATTGAATGACATTCGCCGCGCGGTGGTGGATCGCTTCGCGCCCAACTGCATCTCCATTCGCCTGCGCGATGCCGAAGCGGTGCGCAGCGCGATTGTGAGCGCCGGCGTGATGGTGGATTGGGCTTGATTTCGTGACCGAATGTTATCCCACACGTTATCCCACAAGCCGTGTGGGATTCCTTGCCGTTCCGATGATCTATCCACTGTAGTGCCCGACGCGCTGAATGAATTGAGTACAATTCACAACGCGCAAAGCACATGGAGAGGTAGCATAGTCTGGCCTAATGCGCGCGCCTGGAAAGCGCGTAGGTGTAAAAAGCCTCGCAGGTTCAAATCCTGTCCTCTCCGCTGCGGTGCGGCAATGCGATGGTGAGCAGTGATTGGTTGCGCATGCCGCACCACGACCGATTACTGCTTGCCAAGCACCTCTTTTATCCTCGCCGGCGAATCGCCGATGATGCCCTGCACGCCGCACTGTGTCATGCGCACAATTTCTTCCGCCGAATTGACCGTCCACGTATTTACGCGCCTGCCCTGTGCATTCAGTCGCGCCACGTATTCTGGCGTGACCATGCCGGCTTCGGGGTGGCGAAACTCATGCGGCACAAACGGCGCAAGCCATACTTCGCGCAAAAAGATCGGCATGTTGCCGGCGTAGAGCATCCCGCGCGGCACGCTGGGCAGCAAACCGGCCAACCGCTTCACACCCAGCGGGTTGAACGATGAGAACAAGATGCGCTCGTAGCAGGCATGACGCTTCACCACGTCGACCACGCATTGCTCCAGGCCGTCTGCCGGCGTGGAATAGTTCGTCACCTCGATGTTGATGAGAAAGGGGGCGGCAGATGCGGCTGTGAGTTCGATCACTTCGTCCAGCGTCGGCACGCGCTCGCCGTCGCCGGCGTTCAGCGCTCGCAGTTGCGCCAGCGTCAGGTCATGCACACTGCCCGCGCCATCGGTCGTGCGATCGACGGTTGCGTCGTGCATCACAACGACTTCGCCGCTGGCGCAGCGCTTTACATCCAGTTCGATGCCGTCTGCGCCCTGCGCCATCGCCAACTGAAACGCAGCCAGGGTGTTTTCTGGCGCATGCATGCTTGCGCCGCGATGGCCGATGATGAGGGGGCGATTGTGGGTTTCCAGCCAAATGTTCATCCCGGGCATTTTACTTGCGCAGATGCGGGTAGGATTGCGCAATCCATGACCCACAACCTCGTCATCCCAGAAGACGGCATGATCATCGAGCAGGATACGACGTTCAAGCCCGGCGTGTATTACCTGCCCAATGGCATCTTCATCGCCGAGAATGGCATCACGCTGGATGGCAACGGCGCGCTGCTGATCGGCAAGGATTTCAACGGCGCTGGCGTGCGGGTGAATCAGCGCATCAGCGTGACGGTGAAGAATATCCGCGCTGAGCGATTTGAGCACGGCATTACGGTGAATGCCGGCGCGAACATCCGCATCGAAAATTGCGCCGTCACCCGCACGCGCGAGATTCCCTCACCCGACACATTTCTGGATGTGTGGCTCGGCGCAGACGAGGCGTATGGCGCCGGCATCTTCCTGCGCGGCGTGAAGGACAGTTTTGTGGTGGGCAACGACTTGCAGCATCAACAGAACGGCGTCCTGCTCTACGGCTGCAACCGCGTGGAGTTGGCGCGCAACAATGCCTCATTCAACAGCGGCTACGGCATCCTGCTGTTCGAGTCGTCGGAGAATGTGATCGAGAATAACATCGCAGACTATTGCTGCCGCATCTACTCATCCGATCCGAGCGGCGAGCGCTATCACAACGGCGCGGATGCCGCCGGCCTGGTGATGATGTGCAACGCTTCAAGAAACATCATCCGCGGCAACAAGCTGCGCGGTGGCGGCGACGGCGTCTTTCTGGGCGGCTTCCACAAGGATCAGATCAAGACGCCGTGCAACGACAATTTGTTCGAGAACAACGACGGCAGCTTCAGTCCGAACATCGCCTTTGAGGCCACGTTTTCGCAGCGCAATGTCTTCCGCAACAACAAGGCTGAAAACTGCGGCTATGGCTTTTGGCTGGGTTATTCCAGCGAGACGACAGTCGAGGGGAATTCGATCAAAGGCAATCGCATCGCCGGCGTGGCCATCGAGCATGGTCACCACAACACGATTGCGGGCAACACCTTTGAGCGCAACGGCGCCGGCGTGCAACTGTGGATCAACGACCCAGCGAAGCGCAATGCCGGCGCATTCACACAGTTCTTTCCCGATTGCGCCGAGAGCCACGAGACGAGGATCACTGGCAACACCTTCGTCCACAACGATGTGGCACTGCATGCCTGGACAGAGCGCCCTTCGACCGCGAGTGATGCGCATCTTCGCGGCGCGTCGTTCTCCCCCCAGGGCGCTCTCTCGAAACAGCGTTGCGCCGGCTTCACCGTGCGCGACAACGCGCTGCGCGACAATCGCATTGGAGTGCAGTTCGAACGTGTGCGTGAGAGTATCGTCATCGGTAACCGATTTGAGGCGAATGTGGAGGCTGGCATCAAGCTGGTGGGCTGCAAGGATGTGAGCGCCGACGGCAACACGATGGCGTGAGCGTTCACCGATGCGATGCGCCGCGGGCTTGACCTTTACGCCGGCGCTTTACATTTCTCGTGGATAATCCACGAATATTCTCGGAGGAGCAATCACATGTCCAACGCAAACAAGAACGTCATCATCGCCTACTTCCCGTCAGCGGCTGCTGCTGAAGGCGCAACGGTGTCGCTCAAGGGCTGGGATCAGGCCAATGACGACATCAAGCTCGGCGGCATCGGCGTGCTGACCGTGGAAAACGGCGAGATCAAGGTGGAGAACGTCGGTGCAAAGGCAACCGGCGCCGGCGCGAAGGCCGGTGCGGTGATCGGCATCGTCACCGGTATTTTGTCGGGCGGCATCACGCTGGTGGGTGGCGCGCTGGCCGGCCTGGTCGGCGGCTCGGTGCTGGGCGCATTCAAGCACAAGAGCCTTGGCCTGACGGATGGCGATCTCGACACACTGAAGAATGAGTTGACCAGTGGCAAGGCTGCGCTTGTCGTCACTGCCGATGACGATGAGGTGTTCCCCACCAAGGCCAAGCTGGAAGAGTTCGGCGGCACCGTGACATATTTCACCGCCGACCGCGAAGCTGCCGAGGCAATCACGCTGGCCGCTGTTGAGCAGGAACGCTTCCAGCGCAATTCCGGCATCGGCCCAGGCGGCATCCCACTGGGGCCGGTTTAGATCTCTTCGCGCGTTCGCAAAAGAGCCAGAGGTTCTTCAAGAACCTCTGGCTCTTTTTTTCATGCAAAGCGCACTTCGCTCAGGCCGCGAATGCGCTCTGCCGCTTGCTCCGCAGTGAGGTCGCGTTGCGGCTGCCCCAACATTTCGTAGCCGACCATGAACTTCTTCACCGTGGCACTGCGCAATAGCGGGGGATAAAAGTGCAGATGCATCTGCCATTCGTCGTGCTCTTCCCCATCGTAGGGCGCTTGATGCACTCCCATCGTGTAAGGGAATGACACTTCGAACAGGTTGTCGTAGCGCACGGTGATGCGCTTGAGAGCATCGGCCAAGTCCTCGCGCTCTGCGCCGCTCAACTCAACGATGCGGCGCACATGCCGCTTCGGCAGCAGCATCGTCTCGAATGGCCACACCGCCCACCACGGCACCAGACTCACCCAATGCCCATTCTCGAAGATCACTCGCGCGCCGGCTTTCAATTCATGCTCAAGGTAATCAACCAGCAGCGGGCGCTGAGGTGGGGTGGAGTCAATGAGGTTTTCCCCATCCTTGCCCCGGAAATATCGCAACTGCCCGCGCGTCTCCTTTGCGATCTCGGTGGGAATATGGCGCGTAGCCCACAGTTGGCCGTGTGGATGAGGATTGCTTGCGCCCATGATCTCGCCCTTGTTCTCAAATAGTTGCACGTAGGCGATGTCATCGCGCGCGCCCAACTCCTCGCACTGCGCAACCCAGGTGTCCACCACAGCGCGAATCTGCTCGCGCGGCAACTCGGCCAGCGTCAGGTCGTGGCGCGGTGAAAAGCAGATCACGCGGCAGACGCCCGTCTCTTGCTCGCTCTTCAGCAGGTCTGAGGAGGCGGAGGGGTGGGGGGATGAAGCAGTGGCATTGCCGGTGAGCAGTGCCGGGAAGTCATTGTCGAAAACGAAGACGCTCTCGTACGCTGGGTTGACCACGCCGTTCACGCGCGTGTTGCCTGGACAAAGGTAGCACTTTGGGTCGTAAGCTGGCTTCTGTTGCAACGCGGCCTTCTCCACCGCGCCCAGCCACGGTCGCGTGGCGCGGTGCGGCGACACCAGAATCCATTCATCGGTCAACGGGTTGTAGCGGCGGTGCGGTTGGGTTAGGTCAGTCATGTTTTTGGAAAGAACCTTTCACAGGATGAACAGGCCGGGCAGGGTTTAGATTCTCCATGATCAGATCGTCTCTGCCAGTCGATATATTTTGCTCATTCTGCTCAATCTGTCCAAGAACTTACCGTGGCTGGTAGTCGTCGCCCAGAATGACGAGTGCGTCAAGCGGGTTGTTTGGCTCGGCCACGCCGGCGATGCTGGTGAGCGGCACGCCCAGTTGCTGCGCGATCTCCTGCGCCAGCCGCTGGTTGCCATGATATTCGACGATCACCGTGCGCGCGTAGCTCTGCGGCGCGTCGGCGATGCTATCGACGACGTGACCCTTGCTTTCCAGGAATGCCTTTGTGCTGGCGGCCAGCCCTTGCTGCTGTGTGCCGTTCTGGATGGCAATACGGCCAGTCGCTGGTGGCAAGGCGGTGGATGATGGCGCACTCGCCGCCGGCGGATTGAAAAACTGTTCGCGCAACTCGCGCACCCGCTCGCGCACAGGGATCACCACGCTGCCGCCGGTCGGCGTGGTGTAGGGCTGTGTCGCGGTGTCGTCAATTGCCACGCGCGCGATGCGCTCATCAGGGATGTCTTTTGCCAGCAACGCCAACTGCGCAATCTCAATCGTGCTGAGGTTCGTGTCGATGGCGCTGCCGAGCGTCTGCATGATCTGCGGGATGCGCGGCAGGATTTTTGTCGCGGCATCGGTTGTGCGCAATTTCTCGCGCAGGGCCATGATGACCTGTTGCTGGCGCTTGATGCGGGAAAAATCGCTCGACCCGTGCCGCGTGCGGGCATACTTCAGCGCGGTCTTGCCATCCAGCGTGTGCCAGCCCTTGCTCAACACGAAGGGATCGTAACCGTAGTTGTTGTCGGGGTAGGTTGGATCGTCGATGTCTTCGTCGTTGTAGACGTCGATGCCGCCGACGAGATCGATCAGCGAGGTGAGCGTGGTGAAATCGACGCGCGCGTAATACTGGATGGGAATGCCAAAGTTGTATTCGACAGCGCGCATGGCATATTGCGGGCCGCCGTAGACATGCGCGGTGTTGATGCGATCCATGCCGCGGTCGGGCAGCGGCACATACAGATCGCGCGGGATGCTCATCATGCCGGCGCTTCTGCTCTGTGGGTCGAGCGTGAGCAGCATCATCGTGTCGGTGCGAGCGGTGTTGGGGTCTTCACCTGGCCGCTGGTCGATGCCGAGCAGCAGCACCGTGATGCGATCCTTGCCCTGCCACAGTCCGATCTCTGGCAGCGAGAGCGGCGGCAATGGTGTCGCGCCGGCGGTGCCGCTTGCCATCAGGTTCAGGCGCTGGGTGAGGTCGCCGGCGACGCGCAACGCCACAAACCCCACTGCCGGTAGCACCAACAGCGCCACGCCCACCACGATCAGCACCAGGAAGCCGATCGGTTTGCGTTTGCGGGAGGAATTGAAGCGCGGATTCATGACGAGTCAGACAATGGTAATGGGTGTTTGAGTGATTGAGCCATCGAAGCGCGTCATCCATGCGCCTTTTCGTCTGTCATTGCCAGCGCTTCGGCGACCAGGTGCAGCGAGCCGGTGATGCAGATCACATCATCTGCGCCTGCCCACCGTTGCATCATGCACAAGGCATCAGGCAAGCGCGGCGCGATGCCAGCGTGCTGCACTGACGCAGTTTCTTGACGCGGCAGACTGCGCAGTAGTTCCATCAGATGCGCCGCCGGCGTCGCCCGCCGCACCCCCATCTCGCAAAAAATCAGCGATGCCGCTGCGCCGGCCGCTGCCTGCAGGATGCCGCGCGAATCCTTGTCGCGCAGCGTGCCCATGATGAAGTGCATGCGCCGGCCCGGAAAATATGCCTGCAACGACGCGCACAATTGCGCCATCGAATACGGTGTATGCGCGCCGTCGGTGACGGTGATGGGCGCAAAACCGAGCAGTTCGAAGCGACCTTGCCAGTGTGTTTGGGCGAAGCCCGCCTGCATCGCCGGCGCGGGCAGTTCCAAGCCCTTTGCGCGCAACGCATCCACTGCCGCCAGGGCTGCCGCTGCATTCTGCAACTGATACGCACCCAGCAGCGGAGTGAAGTATTGGGTGCCGTTGCTGGTGAACCACTGGCCGGCATCCTTCTGCGAGATGACAAAGCCGGCCGGCGCGCAGTGCCAACCCATCTCCGCCTGAATGACAGATGCGCCAGTGCGCGCTGCCTCATCGCACAGCACGTCCAGCGCCTCACGACATTGCTGCGCGAAGATGGCCGGCTGGCCGGCGCGCAAGACGCCGGCTTTCTCGCGCGCAATCTGCCCCACCGTAGCGCCCAGCAATTGCGTGTGTTCCAGGCTGATGTTCGTCACCACCGACAGCATCGGCTCAGCCAGATTCACTGCGTCCAGCCGGCCGCCGATGCCGATCTCCATCACGGCGATGTCAACATCCTGCTCCTCGAACCAGCGATATGCCATCGCAGTGTAGGCCTCAAAGCGGGTGGGCAGGCCGAGCGCCGGCGCATCCCATGTTGCCACGATCTGCTCAATGCGCGCTGCAAAATCGATGAAGGTCGCATCGGGCATCAGGGCATGCACGCCATTGTGCGAAATGGCGAAGCGCTCGACCGGTGTGTGCAGGTGCGGGCCAGTGAAGATGCCGGTGCGGTGGCTGGCGCACGACAGAATCGACGACAACATTGCCACTGTGCTGCCCTTGCCCTTCGAGCCGGCGACGAGGATGCAGCGCGTGGTCGCGTTTGGCGCGCCACCCAAACGCATCAGGAGATGCCGCGCCCGCGCAATGCCCTGCGTAAAGTGATAGTTGTGACTGTGCTGTGGCGTGTCCACGCGATCGAGCGATTGAATAAAGTCGATGGCCCCTTCGATTCCATCCCTCGTTGCGAGAAGCAGGCCGGGGTCCCCTGCGTTGTTCTGCGGCGCAAGGGGGTAGGGCGGCAGGAGAGCAGGGATTGCAGGGGTGTGCAGATCGCGGTTTGCGAATTGAGTCATGGCGATGTGAAAAGTGCGCCGCACTTTAGCAGGGAAATGCACCGCGTGCGGGGATCAAACCAGAATCAAACCGGGGGCCACGGCATGGAGCGCTCGTAGCGGTTGGGGCTGGGGAAGGTTTTGAGCTTGAGCAGACCATCGAGGCGTTTTTTGAGCGCGCGCACTTCGTCATCGTCGAGCAACCCGTCCAGCGCCTCGCCGAGCGGATGATCGTCACTCAACTGCGCGCGCAACTGCTGCAAATCGTTCAACATGAGCTTGGAGATGGGTTGGCCGGCGAAATCCCAGATCACCGTGCGCAGTTTGTAGTCTGCATTGAAGCAGATGCCGTGGTCGATGGCCCAGATATGCCCTTGCCTGTCGCGCAAGCAATGGCCGCTCTTGCGGTCGGCGTTGTTCGTCGCCAGGTCGAACAGCGCGATGCGTTGCAACTGCTCACACACCGCCGCATCCTCGCGGAAGGTGAAGAAGTGCTGATTGGGGTCGTTGTCGATGAAGAGTTGCACCGAGCCGAAGCCATTCTCGCCATTGCGCAGCACCGTCGGCGGCACAACGCTCCAACCCAGCGCCTCACTTACCAGCCAGGCCGCATACTCGCGCAGGCACAGTGTGCCGCTGGGGAAATCCCACAGCGGTGATTCACCGCGGCGCGGCTTGTACACGCCGAGCAATTCGACCCGCTCGCGCGCCGGCTTGTGTTTCGTCTGCAGATCGACCAGTTGAACGAGAAAGGTGTAGTTCGACCCCCACGGCATCATGCCGAGTGAGGTCATCTCCCCTTCAGAGAGGATGTTCAAGATGGCTTCAAGAGAGAGCGACTCGCTCATGTCGCAAGCGTACCGCGCAAAGCGGAAAAACAAATGAGAAGAGAGTGCGATGCTGCGTCAGGCAAAGACGATTTCGTCGGAGTGGCCGTTGCGGCGCGGGCAGAAGCCCTCGATATTGCCGTCGGCGTCCATCGGCTTGCCGCACAGTGGGCAGATCGGGCGACCCTTCGACACGACCTCCGCGCCATGCCGGCTCAACGCCTCCACCTGTGCGCGCGAACAGAAAAAGCGCGCAGTTGACGCCTCCTCTGTGTCGACTTCCTCCGGCACCAGTTCGCTCACTACGATCACAACCAGATCGCTGTCCTCGTCGTAGCCAAGCCCCATGCGGCCGACACGAAATTCTGGCGTGAACGGCTCTTCCAACTCCATGTCCATCGTCAGACGCATGAAGTTGGCGCCTTTCGGGTGCTTGGTGCGCAAGTCATCCAGCAATTGCTGGAGCGCGAGGCACAGTGCGGAGACCTGCTCTTTTTCGCATACCAGCGTTGCCATCTGGCTGCCTTTGCGCGCCTGCATGTAGAACGTGCGATGCCCTGGCTCGCCAATGGCGCTGATGGTGATGCGAGAAACAGGATTCATCTCGATCGAGCGGTTGGGCATACGCAGATTGTACTACTGTGTTACTATCGCTTCATTATTCCTTCGTCCGCCTTTTTTTATTGGATTTCTTCCTTTATTTTGCGCTGTGAAAACTGATTCATTCATCCTGATAGCGTTGAGGATCATTGGCGCGGTGCTGTTTGGGTTGATTGGCTGGTCGCTGGGCGATTTCATCGTTCCGCTGCTGCCGCCGCCGCTCGACAACTACACCATCGTCCATCTCTTCACCATGCTTCTGCTTGGCATCGCCGGCGCGATACTCGTGCCGGCGATGTTGGCGAAGCGCGTAGGCTCGCTCTTCGACCGCATCGTGTCGCTCAGCGCGGCGCAAATCATCGCCGGCTTCATCGGATTGGCCGCCGGCTTGCTGCTTGGCTTGTTGCTCGCCTTCCCGCTTTCGCGTCTGCCCGAGCCGTTTGGGCCGGTATTGCCGTTTCTCGCGGCGGTCGGTTTCGGCTCGCTCAGCCTCGGCGTGGTCAGCCTGCGCTATCGGGAGCTATTCCAAATCCTGAACATCAAGCTGCCAGCTGGCAAGCCGGATGAGGCGGCGGCAGCGCCTGCTGCGCCGGCGAGAGAGATGCCAAAAGAGCCACTGTTGCTCGATACCAGCGTCATCATCGATGGCCGCATCGCCGACATCATCGCAACTGGCTTCGTGCGCGGCGAGTTGGTCGTGCCGCGCTTCGTGCTGAACGAATTGCAGTTTGTCGCGGATTCGTCGGACAGCATGCGGCGGGCGCGTGGCCGGCGCGGGCTGGAAGTGCTCAAGCGCCTGCAAAAAGAATCACCGGCGCCGGTGAAGATTGTCAACGACGACCCGGGCGGCTCGCAGCGCGTGGATGAAAAACTGGTGCTGCTGGCGAAGAAGTGGAGCTGCCCGGTCGTGACCAACGACTACAACCTCAACAAGGTCGCGTCAATTCAGGGCGTGACCGTGCTGAACATCAACGAGCTGGCGAATGCGGTGAAGACTGTGCTGCTGCCCGGTGAAACGCTGCAAATCTTGATCATCCAGCCGGGCAAGGAAAATGGGCAGGGCGTCGGCTATCTCGAAGATGGCACCATGGTGGTGGTCGAAGACGGGCAGGGCTATCTCGATCAGTCCATCGATGTGAACGTGACGAAGGTGCTGCAAACTGCCGCCGGCCGCATGATCTTTGCCAAGCCCAGCCCGCAGTTCGCCGGACGGTGAGCGCCGGCGTGGTATGCAAAGGCCGGCGCGCTATAACAGGCGATAATGCAACCCCAATCGCCGACAACTGTGTATCATCAGTGACCTGTGATGAGCATCCCCGTTGATGCGGGTTGCCCCATCTCTTGCACATCCATCATCCAAACATGTCTCTTGTCATCTATAACGTCCTGAAGCGCGAGAAAGAAAACTTCACACCGCTGATCGATGGCCGCGTGCATATGTATGTGTGCGGCCCGACCGTGTATGACCACGCCCACCTCGGCCACGCCAAGACCTATGTCTCGTTCGACGTGGTCGTGCGCTGGTTCCGCTACAGCGGCTACACCGTGCGCTACGTGCAGAACATCACCGACGTCGGCCACATGCTCGACGACGGCGAAGACCGCATCCTGAAGGGCGCGCGCCGCGAGCGCGTGGAGCCGATGGAGATGGTCGAGCGCTACATGCGCTCCTACTTCGAAGACATGGACGCGCTCGGCGTCACCCGTCCCGACATCTCGCCGCGCGCGTCGGCGCACGTGCCGGAGCAGATCGAGATGATCCAGACGCTGATTGCGAAGGGCCATGCGTATGAAGCGAACGGCTCGGTGTATTTCAGCGTGGAGAGCGACCCCGACTATGGCAAGCTGAGCGGCCGGCGCGTGGAAGAGATGGAAGCCGGCAAGCGCGTGGCTGTGCGCGAAGAGAAGCGCCATCCGCAGGACTTTGCGCTATGGGTGAAGGCGCCGGAGAACCATGTGCTGCAATGGCCGTCGCCGTGGGGGCGCGGCTATCCAGGCTGGCACATCGAATGCTCGGCCATGAGCGGCAAGTATCTGGGTGAGACATTCGACCTGCACGGTGGCGGCATCGACAACATCTTCCCGCACAACGAGGCCGAGATCGCGCAGAGCGAATGCGCGCACGACGCGCCCTTTGCAAATTATTGGATGCTGACCGGCAGCCTGCTCGTGGATGGCGTGAAGATGAGCAAGTCGCTTGGCAACTTCCGCACCATTAAGGACGCGCTGCAAAGCTACAAGGCCGAGGCGCTGCGCTTTTTCATCCTGTCCGGCAAATACAACAGCCCGGCAGATTACAGCGATGCCGCATTGCAGGCTGCGTCGAAGGGTTGGGATCGCCTGAGCAATGCCCGCCGGCGCGTGCAGGATGCGCTCAAGCAAGTTGACCTGCACCTGAGCGAGGACAGCACGCCGGCGATGACCGCCAATCTCATCGAGACGCTCGATCAATACCGCATGAGATTCGTCAGCGCGATGAACGACGACTTCAACACGCCGCTGGCGCTGGGCGCGCTGCAAGACATGACGACCGATGTGAACCGCTGGCTGGACAAGGGCATTGCAACCCATGAAGTGCTGGAGCAGGTGGCGAACATCTACAAGGAACTCGCCGGCGATGTGTTGGGTGTGTTGCGCGATCAGGTCGCATCATCGGTAGATGCCGGCAGTGCCGAGCGCGAAGCCGCGCTGGTTGAGATGATGATTCAGATGCGCGCCGACGCCCGCAAGGCCAGGGATTTCGCGCGCGCAGATGAGATTCGCAAGCGCCTGGCCGAGATTGGCGTCACGCTTGAAGACGGACCCAAAGGCACCAGTTGGAAAGTGGGCTGAAGCAGATGATGGCATGATTGAGCCATTGTTTGATTGCGCGATGCAATGGCTCAACGCCCAATCGCTCAAGAGGTCAAATCTTCCGACGTGGATCGAGCGCATCGCGCAGGCCGTCGCCCAGCAGGTTGAACGCCAGCACGGTGAGCATGATGGCGATGCCAGGGAAGAACACGAGGTGCGGCGCGTTGAATACGCTGTTGCGCTCGTCACCCAGCATCAGCCCCCATTCAGCGGTAGGCGGCTGCGCGCCGAGGCCGAGGAATGACAAGCCGGCCGCCTCAAGGATCGCGCCGGCGATGCCCAGCGTCGCCACCACGATCAGCGGCGTGAGCGAGTTCGGCAGAATGCGCGTGAACAGAATGCGCATCTTTGATGCGCCGAGCGCTTCCGAAGCCGCAATGTAATCCAATCCCTTCACGCCGATTACGCTGGAGCGCACCACGCGCGCGTAGACAGGAATCGACACGATGGCGACCGCGAGCAGCGTGTTGATGAGACCCGGCCCCAGCACCGTGACGATGGCGATGGCGAGCAGCAGGCTGGGGAAGGCCAGCATGATGTCCATCGCGCGCATGATGAGATTGTCCAGCCAGGGCGAAGCGACGCCGGCCAGCGAACCTAGCAGCGTGCCGACGATCACGGCAAACGTCACCGTTACGATGCCGATCTGCAATGACAAGCGCGAGCCAAACACCACGCGTGAAAAGAAGTCGCGGAAGTTGCCATCGATGCCCATCAGGTGTTGCGGCTGGTTGGCTGGGCATCCGAGCAGGTGGATGCAGGGCGGAGAGCGGCGCTTCACGCCTGACACGCGCTTAAATGGATCGTAGGGCGCAATGACTTCGGCGAAGATGGCAATCAGGATCAGCGCCGCCAGCAACGCCATGCCCACCTGTGCCGAGCGGTTGCGCAACAGCCGGCGAATGGTGCGCTGCGCCGGCGTCTGCACCTTCATCAGTTCAATGGCATTCTGGGCCGACGCCGGCGTGGCTTGTTTGATGGTTTCTTGCATGGTTAGCTCACGCGGATGCGCGGATTCAGGTATGCATAGCTCAGGTCGACTATCAGGTTGACCAGCACGAAGATGATGGCGATGACGACAGTGAATGCCTGCACCACCGGGTAGTCGCGCGCGGTGATGGCCTCAACGATCTTGGTGCCCATCCCGGGCAGGCTGAACACTGTCTCGGTCAGCACAGCGCCAGAGAGCAATCCGCCGATTTGCAGGCCGATGACGGTGACGATGGGAACCAGCGCGTTACGGAAGGCGTGCCGCATGATGACAGCGCGCTCATACAAACCCTTCGCGCGCGCCACACGCACAAAGTCCTGTGTCAGCACGTCCAGCATCGAGCCGCGCGTCATGCGGGCGATGATGGCGAGCGAGATGGTTCCGACGGCGATCGCCGGCAGAATCAAGTGTCGCAGCGCGTCGACGGTGATATCGAGACGCCCCTGAATGATGGAATTCAGAATGACCGAGTTTGATATGAAAATGAGGAAAAAGCGCCACAGGCCGCCGGCATCCTGCATACCCCACACTTCCAACAGCGAGGGCAGATCGGTGCCTGGAGTGAGCCGGCCTGAGGGCGGCAACTGGAAGATGGTGTCTTTCAGCGACAACGCAAAAATGTAGGCGAGCATCAGGCCGAGCCAGAACACCGGCATGCTCACGCCGATGTTGGCAAACACCATCGCCCCAACATCCACGCTGCTGTTGTGACGAATGGCGCTAACCACGCCCAACGACACACCGAGCAGGGACGCGAACACCGTCGCGAGCAAGGTTAGCTCCATGGTCATGGGCAGGCGTTCGGCGAGAACATCGGTGACAGGCCGGCCATTCTGGATGGACGTGCCGAAATCGCCCTGTATCACATTGCCGATGTAGCGCACGAACTGGACGGGAATGCTGTCATTCAGACCGTAGCGCTCGCGAAAGGCGTTGCACTTCTCTTCGGTGGCGCGCTCTCCCAGCATGGCCTTGCAGGGATCGCCGGGGATCAAGCGCACCAGCGCAAACGTGACGATGAGGATGCCGAGCAGCACCGGCAGCAGCAGTGCGAAGCGGCGGGATACGAATGCAGTCATTGTTTTGGGGTGGGCAGACGAGCGAAGTGATGGGGTGAAAGGGAGAGGGGAGATGAGGTGACAGAGTGATGCTTCACCCTGTCACCTGTCACCTTTTCACCCTTTCACCGCGTCACTCCAGAAACAATGAATTACTGCTTGGGTGCATTCAGGAATGCGCCAAAGTAGGCTGTCCAGTATTCAAAGCTGCCGGTGCGACCCTTGTGGTTCGGATTCTTGGCATCCCACATTGCGCCGAAGGTGGCTACCACGTCGCTGGCATCCAGCGCCGCGCCGTCTGTGAATGTCACATTGGGGCGAAGCTTGAATGTCCACTCCGTGAGGTCGGCATTTGGCTCGAAGCTTTCGGCCAGCGCCGGCTGCACCTCAGCCGTGCCGGGCTTGAACGACAGCAAACCTTCGAAGACCTGCGCGCAGGCCGTGAACGTTTCACCATCGCTTTCATCCGCGCAATACATGCTGATCGGCTCTGCGTTCTGGGTGAAGACCAGCGTGTCCTTCTCGCCCTTCATCGTGGCGAAGATCAGGGCGCTGACTGGGTTGATGACCACACCTTCGACCGTGGCCTTGAAGGCGTGCGCCGAACCACCGTGCGCCACCGGGATCATCGGCACAGTGTCGACCAGGAGCTGATTGACCTTGTCGTAGGCCGCCTGGCGCTTGGCAAGGTCGGCGGTCGATGCGCCTTCCTTCAGCAGCGCCACGATCTCATCGTTGGGCGTGCCAAACTGCTGATTGTTCGGGCCGAAGTGATAGTCGAGGAAGTTGGTGGCGTCAGGATAGTCCGCGCCCCAGCCGAGCATATAGAACGGCTCCTTGCCGGCGGTGACCGAGTCGAGGAACGCGCCAGATTCCTTCACCTCGATCTTCACATTGACGCCAATTTCCTTGAGCTGCGCCTGGATTTCCTGCGCCACCTTGCCCGGGTCGGGCAGGTAACCGCGCACCACATCGCGATACGAAATGGTGACTTCGAGGTTTTCCTTGCCGGCTTCCTTCAAGAGTTCCTTGGCCTTTTCGGGGTTGTATTCATGCCAGGGGATGTTGGGCGATGCGCCCACTGCAAAGCTGTCTGGCACGAAGCTGTTGGCAACCGTCGAGCCGGCAGGATAGAAGTCTTCCACGATGCGCTGGCGATCGATGCCCAGCGCAAATGCCTGGCGCACCTTCACGTCATCGAACGGTGCGAGGGTGTTGTTGAAGCCGATGTACATCGTGTTGGCCGCGGGAACGGGGAACAGCTTCAACGCCTTGTCCCCTTCAACCGTCTTGAAGTCATCTGGCCCAACGTTGGCGATGCCATCGGTGTTGCCGGATTGCAGTTGCAGCAGGCGCTGCGCGGCTTCCTTCGACCATTGCAGCACGAAGGTGGGCGCCTTGGCCTTCTCGCCCCAGTAATTCGGGTTTGCCTCGAAGGTCATGCTCTCGCCGCGCTTCCATTCCTTCACCATGTAGGGGCCGGTGCCGAAGGGAGCTTCGCTGATGGCGATGCTGTCGCCGGCAGTCTTGTCCAGATGATCCTTGTCGAGGATGCCGAACGAATCGCCGGCGACCTTGAAGGGGAAGGCCGGGTCGGGCGAGCACAAGGTGAATTTCACGGTCATCTCGTCCACTGCTTCGATGGACTTCATGCTGCCGCCGTAGTTGCAGTCAGGCGCGACGATCTTGTCGACGCCATCAGCCGCCGGCGCTTCAGTTGCGGCAGGGGCTTCGGTCGCAGCCGGGGCCTCGGTGGCCGCCGGCGCCTCAGTCGCAGCAGGTGCTTCAGTTGCGGCAGGGGCCTCAGTGGCTGCCGGCGCGGGTGTGGCTGCCGGCGCGCAGGCCGAGAGCAGCAGCGCCGCGCAAGCCGCCACAGCAAACACAGACGTGAGTCGTTTGTT
>JBDHWI010000059.1:0-22360 GCA_039810125.1 Thermoflexales bacterium | reverse complement strand
TTTTCGCGCTCACGAAGCGCGGCTTTGGTATGATGCCCTCGTTTGGCCGGGGCCTGACAGCCTTTCATCGATTTTCATTGCGAATCAATCAACATGGCGACAACAATTGATCCATCCGCGCGCTACTTGAAGTCACACGAATGGGCGCGCCGCGACGGCGACGACCTCGTGTGCGGCATCAGCGACCACGCCCAAGAGGCGTTGAGCGATCTGGTGTTTGTGGAATTGCCGATGGTCGGCGCAACCTTGCGCGCCGGCGAAACCTTTGGCGTGATCGAGTCGGTCAAGGCCGCATCGGATGTCTACATGCCGGTTGGCGGCACGATTGTCGCCGTGAATGACGCACTCGAAGGCGCGCCAGAGGCAATCAACAAGGACCCCTACGGCGCCGGCTGGCTCATCCGCGTGAAGCCCGACAACCCAGCCGAATTTGACGCGCTAATGGACGCCGCCGCCTATGGGCAGCAACTGACGGCAGAAGAAAATCACTGAGCAGTGCAGCGTTGAGGGTTCCGGGCCAAAAATTCCGGGTTCCGAATTAAAGGTCCTGGGTCTAGAGCGTATTCTTTCACTCAGCACTCAGCACTCAGCACTCCAAACCCTACCATCCATGAACTACATCCCGCACACCGACGCAGAGCGGCGCGAGATGCTGGCGCGCATCGGCGTGCAGCACATCGATGACTTGTTCGTCGCAGTTCCCGAGAAATATCGCTTCCCTGCGCTCAAGCTGCCCGAAGCAGTGACAGAGATGGAGGTGATGTGGGAGATGAACGCGCTGGCAGAAGCGAATGCCGATGTGAATCACAACGCGTGCTTCCTCGGCGCCGGCGCCTACAACCACTACATCCCCAGCCTCGTCGATCACATCATCCGGCGCGGTGAGTTCTTCACCACCTACACGCCCTATCAGCCCGAAGTGAGCCAGGGCACGCTGCAGGCCATCTTCGAGTTCCAAAGCATGATGGGCGGACTGACCGGTATGGAAATCAGCACGGCCTCGCATTACGACGGCGCGACGGCCTTTGCTGAAGCGGTGCTGATGTCGATGGCAGTGACGCGCCGCAACAAGGTCATCATCTCACGCAACATTCACCCGCACTATCGCGCCGTGTTGCGCAGCTATACCCAATACAACACCGAGATCGAGATCGTGGAAGTTGCATTGGAGAATTTGAACGATCAGCTCGACCTGAAAACCGCCTGCGTCGCCATCCAGAACCCCAATTTCTTTGGTGAGCTGGAGGATGTGGAGAATCTCGCCGATCGCATCCATGCGCCAGGCGCGCTGTTCGTGGTGGTAACCAATCCGATCTCGCTCGGGCTGTTCAAGCCGCCGGCGGAGTATGGCGCAGACATCGTCGTCGGTGAAGGCCAGCCGCTCGGCGTGCCGCTGAGTTTCGGCGGACCCTATCTCGGCTTCTTCTGCACAAAGCGCGAATACATGCGCCGCATCCCAGGCCGCATCGTCGGCGAGACAGTGGACAAGGCCGGCCGGCGCGGCTATGTGCTGACGCTCAAGACGCGCGAGCAGGATATCCGCCGCGAAAAGGCCACCAGCAACATCTGCACGAATCAGGGCCTGATGGCGCTGTGTGCATGCGTGTATCTCAGCGTGATGGGCAAGCACGGCATCCGGCAGGCAGCCAATCTGTGCTACCAAAAGGCGCATTACGCCGCAGACCGGCTCGGTCGTGTAGGCGGCTTCAAGGCGCGCGCCGGCAAACCGTTCTTCAACGAGTTCGTGCTGGAATGTCCTGTCTCAGTGCAGGAGATCAACGACTATCTGCTCGACGAGCACGACATCATCGGTGGTTACGACCTGAGCCGCGATTACCCGGAGATGGAGAACTGCATGCTGGTGTGCTGCACCGAGATCAACACGCGCGACGAGATCGACGCACTGGCCGAGGCGCTGAGCGAGTTATAGGTGGCGAAATCTGCCGGCTTTGCCGGCGCAGCAACCATCTGCGTCCTGCGTCAACACCTGGCCGCAACTACAGCCGCCCTCTGTGCGAATGACCGATTGACAGTGCCGCGCTGGCGTTTATAACTGCCATCAAAGCAAGGCAGGAATACTGCAAGCCCAAAAGCTCCCCGAGTAAAAAACCATGTCAAACACCTCAAAAATCCGCACAGCTGTCATTGGCGTCGGCGTCGGTTGGAATCACATTGAGGGGTATCAGAGCGATCCCAATTGCGAACTTGTCGCCCTGTGCGATGTCAACCCTACCGCGCTCAACGCCATGGGCGACAAATATCACATTCCCGAAAATCAGCGCTACACCGATTACAAGGCGTTGCTGGCCTCAAAAGAGATTGATGCCGTCAGCATCGCCCTGCCCAACTTCCTGCACGAGCCGGTGGCGCTCGAAGCATTCGCCAGCGGCAAGCATGTGCTGAGCGAGAAGCCGCTGGCCTCGACGGTGGAAGCCGGCCAGCGCATCCTCGATGCCTCGGAAGCAGCCAGGAAGACCTTGATGGTGTGCTACAACCACCGCTATCGTCCCGAAATCGTGTGGCTGAAGCGCCAGATCGCACTGGGCGAATTCGGCCACATCTACGCGGCGAAGGCCGGCTGGATGCGCGAGGGCTGGATTCCCACGCACGGCGCATGGTTCACTCAAAAGGAGCGCAGCGGCGGCGGCGCGCTGATCGACCTCGGCGTGCATGTGCTGGATCTGGCGCTGTGGCTGAAGGGCTATCCCAAACCCGTCGCAGTGAGCGGCGCAGCGTTTGCCGAATTTGGCGGGCGCGGGCAGAAGACGCGCCCACGCAACATCAAGCCGGCGGCCTTCGATGTGGACGACAGCGGTTTCGGATTTGTGCGCTTTGAGGACAACAGCGTGCTGCAATTTGAAAGCGCGTGGGCGACCCATCGCGAGCCGAACACTGATGCCTATTTCGTGCGCCTGTTCGGCAGCGAGGCCGGCGCCAACTTTTACACCGCCGCGCCAAACGGCGAGACAGTCGCGCTGTTCAAATACGTCAGCGACCAACCCTCGACCATCATCCCGCGCCTGCAGACCGGCGTCAGCGGTCACCGCACCGCCGTGCATCACTTCGTCGATTGCATCGTAAATGGCAAGACGCCCGAATCACCCGGTGAGCATGGCATGATCGGCCTGAAGATCATCGATGCAATCTATCGCTCGTCGAAGGAAGGGCGAGAGATCGAGCTTGCATAGCGGTCAGGGATGAAGATCGTCTCACTCACGCCTGCCGGCGATGAAATAGCCCGCGCGCTTGACCTGCCACTGCTGGCAGGCGCCGATGTGGCGGGTGCGCAGCCCGATATCGTCATCGCCGGCGCAGATGGCGTGCACAGCGCTTCGACTGCGCGCGTCATCACACTCCATCCGTCCACGCTTGAAGGCATCTTTCAGTCGATCACGCAGGTCGGCGAGGCCACAGACAAAATGCGCGAGGCGAATGCGCTGGTGCAATCGCTGCGCGAACGCATCGAGCGCGTGCGCGCCTCAATGAACGCCGCCGTGCATCGCCCCACCGTCGCCGCACTGGAGTGGCTCAATCCACCGTCCGCATGCGGGCGATGGATGCCGGAGATGATCGAGATCGCCGGCGGCCGCTGCGTGCTGGGCGAGACCGGTCAACCAGCGCGGCAGATCGAATGGGATGACGTCATCGCATCGCAGGCTGAAATGGTCGTGGTGATGCCAAACGAAAAGGACATCGCCGGCAGCGTGCAGGCGTTCATCGACGTGGCCGATCTGCCTGTGTGGCGCGATCTGCCGGCAACCTACCTGTGGCAACTATATGCCGTGGATGCGCTGGCTTATTTCAGCCGGCCGGGCCCGCGCATCGTCGACGGCATCGAAATCCTCGCCGGCATGATTCAGCCGCACCTGTGGCCGGCGCCTGGGCCGGAGCAGGCTCTGCGCGTGAACGACGTGTTGCAAACACCGATGCGCATAGACCGCAATCGAAGGTTGAGGCTCGAGTAACCAGGTGTCATGTGCAAAACCGTGACCCACAGGACGCATCGTGGCTTGTGTTCTGGGCTCTCGGCGCTGCGCGCTCTGTTTCAACATGAACTCTTCCCGCCTCAGCCTGATCCTCGCCGGTGTCGGCTGGGGATTTGGCGTGCTGATTTTTGTGCTGTTCCAGGTTTCCGTCGGCGGGGGCGGGTTCGAGCCGCGCCGCACCTTGCTGCAAGTATTTCCGTTCATGTGCGGTTGCGTCATGCCGGCCGTGTGGATCGCCGGCGTCATCGCTGGCGCAAACGACGCCATCACCCACGCCAAAGAGAGGGCGCGTGCGCCAAAAGCCAGCATCGCCGGCCTGCTGCTGTGCCTGCTCGGCCTGGCGATGACCATGTTCTTCGTGCTGGCAACGCTGTTTGTCGACTAAAAAATGCGACGCACTTTTGAAGTGCGTCGCATCTCGCATCGCGCTGCTCTGCATCGAGGCTTTACGGCTTCGGGGCCACGGCGATGATGGCATCTGAGACGCCGGCGCTGTATTCCTTGAAGTTGTTTACGAACATGCTGGCCAGTTTGCGCGCCTGCGCTTCATAAGCCGCCTTGTCGGTCCAACTGTTCTGCGGCTGCAGCACCTCAGCCGGCACATTCGGGCAGGTCTTCGGGATCGCCAGACCGAAGATCGGATCGGTCGCGTATTCCACGTTGTCAAGGTCGCCATTCAACGCAGCCGACACCATCGCGCGCGTGTAGGCGATCTTCATGCGCTCACCCTTGCCATTCCAACCGGTGTTGATCAGCCACACATTTGAACCGTGCTGGTCGATCTTGCTGCCGAGCAACTCGGCATACACGCTGGGCTGGCGCGCCATGAACGGCGCACCGAAGCACGTGCTGAACGTCGCCGTCGGCTCGGTTACGCCGCGCTCGGTGCCGGCCACCTTGGCCGTGTAGCCGCTGATGAAGTGATACATCGCCTGCTCGCGGCTGAGCCTGGCCACCGGCGGCAACACGCCGAACGCATCAGCGGTGAGGAAGATGATGTTCTTCGGGTGACCGCCCATGCCATCGCGCTTGGCGTTGGGAATGTGGCTGATGGGATATGCCGCGCGCGTGTTCTCGGTGAGCGAGGCATCGTCCAGGTCGAGCCGGCGGGTCACTGTGTCGATCATCACATTCTCCAGCACCGTGCCGAAGCGCCGCGTAGTGTCGTAGATTTCCGGTTCGGCAGTCGGTGAGAGCCGGATCACCTTGGCGTAGCAGCCACCCTCGAAGTTGAAGACGCCGGCGTCGCTCCAACCATGCTCGTCATCGCCAATCAAGGTGCGGTTGGGGTCGGCAGAGAGGGTGGTCTTGCCCGTGCCGCTGAGGCCAAAGAAGAGCGCTGTGTCACCTTGTGGGCCGATGTTGGCCGAGCAGTGCATCGGCATCACACTCTTGAACGGCAGGAAGTAATTCATCGCAGTGAACACGCTCTTCTTGATCTCGCCGGCATATTCCGTGCCGCCGATCAACACCAACTTCTTGGCAAAGTTCACCAGGATGAACACATCGCTGTTGGTCTTATCGTATTCAGGAAAGGCGTGGAAGCCGGGGCAGTCGATCACTACGAATTCCGGCTCGAAGCTTGGCAACTCTTCGCTCTTCGCCTGAATAAACATGTTGCGAGCAAAGAGGTTGTGCCATGCGAATTGCGTAATGATGCGCACCGGCATGCGGTAATTCGGGTCAGCGCCGGCGTAGCAGTCCTGCACGAACACATCCTTCGATTGCAAATACGACGCCATGCGGCGATGCAACTCATCGAACTGATCGGGGTCGTATGGGCGGTTGACCTTGCTCCACCACACGTAATCATGCACCGCCGGATCATCGACGACGAACTTGTCCTTCGGCGAGCGGCCAGTGAATTGGCCGGTGCGCACGACCAGCGGGCCGAGATGCGCCAGCACGCCTTCGTTGCGCTTCAACACTTCTTCGTAGAGCGCCGGCGTGTGCAGGTTGTAATACACGCTCTTCAGATTCGTCAGCCCATGCGTCTCCAGGCCGATGTGGGGATTGCTGATTAAACTTGTCATTCACTTGCCTCCAGTTTGTGCAGCTATTTGCCTTGGTGTGTTTGGCTCGACTAAGTGTATTCAGAACACCAACAAAACATACCGCCTATCAGGTCAGACGCCGGCTAGTTGTGACCTGCCCGAACGGCCAGCCATTCATCCACCACCGCCAGACTCTCCTCGCTCACCTGATGTCCCATCGGGAACTCGCGATAGGTCACGTCGAGGCCAAGGCCGGCAAGCAGCGCATGCGCCTTGCGCCCATATTCGACCGGCAGCACCTCGTCATAGGTGCCATGCACAACCAGCGCCGGCTTGCCGCGCAACGCATCGCCTTTCGCCGCATCGTTCACCTCTGGCACGCGGCCGCTCATCAACACGGCGCCGTGAATCAATTCTGGATTACGTAGCAACGCGCCGGCGCTCATGATTGCACCCTGGCTAAAGCCGGCCAGAAACAGCTTCGATGGCGCGTAGGCCGATCTCACTTCGCCGATGAACTTCAACAGCAGCCGGCCCGATTGCTCCGCCTGCGCCTCGTCAAACAGAATGCCATCCGGCGTGAACTGCACATCGAACCATGCATAGCCGCCATAGCCATACGGAAAGGGTGCGCGGGCGCTGACGATGCTGAAGCGCGGGTCGAGATACGGTGCAAGACCGAACAGGTCGTCTTCGTTGCTGCCGACACCGTGCAAGAGGATGAGCAAGGGCGAACCGTTTGGGGCTGGCTGCGGCGCCGGCTGGTGGTGATGCACAAGGGAGAGGATGGAATCCATGCGCGCCATTGTGCCCGATTGTATGATCGCCCAAACCAATTCGCCTCTCACGTTCCGAATGCTTTCACACTCTGGGTTTACAGCTGCTTTTCAACGCAAGCCGCTACACTACGCACCTTTGCCTGACTCACTGCCATGTCACACACAGAATCCATCCCGATCGAAGCCGGCGCGACAAAAACGCCGGCGTACACAGCGCACGAAACACAAGGCTTTCTCTTTGGCTTGCTGGGTGTGCTGATCTTCAGCTTCACCTTGCCAGCCACGCGCATCGCCGTGCACGACCTCGATCCGATCTTCGTCGGCCTCGGCCGCGCGCTCATCGCCGCGAGTCTCGCATTGCCATTGCTGCTCATCACCAAACAAAAGCGCCCCACCCTCGCGCAGACCCGGCGGCTCGCAGTTGTCGCGCTTGGCGTGGTGGTCGGGTTCCCGCTGCTCTCAGCCTTCGCCATGCGCTACACCGATGCCTCGCATGGCGCAATCGTGAACGGCCTGCTGCCGCTGGCAACGGCAGTGGTCAGCACGCTCAGCGCTGGCGAGCGACCCTCGCGCACGTTCTGGCTGGCGGCCATCATCGGCAGCGCCACCGTCGTCGGCTTTGTTATTTTGTCGAGTGATGGACAGATTCATGCCGGCGACTTCGCCATGCTCGGCGCGGTCGCCATCGGCAGCATCGGCTACGTGGAAGGCGGCAAGCTGTCGCAGGAGATTGGCAGCTGGCAGACGATCTGCTGGGCGTTGGTGATCTCTGCGCCGGTGCTGCTCCTCCCCGTCGGCGCAGTGGCAGCCACCCAGGGTGTGCAGGCATCGGCGCAGTCGTGGGCCGGCCTCCTCTACCTCGGTATCTTTAGCATGTTTCTCGGCTTCTTTGCGTGGTATCGCGGGATGGCGCTCGGTGGCATCGCGCGCGTGGGACAGGTGCAACTATTGCAGGCGTTCTTCACCGTGCTGTGGTCTGCGCTCTTGCTCGGCGAACAAATCACACCGCTCACCCTCATCGCGCTCGTCATCGTGATCGCGATGATCGTCATCATCCGCCGCGCGCCCATTCACAAAAAGCAGGCAACCGATGCGAGATGAATTCATGGACGGTGTGAAGGGCGTGCTGCCCATCCTGCTCGGCGTCGTGCCATTCGGTCTGATCTACGGCGCATTGGCGATGGCAAATGGGCTGCCGGCCAGCCTCGCGCTGAGCATGTCGAGTATCGTGTTCGCCGGCTCATCACAATTCGTCATCACGCAACTGGCGGCGCTGGCGACGCCGGCGTTTGTCATCATCCTTACGGCGGCAGTGGTCAACCTGCGGCACATGCTGTATAGCGCGTCGCTCGCGCCATATCTGCAACACCTGCCAGCGCGCTGGAAAGTCGCCATTGCCTATTTGCTCACTGACGAAGCCTACGCTGTTGCCATCACGCGTTTCAACCGTGCAGACAAAGGCGGCGCGAATGGCCACTGGTTTGCCCTCGGCGCCGGCGTCGGCCTATGGATCACCTGGCAAATCACCACGCTCGCCGGCATCACGCTTGGCGCGTTCATCCCTGCAGCCTGGTCGCTGGATTTTGCGCTGCCGCTCACGTTCATCGCGCTGGTGACGCCGGCGCTGCGCGATCGCGCCATTGTGTCAGCGGCGGTTGTCGCCGGCGTGATCGCGGTGCTCGCATTTGCCATGCCGCTCAAGCTCGGCCTGATCACCGCGGTGGTCGCCGGCATCATCGCCGGAATGCTGGCGGAGACCAACACATGAGCAACGACGCCACGCTGCTGCTCGCGCTGATCATCGTCGGCCTCATCACATTTGGGTTTCGGCTGTCGTTCATCGCGCTGATGGACAGGCTGCGCCTGCCGCCGCTGTTGCAGCGCGCGTTGCGCTATGTGCCGGCGGCTGCGCTCACTGCCATCATCACGCCAGAGTTGCTCATCCGCGACGGCGCTGTTTTTCTTTCGCCGCTGAATGCGCGCTTGATCGCCGGCATCATCGCCATCGCCGTGGCGTGGCGCACAAAAAACACGCTGCTGACGATTGCAGCTGGCATGATCGCGCTGTGGCTGTTGCAATGGATAATTCGATGAAGCCGAAGTTGCAGGCAAAGAAGACCCTTCTCACGGGCTCACGTTGACAGTTGCGATCTCGACTGCGTCGCGGCCATCGGTCGTCTTCAGGCGCTCACCGGTGTCTGGGTTGTAGAGGCCCAAAGTGATCGTGAGCGCGCCGGTGACGTCCGCCGGCAACGCCAGACCGTGATGATCCAGCACCGGCTCGTCCGGCGACCACGTTGTCATCGGCCGCAGGTCGTTTAGCGGTTGCGCGTCATGCTGCGCAACGACGAAGCCA
Organism: Thermoflexales bacterium; assembly: GCA_039810125.1. Classification (GTDB taxonomy): domain Bacteria; phylum Chloroflexota; class Anaerolineae; order J036; family Brachytrichaceae; genus JBDHWI01. Next base: position 13,245 of record JBDHWI010000059.1, on the reverse strand, counting down.
TCGGATTTGGCTGCATGAACGAAGACTTTGTAGTTCGCCGGCGCCGGCTGCGCAGCGCGCCAGGTGAGCGCAACCGGAATCACCTCGCCGGCGCGCGCATTCACGCCCACGCGCACGTCATCCAGCTTCAGGTTGCCCCACTGCGCGGTCACGGCTTGCCTGGTCAATGGCGTTTGCGGCGCGCCATATAGCCCATAGAACACTTCCTCTTCGCCCCATTCTGAATGCGCTGGAAAATATGTGGAATCCATGAAGCCGCGCAGATCGCCATTTTTGCCGGCCAGGCCGCGATATAGCACCAGCCACAGCCGGCGGTGCTGCTGCGCCGCCGCATCGATGCGTTGCTCCCACAGCGCGCGCGGCTCGATCACCGGGTCCCACGTCAGCGCATAATCCCATTGCGGGTCATCAGGTTGCCGGTCGAGTGCATAGAAGCCGGCGGGGCTAAGCACGTTGAAGAACACGCGATCATTCGACTGCGCCAACGGCGCGATGTGCTGGCGATAGGTGTGCGGGTTGTAGGGATCGAACACTTCGAGCGTCTTGCGATAGACAAAATCGACGCTGGTGTTGAAATAGATCGCGATCAACGCAAGCGCGCTCGCGCCGGCTGCCCAATATCCAACGCCCCATTTTCGTTTGGCGCGCTGCGCCGTGTGCGCCGCGCGCAGCATCTGCTCAAGCGCCCACGCCAGCGCCAGCGCCAGCGCCGGCGCCGCGCAGACCAGCATGCGCGCGTTGAATGCCCACTGCCGTGCCGCAAAGGCAACGCCGGCCAGCGTGAACACGATCATCATCAACGGCAATGCAAGCTGTGGCAGCGCGCGCCGGTTGCGCAAGAGTGCAAACCCAATGCCAATGGCGATGACCAGCACAATCACAAGGCCGCCGGCGCTCCCGGTCTCCTGCGCCATCGTCAGGTCGCGCGCGCCGACGCCGATGAAATAGCTGATGAGGAATTGCTGGCCAATATTGGCGCCGCTCTCCGCCGCAGCGCGGCCCAGGAACTGCGGAATGGCATAGACGCCCCACGGCAGGTAGACGAGCAACGACAAGCCGATGGCGACAAGCAGCCGGCGGACAGCCGGCCAGCGACGATGCATCAGCGCGGCGGCCAGGGCATACAGCGCGATGCCGGCCAGCGCCCATACCGCGTGATACAGCGTGAGCATCGCGCCGGCAGCGCCAACCACAAACAGAAGTTGAAAATGCCAGGTGTCGAGCGGAAAGCGCGATGCGCTTTGCCCTTCACCCTTTGCAATTTGCAGCTTGAGCGCGCCATAGGCCGCCAGAAGCACAAGCGCCGGCGCAAGCGCATACATGCGCACCACTGCGCCGTAATACACGCCGAGCGGCAACCACGCCACAGCAAACGCCGCAATCACTGCCAGACGCGCGGAGCCGGCCCACGCCTTCGCCACAACAAAGGCCAGCGGAATCGACAGCGTCCCCAACAGCACCGACAAAAAGCGCGCCGCAAACAGATCGTGTCCCATGAGCATCTGCCAGATGCCAAGCGACAGGTAATACAACGGCGGATGCACGTCGGCAGCAGTGATGCGCAGAATTTCGCCGACGCTGAGCGAGGCGTGCGCAATCGACCAGCCTTCATCCCAGCGCGGCGGGATGACGCTATTCAGGGGCAGCCGCAATGCAAAGCCGAATAGTGTGGCGACGAGGCTGAGGGTGCGATGGCGAAAGCGCATGTGAATCCAATTGCCGATTATCGATTACCGATTGTCGATTGCCCCTCAGCCATCACGATTTGCCTTCGCGCCATGACATGATGGCAATGCCGGCGACCGCGATTGCCGCACCGAGCAGCGTGAGCGGCCTCACCGTTTCGCCCAGCAGCGTGATGGCGAGGATCGTCGAGCCGACCGGCTCGCCCAGCACGGGGATGGTGGCATAGGCCGCCGGCAGCCGGCGCACCGACCAGTTGAATGAGGTGTGGCCGATCAACTGCGGCAACAGCGCCAACAGCGCAACCCACACATAGGCGATCGGATTTGGAAGCACCAGCGAAGTGCGCGTGGCAATGCACAGCAACAACAGCACGATCGCTGCTGCGCCATACACCAGCGTGACGTATGCCAGCAGCGAGAGCTTGTGACGCAGCGCGCGGCCAACGATCATGTAGGGCGCCATGCACAGCGCAGCCACGATGGCGAGCGCGTTGCCGAGCATGGGATTTGCGCCTGGCACAGCGCCGGCGCCGTCGGCGAGTCCAATCAGGATGCCGCCGGCGATGGCGATCAGCATCCCAATCATCAACCGGCGGGTGAGCCGCTCCCCCAGCACCAACACGCCGGCCAGCGCGATAAACAGCGGCGACAGCGACACCAGCGCAACTGAACTGACCACGCTGGTAAACACGAGCGACGAGATCCATGTGGCAAAGTGCCCGCCCAGAAACGCGCCGCTCAAGATTGCCGCGCCGATATCGCGCCGCGACAATGCGCGGTATTCATCGCGGCAGGATGCCAGCGCAAAGGGCACAAGCACAAGCGAGGCCAACGTCAGACGCAACGCCGCAATCGCGAGCGAAGGCGCGCCGGCGCTTTGCGCATAGCGCACAAAAATCGACGCCGTGGACACGGCTGCGACGCCAATGAGGATGCCGATTGCCGGCGGGATGGCGGGCCGGCGCAGCGTGGTCGTCGTGATGGACACGGGGTGCATTATCGGTGAGCCGGCGGACACAGATAGGTGAGGCAGGAACACAAACTGAGAAATGCAGGCCAGAAAATCACAAATGCCAATCAAACACTTGTGGTCTTTATAATAGACGCGTGAGTCAATCACAGAGGAGTGAAAAAGAACAAATGACACACGAACTTCCACCTCTTCCGTATCCGTATGAATCGCTTGAGCCGTATATCGACACCCTGACGATGCAGATTCACCATGACAAGCATCATGCGGCCTACGTGAACAACCTGAACAACGCGCTGAAGGATCATGCGGCGCTGAGCGGCAAGAGCGCCGTTGAATTGATCAAGGATCTCAACGCCGTGCCGGAAGCCATTCGCACCGCTGTGCGCAACAACGCCGGCGGCCATGTGAACCACACCATGTTCTGGGAGCAGCTCAAAGTTGGCACAAGTGAGCCGACCAGTGGCAAGTTGGCCGATGCGATCAACGCCGCCTTTGGCTCGCTGGCTGCGCTCAAGGAGGCCTTCGAGAAGGCCGGCGCAACCCGCTTCGGCTCCGGCTGGGCCTGGCTGGTGATCGGCAAGGATGGCAAGCTGGCTGTCACCAGCACGCCGAATCAGGACAACCCGCTGATGGCGGAATATGGCGGCCTGACGCCAATCCTCGGCGTGGACGTGTGGGAACACGCCTACTACCTGAAATATCAAAACCGCCGGCCAGATTACCTCAAGGCATTCTGGAGCGTGGTGAACTGGAACGATGTTGCAAAGCGCTTTGGCGCGTAATGCGCGATCGGCAATCAAACATCTGACCTGGCAGGTTTTGGCAACCTGTCAGGTTTTTTCTTTTCCAAATCATGCAATGATTCACAACTAGACAACGCTATGCACTTCGTGTATAAAGTGCGCGGAACATCAGTTTACCGTTGTAAACGGCAACGTTGAACAAAACAGAAATCTCGAAGATTTAACAAGGAGTAGTTTCAAATGACGCATGTAATGACCGCCCTGTGTCTGCGCGATGGCGCATGCGTAGATGTGTGTCCTGTGGAGTGCATCGTCGCCGGCAAGCCGGAAGATCAGTGGCCGTGGTTCTACATCGACCCGAACACCTGCATCGACTGTGGCGCCTGCGTGCCAGAGTGCCCCTTCGAGGCCATCTTCCCAGTCGATGAAGTCCCGTCGGCCCTTGAGCTGAAGCCTGGCCAGGAAGTGCAGCCACAACATGGCGAGCGCTGGACTGCCGCCGGCGGCGAGGTGATCGACCTGACAGAAGGCGCGGCGGAGTACAACGCAGCCTTCTACACCGAGGGACCTGGCTACGGCGCGCGCAACATGTAGCGCCGGCGTTGCGATTCAAACAAAACCAGCCGAACGAGTGATCGCTCGGCTGGTTTGCTTTTCCCATCTGGCAGACAGACCCTCTCACGTTTGTCGGAGATAATCAGCATTCATGAGAAGCGTCTTCGAACGAGAACTCAAGGACATCCGCGACGGCATCGCCACCCTCAGCACCCAGGCCATCAATGCCACCTCCCGCGCCGTCGATGCCCTCATTAGCCGTAATTTCGAGGAGGCGCGCGAGATCAAACGGGAGGACAAGCTCACCGACGATCTGCGCTATCAGGTGGAGAATGCCTGCCTGCTGGCGATGGTGACCCAGCAGCCAGTCGCGCGCGATGTGCGCGAGTTGGTGTCGGCCACCATCGTCGCCGCCGAACTGGAGCGCTGCGGCGACTATGCCAAGGGCATCGCCAAGGCCGCGCGCCGCATGACCCGGCATGATGTGAAGATGGACACCTTCAACCTGCGCGACATGGACATGCTGGCGCGCGACATGTTGCAGCGCAGCACACAGGCGTTCCTCGATGGCGACGTGGCCGCCGCAAAAGCCGTGCTGATCGACGATGAGAAACTGGACTCGCTATACAACGACCTTCTGAGGATGGCAATGGCTGACATGTCGGCGACGCCGGCGCACATCGAATGCGGCACTTGGTTGCTGCACGCCGGCCACTGCCTGGAGCGCATCGGCGACCGCGCCACCAATGTCGCCGAACGCGCAATCTTCATCGAGACCGGCGACAACCCAGGTGATTTGAACGTGCATGGACCAGAGCAGTCACGCGATTTGAATTGACGCTTGCATTTCTTTGAGACAGGAGCATCGGATGATCGTTCACCTTCGCATCAACGGGCAAGACAGGGAACTTGTCGTGCAGCCCAACGAATCGCTGATGAGCGCGTTGCGGCGCGCCGGCTACTACAGCGTGAAGCACGGCTGTGAGACCGGCGAGTGTGGCGCATGCGGCGTGCTGATGAAAATCCAAACCTCGCAGAGCTCTTCAGCCATCGCTGGCGAAGCGAGCGCCGGCAAGACCCACGACATATCTGAGTTCGCGATGGTCAACACCTGCGTCACGCTGGCAGCACAGGCGCAAGACGCTGAGCTTGTCACGGTCGAATCGATGGGTGATCGAAAAGGTTTGAGCGCGCTGCAGCAATCCTTCATCGACAATGGCGCAATCCAGTGCGGCTACTGCACGCCGGCGCAGTTGCTGGCGGCAAAAGCCTTGCTTGATCGCAACACAACCCCCACGGAAAATGAAGTGCGCGAAGCCATCAGCGGCGTGCTGTGCCGCTGCACAGGCTATGTGAAGCCGGTGCAGGCGGTGTTGAATGCGGCAGCCATTTTGCGCGGCGAATCGCCGAACGAGTTGCCGGCGCCTTTCAAACGCGTCATCGCGCCCCCACCCGCGCAAGACGCACCCGCCGGCGCGCAGCAGGGCAGTGGTATGTTCCGCCAGGACATTGGCGACGTGGCGTGGAGCAGCCCAGGCGGCACAGGCAACAGCAGTGAAACAGCGCCAGCACAAACCGAAACCCAAACCTTGAGCGCCACGCTGGCTCCCTTCATGGTGGCGCCGGTAACCCAAACGCAGGTGGTGGGCAAGGCCGAACGCAAAGTGGACGCGGCCAAGTTGGCGCAGGGCAAGCCGGCGTTCACCGATGACGCCCCCCTGCCCGGCATGCTGCACGCCGCCATGCTCACCAGCCCGCACGCCCACGCCCGCATCCGCGACATCCACACCGAGAAGGCAAAGGCGTTGCCCGGCGTACATGCCGTGCTGACCTACAAGGATGTGCCGCGCGTGATTTACGCGAGCGGTGGCCAGTCCTACCCCAACCCCCCACCGTGGGATCAGGTAAGTTTGGACAACAAGGTGCGCCACGTCGGCGATCGCGTGGCTGTCGTTGCCGCCGAGACGTTCGAGATTGCGCAGCGCGCCTGTGAATTGATTGAGGTCGACTACGAGGTGCTGCCGGCGGTGTTCGACCCCGACGAGGCGAAAAGCGGCCACGCGCCGATCATCCATGATGAGCCGGATGCGAAGAGCATTCGCGACGCCTCGCGCAACCTGGTCTGCCGCATCTACGCCAGGGTCGGCGAGGTGGACAAGGCCTTTGACGAATGCGATTTTGTGATCGAGCGCGAGTATTACGTGCCGCAGCATCAGCAGGCCAGCCTCGAGCCGCACATCGTGATGACATGGTGGGATGAAGATGACCGGCTCGTCATTCGCACCAGCACGCAGGTGCCGTTTCATGTGCGCCGCATGATCGCGCCGCTGATTGGGTTGCCGGTGAAGAAAATTCGCGTGGTCAAGCCGCGCGTGGGCGGCGGCTTTGGCGGCAAACAGGAGATGCTGATCGAGGATCTGTGCGCACATCTCACGCTGGCGACAGGCCGGCCCGTGCGCTTCGAATACACCCGCGAGCAAGAGTTCACCAGTTCGCGCTCACGCCACGCGCAGCGCATCGTCTTCAAAGCCGGCTTCAAGTCTGAGGCCGATGGGCAATCTGCAATTCCAAAGTTGCACGCGTTACGCCAATATGTCCTCGGCAACACCGGCGCGTATGGCACACATGGGCTGACCGTGCAGACGGTGAGCGGTCTGCGCGGCATGAGTCACTACCGCGTGGACAACGGCGAGTTCGAGTGCGACGTGGTGTATACGAACATCCCCACGCCAGGCGCATTTCGCGGCTATGGCGCACCGCAGGCCGAATTCGCCATCGAGTGTTTGATGGAAGAGGCGGCTCACCTGATGGGCGTCGATCCCATCGAATTGCGGCGGAAGAATTGGCACCTCGCCGGCGATCCGCTGCCGTTTGCCAAGGCATTGGGCGAAGCGCGTGAAGGCTTCGATCAGGTCATCAAGTCGTGTGGATTGGAAGAGTGTTTTGCGCAGGCTCTGGCGGCCATCGGCTGGGAGCAGCGCAACGAGTATGGCGGCAAGGATCTGGTGTTCGATCCGCAGCGGCCGAGCGTGCGGCGCGGCATTGGCGTGGCAATGGCGATGCACGGCACGGCCATCGCCGGCCTCGACATGGGCGCGGCATCCATCAAGATGAACGACGACGGTTCATTCAACTGCCTCGTCGGCGGCACCGACATTGGCACCGGCAGCGACACCATCGTCGGCCAGATCGTCGCCGAGACGCTGGGTGTGCCGCTCGACGACATCATCATGTATTCGAGCGACACTGACTTCACACCATTCGACACCGGCGCGTACGCCTCGTCAACCACCTACATCACCGGCGGCGCAGCGTTGAAAGCGGCCGAGCAGGTGCGCGCGCAAATCTGTGAGGTCGCTGCGGAGATGTTCGCTCAGGGCAAACACGCCGGCGGCGAACAACCGGCAGTCAGCGAGGGCAAATCGTCTGTCATCTCGTCGACCATCGTCCTCAGAGATCGCAAAGCCATTGCGCCAGATGGTCGCGAACTGACACTGGAGCAGATCGCGCTGTTCGCGACGCATACCGAGAACCAGCACCAGATCATGGCGACCGCGAGCCACATGACCTACGACTCGCCGCCGCCGTTCGGTTGTCAGGCCGCTGAGGTGGAAGTGGACCTCGACACCGGCGAGATCACCGTGATCAAACTGGTGATGGCAGTGGATTGCGGCGTGGCGATCAACCCAGCGACGGCGAGCGGGCAGATCGAAGGCGGCAATTTGCAGGCACTGGGCTACGCGCACTGCGAAGAGATGACCTACGACGAGGCCGGCAGCCTGCACCAGCGCCGCTTCGGGCAATACCGCATCTACAGCGCCGACGAGACGCCGGCGATGCAGGCGATTTTGATCCAGACCTACGAACCGAGCGGGCCGTATGGCGCGAAGGCGGTGGCCGAGATTCCGATGGATGGCGTGGCGCCGGCGGTGGTCAACGCGGTGCATCACGCCACCGGCGCGCGCTTCTACCAGATTCCGCTCACGCCGGAGCGCGTGTGGCGCGGGTTGAAGGGCAAGCCAGATGGCAGTTGGTTGATCAAAGGGTGAGCGCTTCAGAAATCGGGTTTCGTGAAAACCCGATTTCTGTTTTCCATACAATCCACCCACCTTGGATATCCTGCTGGGCCTGATCTTCGTCATCCTGTGGTCGTCGGCATCCATCGCAGCCAAAATCGGCATTCGAGATGCCGCGCCGCTGACGATGCTCGACCTGCGCTTCTTCCTCGCCGGCGCTGCCCTGCTCACCTACGCCTATGCCTTCCGCCGCGACACACCCATGCCCCAGCGCGGCGATTGGAAGCATGTCACCGTGCTGGCGCTGACCAACAGCACCGGCTACCTCGGCCTGAGCTGGCTGGCCTTCACGCAGGTGCCGGCGGGTCTGTTCGGCCTGTTCATCGCCATGAACCCGCTCATCGTCGCAGTGCTGAGCTGGCTGTGGCTGAAGCGACCAATCACGCGTAACGAAGTGATCGGCATCGTGCTGGGAACCGCCGGCCTCATCGTCGCCGCCGCGCCGCGCGTGCAGGGCAAGGAAGCCACGCCCGCCGGCATCGCCATGGTCGTCGCAGCCATGGTGATCTACTCCTTTGGCAGCGTGTATTTCAAGTGGAGCAAACTGCAGATTGGCGGGCTGGCGCTGAACACATGGCAGGTGATGATCGGCGCGGTCACGCTGCTGCCTTTCGCTCTCTTCGCCAATCGCACCCAGCCGATCCATGCCACGCCCAGCTTCATCGCGGCGCTGGCGTGGTCGGTCATCGCCGTGTCCATCGTGGCAAACCTGCTGTGGTTCTGGCTGCTCAAACGCGATGCGTTGCGCGCCAGCATGTGGCTGTTCCTGAACCCGGTCAGTGGCTACGCGCTGGCAGCGCTGATTCTCGGCGAAGCTATTCGCCTGACGGACGCGATTGGGCTGCTGTTGGTGATGGCCGGCCTCATCGTCAGCGGCGTGATCGACATGCGACGCGCCTTTGTCAAGCGCGCCGGAGCAGTGGCAACGTGATTGCGCCGGCGGCAATCTCTTTTCGCTTCACGCAGTATTTGCAATGCGCAAGCGCGCAACGGCAATCGCGTTGCCGCATGTGATGAGGATCGCGTCGTTGCTTTGCATCAAAAGCTTGCGCGCAAAACACGCCTTTGCCAGCATGCCGGCGAATTGCCGGCGCGCTATATCTCCTTGCGCAGAAAGACATTGCAGCATTCGCAGCGCACAAGGAGATTCCCGATGTGGATCATCATTGCAGGAACCGTCATCGCCAGCATGATTTCATCCGCGCTGTTGCTCGCGTCATTGAGCGTGGGCAAGCGCGGGGATGATTGGACAGAAGCGTCTGAGCCGCAGGTATCGCCGCAGAAGGGCAGTTACTTCAACAAGCCGGCGCGGCACGCCGGCCCGCGCTAGCTCCAATTGCGATCCACTTCGATCAGCGTGTTGTGATCGCGCTCGTAGTTGAGCGCGCATGCTCATCGTCACATCACGCAGGCGCAAATCACACAAACGACCCGGTCGTCAACAACAACCCAACGCGATACACCACGAACGCAACAAGCCAGCCGATGACGAAGCTGTAGAGCATGAAGCCGTTGGCAAACTTGCGCCCGATCTCCTTCGCCATCACACCGTATACCGCAAGGCACGAGTTGTAGAGCAACAACAAGATCATGAATGACAGCGCGGCCAGTGGGGTGAAAGTCTGCATCACTGCCGTCTTCAAGGCGCTGTTGCCATCGTCCTGCACTTCCATCGTCGTGAGCGCCGGCGTCACCAGTGTCTGCACACTCGCCACCACCGCCTCGCCCAGCGCGCGCACCTGATCGACCAACGCCGCGCCGGCATCGATCTGCGCCGGCGCGCGGGTGTCCTCTGCCGCATAGATCGTCGCCATGAACGAGAGCGCCACCTCGCGCGCGAGGAACGCAGGGATGAGCGACGTGGTCGCGCGCCAATCATTCAGACCAATCGGCGCAAACGCCGGCGTGATGGCCTTGCCCACCTGCGCCACCAGACTGTCTTCTGGTTTTGCGCCAAAAGGCAGGTGGATGAGCAACCACACCACCACCGACACGGTGAAGATAACCTTGCCGGCGCGGATCAGAAATTCCCGGACGTGGCTCCACACGATGATGCCGACGGTGCGCAGGCGCGGCAGGCGATATGGCGGCAACTCCATCACCAGCAAGCCCGGGTTGCTCTTGAACATGCGGCGCTTCATGAACATGGATGTGCCGACGGCGACGACGATGCCAATGACATACATCGCCATGATGACCAGCGCCGGATTCTGTGGAAAGAACAACACGGCGAAGAACGAGAACACCACCAGCCGCGCCGGGCAACTCATGAAGGGGATCATCAGCGAGACGATGAGTTTGTCGCGCTGGCTCTCCATCGTGCGCGTCGCCATGATCGCCGGCACATTGCAGCCCAGCCCCAGCAGCAACGGGATGATCGCCTTGCCATTCAGTCCGAGCTTGCTCATGAAGCGATCCAGCACAAACGGCAGCCGCGCCATGTAGCCGGTCATGCCCAGCAGCGTGAGCAAAAAGAACATCACTGCGATCAGCGGCAAAAAGGTCAGCACGAAGGCAAACCCACCCAGCACGGCTTCGCCTACAAACTCTGCAACGATCACCGGCGCATGAATCGCCAGCAGGCTCTGCACGGCCAGCGGCGAGAGAAAACCGTTGATAAACCCATCCAGCCAATCCATGTACGGCGCGGAGAAGTCGAATGAGATCTTGAAAAACAAATACATGATGCCGAGATACGCAACGATCCCCAGCACCGGATGCAACAGCACCTTGTCGAGCGCGCGGGTGATGCTGCGGCTGCGCACCTCGGTCTTGTGCGCCACCTGGTGGTACAGGCCGTCGGCCAGACCCAGGCGCGCTTCGCGGATGACCTGCGGGGCGCTGCGACCAAACGCTTCATTCAACTTTTGCGCGACAGCTGGAGTGCGCGTCGCCTGCTCCATCTGCTCGCGCTTGGTCTGCGCATCCGCCGGCAGTTGCGCTTCGAGCAAATCCTCATACACGATCGGACCTGGCCGGCGCTGCGTTTGATACGCCTCAGCAATCGCCGGCAACAATTCCTTCACCCCAGCGCCGGTGCGGCCAATCGTCGGCAGCGCCTTGATGTTGAGCAATGCCCCAAGCTTGCCGGCATTCACCTGCAAGCCGGCCTGGCGCGCTTCGTCAGCCATGTTCAACGCCATCACCATCGGCACGCCGAACTCGGCCAATTCAATCGTCAGGCCAAGGTTGCGCTCCAGGTTGGGCGTCTCAATCACGTTGAGGATGACGTCCGGCTTCTGCTCGGCGAGAAAACTGTAGGCGATGCGCTCGTCATCGCTCACTGGCTCCAGCGTGTAGATGCCAGGCAGGTCGATGAAGTGAATGGTGTAATCGGCGAAGTCGAGGATGCCCTCTTTTTTCTCGACTGTGACACCGGGCCAGTTGCCGACGCTGAAATTCGCGCCGACCAATGCGTTGAGCAGTGTGGTCTTGCCGGTGTTGGGGTTGCCGGCGATGGCAACAACAAGGCTCGGCTTATTTCCGGCCGAGCCTCTTTTCCTCACCACGCTCACACCGTCGTGGCAGTTTTCAGTTTGTTCGATGACAGTCATTGCACCTCAACCCGTCGAGCCAGATCATCGGTGATGGCGAGGCAGGTGTCCCCAATCTGCAGCAGCAACATGCGGCCATTGCGCCGCAACACGCGCACCTGCTTGCCCTCGCGCAGGCCCATGGATTGGGCGCGCAACGAAGTTTCATCATCGTGCGACATGCGGGTGATGGTTGCCATCGCGCCGGCCGGCAGGGCATTCAGCGCGCCATTCATCGTCATTGCTCTCAACATACTGCGGCCATTTATAGCGTTTTGCGCCGCATTTTCAACACCACGCATTACCGGCGTCCTTCGCGCCCACCACAATTTGGATTTGACCTCGCTCAATTTACACCCTTACCCCTTGCAACGCCTGCAACTGCTCAGATCGCATCAGACCGCATCTGCAACGGCCTTTGACAACGCCGCCCGAAAAGGTGTCATGACGTCCTCGCCCCCACGCCCATAGTAGACGCGATTCGTCAGGCACACGAAGGTCAACTCGCGCTCAGGATCGATCCACAATGAGGTGCCGGTAAAGCCAAGATGGCCGAAGGTGCTGCGGCTGAGCGCGTGGCTCATGGCGCGCGGGTTGGGCGACCACAGCGCAAACCCGATGCCGCGCCGCACGTCATCTTCCTGCGCCTGCAAGCGCGTCATCTCTCGCAGCGTTTCACGTTTCAAAAACGTCCCTTCGCCGACAAGCGAGCGCCGCAACGCCTCGCCAAACGCCGCCACATCGCGCGCATGGCCAAACACGCCGGCGTGGCCGGCAATGCCATGCAGCGCCCATGCATTTTCGTCATGCACCTCGCCGCACATGCGCCGGCCCTGGTGCGCGTACAGCTCTGTCGGCACAGCCTGCGCGCACGGAATAGGCCCGTAGCCGATGGAAGCGAGGCCGAGCGGTTGCGCCACGCGCTCGCGCACGATCGCGGCGAGTGGTTTGCCATCGATTTGCTCCATCGCCCAGCCGATGAGAATGAGGCCGACATCGCTGTAGACCACATGCGCGCCGGCAGGGTAGGCAAACGCGGTTTGCAGCGCCATCTCGCGCATGCGCTGCTGAATGACCTCATCACCCGCCCCGTCGCGCTGCATGGCCTGCGCCATCTTCCACAGCGGCAGCCACGCCGGCAAGCCCGACGTATGCGTGAGCAGTTGGCGAAAGGTCGTGCGCGACGCATCGACCGTTTCAGCAGTGGCCGGCACAATCGCATGCAACTTGCCACTGCCCAGCGGGTCCGGTTGCGGCTGGATGGCGCGCGCGCCAATGAACGTTTTCAGCACCGTTGACACGGGTTGATCGAGCGACACCCTGCCGGCTTCGACCAGCGCCATGAACGCTGCAACAGTAAACAGCTTTGACACCGATGCCAGATCGAAGCGCATGTCGGGGTCAATGGGATGCCGGCGCGCCTCGGGGTCGTGATAGCCCACAGCGCGCTCCAGCACAGATCCGCCGCGATGCAAGATCACCATCTGCGCAGCCGGAAATGCAACATCCAGTGACGATTGCAGCAACGCATCAATTTTCTCAATCGCTTGAATACGCATGATCGGTAATGAGCTAGAAACCCTTGGAAATCATCGCGTAATGGCGATGCACCTTGAAGCCAAAGCGGGTATAGAAATCGATCAGATCGGTCCAGTCAATGATGCAGCCGCGCACGCCGGC
>JBDHWI010000058.1:0-22514 GCA_039810125.1 Thermoflexales bacterium | reverse complement strand
CGCCGGCGAGGCTGATCACGCCGACCAGCACCACTGCCAGCAGCAAGAACGCAGGGCGAAAAATCGCTCGAAACATCACTCAGGTATTGCACCCGCCCAGCGGGCCTACTATTCGGCAAGTCCCGATCCACAGGATGGCGGACAAGGTGCGCGCAAAAACTCCGCGACCGTCGGCGCGACCATCATCGACGCACCAAGCATCGGGCAAAGCCTTCGCTTGCTAGCCGACGCAAGCCAATTCTATCGGCTCAAGCTGTGTGTTTGCTGATTAAAAGGGCGGTGATTGGGCTACGAATTATTTCTGCGTGCCATTCGCAACGAAGCCGTTTGCAGGCACGCGCCTGTCACCGAACGCCTCTTTCAGCATCGCGCGCGCCGCATCAGTCACGCCGGCCCAGTCGCCGCTGTCGATCAGGTTTTGCGGCAGCGCATTGGCATTCAAGCCGACGATCTGTGCGCCGGCGGCCAGATATGCCTGCGTCTCGCTCGGCTGCAACATGCCGCTCACCCACAGCGGAATATCCGGCAGGGGACCGCGAATGGCCTTGATGTAGGCCGGCCCGCCCACGCTGCCAGCGGGGAACACCTTCACCACGTGCGCGCCTTCGCGCCACGCAGTCATGATCTCGGTCGCACTCAGGCCGGCCGGGATGGCGACGACGCCGGCCTCGCGGCACGGGCGAATGATGTCGATCTCGCAGATGGGCGAGACGATGAACTGCGCGCCGGCCTTGATGCACGCGCGCGCATCGGCGGCGCTGGTCACGGTGCCGGCGCCGATCATGCTGCCTTCAGGCGCGGCCTCAGCCAGCGTCTTGATCACGTCCAGCGCGCCAGGCACGGTCATCGTCACCTCGACACACTTGAAGCCGGCCTGTAACAGGGCATGCGCCAGATTCACAGCCGTCTCCGGCTGCGGCACGCGAATGATCGCGGTCACCTGCTCCTCGAACATCGTGCGAATTCGTTTTTCAGCAATCAACATGGTGGGTCATCCATCATTCGCAGAAGCGGCTGTGGTTGTCCTGCCAGCTGCCCCTGCGACATCACGCCAATAGCAAAGAGACGCAGCCATGCCGCGCCTCTTTGAATGGTCATTGTGGCTGCGCGCTACTGGTTGCGCTGCTCCATTGGCAGGTAGTGCACATTGAGCGGGCCAACGTACTCGGACTGCGGGCGAATCAGCACGTTGTCCTTGTATTGCTCGATGACGTGCGCGCTCCAGCCGGCGACGCGCGAGCAGGCGAACATTGGGGTGAACAGATCGATCGGGATGCCGATGTAATACAGCATCGACGCGCTGTAGAAGTCCACGTTCGGATGCAGCTCGCGGTGGCGCAGCACAGCTTCCACCACCTTCAGCGACATGGCGTAGTATTTCGGCTCACCGATCTTGTTGCCCAGCTTCTCCGCCCAGCGATTCAGATGGATCGAGCGCGGATCACCGTTCTTGTAGATGCGATGGCCGAAGCCCATGATCTTGCGCTTGGTGGCAAAGGCGTTGTCGACAAATTCATCGACCTTGTCCAACGCGCCAATTTCCAGCAACATGTTCATCGTGGCTTCGTTTGCGCCGCCATGCAGCGGGCCCTTCAACGACGCAAGCGCCGACGTGATCGCCGAGTGCAAATCGGCCTGGGTGCTGGCAACGACGCGCGCGGTGAAGGTGCTGGCATTCATGCCGTGATCGGCCAGCAGAATGAGATAGGCGTTCAGCGCGTCAACAAAATCATCATCGATGCTCAGGCCGAGCATGTAGAGGGCATTTGCGGCATGTGACAGGCTCGAATCCGGCGCGATTGGCTCCTGACCGGTGCGGATGCGCTGATAGGCAGCGCACAGCGTCGGCAATTGCGCAATCAGGCGAATGGCCTTGCGCTGCGTGACCTCAATCGAGATGTCCTCGATGTCGGAGTCGTAGAACGACAGCGCGGAGACAGCCGTGCGCAGAGCCACCATAGGGATGGTGTCAGCGGGCAGCGTGCGCAAAAAATCGTAGATCGGCGCCGGCAACCAGCGATTCGACGCCAGATGCGAGCTGAAATCAGCCAGTTCGCTACGGCTGGGCAGATGGCCATATAACAGCAGGAAGGCTGTCTCCTCGTAGCTGGCCTGCTCGGCCAACTCGTGCATGTTGATGCCGCGATACAGCAGCGTGCTGTTGGGGCCGTCGACCGAGCTGATCTCGGTCTGCACGGCGACGATGCCATCGAGACCCTTGACAAAGGGCTGTTTGGCCGGCTTGCTGCCGCTATCATGGGCTGCGGCAGCCGGTGCAGTTGTCATGCCTTTACTCCTGTCATGATTTTTTGTGGTTCGTGCGGCGCCATGGGTGGGATGGCCGCCGTGTTGACCGCGAAGTTTTGCTGGGTAGCATTATAGAAGCGAGTTCGACTTTGTTGAGATCGCGCCACTGACCAGGCTGCAGGCCGGCGAGCATGACTGGCCCAATCTGCACGCGCACCAGCCTCAACGTGGGCAAGCCAATCGCCGCCGTCATGTGCCGCACCTGACGTTTCTTGCCCTCAGTCAAGATCAACTCCAGCCACGCGGTGGGGCCGTGTGGGGTGATGGGTTTGTCGCGCGCCGGCAGTTCTGGCTGCGCCGGCAAGACGCGCGCCGTGCATGGCAGCGTGCGGTAGTCCTTGATTGACAATCCTCTCCGCAAAGGTTCGAGCATGGCATCAGCCGGCGCGCCTTCCACCTGTGCGTAGTACGTCTTGGGCAGTTTGTGTCGCGGGTCGGTCAGGCGATGGATGAACCCGCCGTCGTCGCTGAGGATGAGCAATCCCTCGCTGTCAAAATCGAGCCGGCCGGCGGCATACACACCCTTCGGCAGGCCAAATTCGCTGAGTGTGCGCTTGGGCGATCCTGCTTCCTCATCCCTGAATGACGACAGCACCCCATACGGCTTGAACAAGGCGATGTAACGCGGCATGCGTTTGGTATCATCGCGCACGCATCAAACCTGTCAAGCGGGCTGCCCGTCGTCTGTTCTGTTGCATGGATTTTCTCCAGTTGCGACTAACGACGTGAGGGAGAAACCATATGAGAATACTCGTCACCGGCGGCGCCGGCTTCATCGGCTCACATCTTTGCGAACGGCTGCTGTCTGAAGGACATGAAGTCGTCGCAGTCGACAACTACATCACCGGCTCGCGCAACAACGTCGCGCACCTCATCAGCAACCCGCACTTCACACTGATTGAGCAGGACACGATTCAACCGTTTAGCGTGGATGGGCCATTTGACGCAGTGCTGAACCTTGCATCGCCGGCCAGCCCGGTCGGCTATCTCGACAACCCCATCGAGACGTTGCTGGTGGGCAGCCACGGCACGCACCATGCGCTGGAGATCGCGCGCAAGAACGAGGCGCGCTTCCTGCACGCCAGCACCAGCGAAGTGTACGGCGACCCGCTGGAGCATCCGCAGAAGGAAAGCTATTGGGGGAATGTCAGTTGCACCGGCGTGCGCAGCGTATATGACGAGGCCAAGCGCTTTGCCGAGGCATTGACGATGGCCTATCATCGCAAATACGGCCTGCGCACACACCTGATCCGCATCTTCAACACGTATGGCCCGCGCATGGCGCTGAACGATGGGCGCGTGGTGCCGAACTTTGTCAAGCAGGCCGTGAACAACGAGCCGCTCACGGTGTATGGTGACGGCTCCGCCACGCGCGCATTCTGCTATGTGACCGATCTGGTGGACGGTATGCTGCGGCTGCTGTGGAGTGACGAGGTGATGCCGGTGAACGTGGGCAACCCGCGCGAGATGACGATCCTCGAATTTGCGCAGGCGGTGAAGGACGCCGCCGGCCCCGAGTGCCGCAGCGAAATCGTGTTCTATCAGCCCAAGAAGGAGCGCACCGCCGACGACCCGCAGCGCCGCCGGCCCGACATCACTCGCGCCCGCGAGATTCTCGGCTGGGAGCCGCGCGTCTCGCTTGAAGATGGCTTGAAGCAGACGCTCGCATATTTCAGAAGCGCAGTGCCAGCGTAGCCCTTACCCTGCCCTCTTCTGCATGGCGGGAGAGGGCAGGTCACGTTGTCAGCACCCGCACCAGCGTGACCAGCGCGCCAACAAAGCAAAGGGCGCTCAGCACACTCAGCGCATTGAGCGCCAGCACGGTGCCGCAGATGAGCAGTGCAGCGAACACCAGCGCCCACGTCAGCCGCGCCACGCCGGCCTCGATCCGTTTCAGGTCGTTTTTTGAAGCAGGATCCAGCTGCGCGCGAACTTCCAGTTGCCCGTTCAACGCGCGCGAGTAAAAAGCCTCTTGCTGACTGGGCAATTGCACCGTCTGCCGGATCAGTCGCATCCCCTCGTTCAGCACGTTGCCGGCAGCCCCACGCGCAGTGCCGGCGCCGGCGATATCCTGCGCGAACGGCTGGATCGCCTTCCATGGATTGAACGTTGGATCCAGCGCGGTCATCATGCCAACGAGGATGTTCGCCGCGCGGCCAAGATACAACACATTCTGCGGAATCTGAAAGGGCAACTCCGAGAGCAAATCGCGAAATTCGCCGGCGAAGGCATACATCTCGTCAAAATTCACTTCGCTGAGGTCGTTCACCGCCACGCCCCAGAAGCGGTCGAACAGCAATCCGATCGCCTGCTCCACGCGCGGCAGGTCGGCTTCTGGCAGAAAGAAACCCATGCGTTGCGCCGAGGCCGTCCAGCGCCGCGCGTCCTTCAGCGCGATCGAGATGATGAACTCGCGCAGCTCCTGCACGAAGGCCGACGGAATGCGCCCCATCATGCCAAAGTCGACATAGGTCAGGCGAAAGGGCGCGCCGGCCTTCACCTTCACCCGCCAAGCCCTTGCCAGCGCTGAATCGAGCGGCTGCACGAACAGATTGCCCGGATGCGGGTCGGCGTGGAAGAAGCCGTGCACGAACACCTGCTGCAAATACGTGTCAAACAGCTTGCCCGCCACCTCTGTGCGTGAGACGCCGGCGCTCTCCAACCCCTCGAAATCCAGCACCTTGATGTCCTCAACGTTCTTCAACACGATCACGCGGCGGGTGGTGTATTCGTGATACACCTTCGGCACGCGCACGCCGGTGTCGCCGGCAAAATTCTTGTTGAAGTCCTCGGCGTTGCGAGCTTCCTGCAGATAGTCCAACTCCTCGAACACCACCTGTGAAAATTCACGGATGAGCGCGTCGAGGTTGGCGCGCCGGCGAATGGGTTTGTAGAGCTTCAGCCAACCGGCAATGGTCTTGAGTGAGCGCAGGTCGGTGCCGACAATGGCGCTCATGTGCGGACGCTGCACTTTCACCACCACGCGCTGCGAAATTTCGGGTTGTGGGTTTTGGGTTTCGGCTTGAGCGTGAGTTGTCGGCTTGAGGGTGGCCAGATAGGCCTGGCCGAATGACGCGGCAGCGACGGGTAGCGGGTCGAACTCTTCGAAGAGGTCACTGATCGGCTTGTGCAACTCACCCTCGATGACCGGCAGCATCACCTCGGGCGGGGCCGCCGGCACGGCATCCTGCAAGCCGGCCAACTCCTCCACAATCTGCGGCGGCAGCAGATCGACGCGGCTGCTGAGAAACTGGCCGAGCTTGATCCACACGCCGCCGAGATCGACCGCCAGCGCGCGAAAGTTGCGCGTCAGTTGGATGAAGCGCTCCATGCGGTCGGCGTCTACGCGCTCCTGCCCGATGAACTTGACGAGGATCACCTCCCACCAGATGAAGCCTGTGACCATCTTTGCCCCAAACCATAGCGCCTTGAACGCACGGGTGCGCAGTGCCCAACGGTTCGCCGGCGGCTCATCATTCGCCGGCGCAGGCTGAGGTGCGTCAGGTTGGGGGGTTGCCCGGCCTGACATCTTCGACAACATCCTCAGCTTGGCATGGGCAATTTCGGTGATCGCTGACATGGGCTACCTTGTGCTGCGTTGCAGGTTCAGCTCCAACTCGATCTCATCGCGGATGGGGATGCCATTCTCAGCGATGAGCGGGATGGCTGGCTTGAGCTTGCGCGATGCATCCACTGCATTGCGATACAGCGCGGCAAGGACAAAACCGCGCCGCTGATAGAACGCCAGCGCGCGGACGTTGTCGTTGGTGGTGATGAGCCAGATGCGACTGCAATCTCTCGACTTCGCTTCCTGCGCCACCGCGTTCAACAGTGTCGTGCCGACGCCCTGCCCTTCGCGCAGGCTGGTGAGCGAAGTCACCTCACATGCATCGCCGGCGATGCGATACGTGACCAGGCCGATTGCCGCATCACCATCGAACGCCGCAAAACCCTCTTGGGTGTGCGGTTGCATGACCTCGCCGCGGCAGATCATATCCACGCCGGCCCAATGGTCGATCATGAACTGGCGCATCCACGCGCGGTCGGCGTCGGTGATGGGTCTGATGGCAACCTACCGCGTAATCGCGCCATCCAGTCCGACGCGACGAATCTCCTTCTCTTCATCCACGTCGAACAGGGCAAAGGTGAGTTCAGCGTCCAGCGATGCGCCGGCTTCGAGCGTGTGGTGCGTTCTGGTCGTGTTCATGATGTTGACCAGACCGTGCGGATAGCTGCTATGCGGCTCCAGCGCCATGGTGTAGCTGCGCCCGTAGAACGGGAAACCCTGTGAGGCATTCATCTCCTGCCACAGCCACAGGTGGCGGAAGGCATTGGGTGTCCACGCCACGCCGGCGCCCACCTTCAGCGCGACGTTGGTGATGGCATACCATGGGTCGCCGGCGAAGTTGCTGAGATAGCCCATGAAGAAGCTGCGCTGGCTGGCCGGCGTGACGATGCGCTTGTCCACGTTGCTGCCATCTTTGCCCTTCGCATACGGCCACGCAGTTGTTTGGCCTGGCACGACGATGCAGAACTCGTTGTCGTAGTTCGGGTCGGTGAACAGCGTTTGCGCGTTGGTGTGGATGCGGGCGTGTTCGCTGAGGAAAGGCGCGCCATACGCGGGGTGATGCCCCCACACGAAGTCCATCGTCTCGCCGGCGAGGTTGGTCACCTTCTCGATCAGCCGCATGTGACTTGCCCGCGCATCCATCACCATGCGACGCTGCAGGCGAAACGGTGAGCGATAGAGATTCACGCTGAAGTCGACGACGATCTCATCGCCGGCTTCCTTCACGATCTCGTAGTTCCATGGCAACAGCGTGCTTTCGCCATGAAAGCTCAACTCGACGCCCTTGTAGGTTTCCGGCGCGCCGGTGTGCGGCAGCAATTCCTGCCAGCCGCCCTCGTAATGCTCCAGCCACGCCACCTCGGATTGCGGGGCTGACCAGCCGGCATCCAGCCGGCGCAACCCCAGCGGCGACTGCCACATCACATCCACGCCAGTCGCGCGATGCACAATGGAGCAGATGTCCGCACCCTTGTCCGGCAACACATCCACCTGCATGAATGGGTTGCGCATACGCACGGCGCGCATGCGGTTGTCCAGCGTCCGTTCATGAACGTCGCAAACAAGATTTTTCATTTTCGGGATTCAGCCTTGACCGCTGAGGAAGCGCTCGACCAGCGCATCATCCTTGCGCCAGCCTTCGCGCACCTTTGCCCACAGCTCCAGATAGACCTTTGCGCCCAACTCGCGCTCGATCTCCTTGCGCGCGCCGGCGCCGATCTTCTTCAGCATCTCGCCGGCCTTGCCGATCAGGATGCCCTTCTGCGAATCGCGCTCGACGTAGATCGTTGCGCCGATGTAGATCATGCCATTCTTGCGCGGCTGCCACTCGTCGATGGCGACGGCGATGCCGTGCGGCACCTCTTGTTCCAGATAGCGCAGCGCCTGCTCGCGCACGAACTCCGCCACGAGGATGCGCTCGCTCTGGTCGGTGACCTGGCCGGCGTCGTAATACGCCGGCCCCAGCGGCAAATTCGCGATCAGCATCGCCAGCAGCATCTCGATGTTGTCGCCGCGCGCTGCCGAGGTGAGGATGACCGATCCGCGCACCTCAAATGGCGTGCCTTGCGCAATGGCTTCGCCGGCTTTGTCCGACTCGCCCTTCGTCATACCCATCAGCGCCTCATGCGCTGCCACGTTTTCCACCACGCGGCGCGGATCCAGCGTATCGGCCTTGTTCAGCGCCTGGATCACTGGCTGTTTCATGCCCAAAACGCGCTCGGCCACGCGGCGGTCTTCGGCATCGGGCGGCCGGCTCACATCGGTCACAAACAACACCGCGTCGCAATCGTCCAGCGCGCTCTCCACCTCGCGCATCATGTAGCGAT
Organism: Thermoflexales bacterium; assembly: GCA_039810125.1. GTDB lineage: Bacteria > Chloroflexota > Anaerolineae > J036 > Brachytrichaceae > JBDHWI01. The sequence goes on along the minus strand of JBDHWI010000058.1, from coordinate 14,312 downwards.
TAAGCGCCTGCTTTGGCTCATGGATGCCGGGCGTGTCGACGAACAGGATCTGTGCGTCATCGCGCGTGAGGATGCCGAGGATGCGCCGGCGCGTGGTCTGCGGCTTGCTTGAGGTGATGGCCACCTTGTGGCCCACGATGGCGTTGATCAAGGTCGACTTGCCTACATTGGGTTTGCCCACCACTGCCACATAGCCGCTGCGAAAGCCAGGCGCAACATCGCTGCCCGCCTTCGATAGATACTGATTCAGCACATCGTCGCTGGCCTGCTCGGGGTTTCGCTGTTCATCCGTCATTGCGCCTCCGGTTTCGCCTTCTGCCCGCCGGCGATGCGAAACGCTTCAAGTATTTTGTAGTAACCCGTGCAGCGACACAAGTTCCCACTGATGCTCTCTTTGATTTGCTGCTCGCTGGGGCGCGGATGCTCCTGCAACAGCGCTGCGCCACTCATGACAAAGCCCGGCGTGCAGTAGCCGCATTGCACCGCGCCGGCGTCGATGAAGGCCTGCTGCAAGGGATGTAATCCACCTTCTCCCACAAGAGAGTGAGTTGGAGCGAGGGTCAGCGCCCCCACTCCCTCCACCGTCACGACTGTTGCGCCATGCGCGCGCGGCGCCGGCGTCAGGCATGCCATCACCGCTTTGCCATCCAGCAGCACGGTGCAAGCGCCACACTCACCTTCGTTGCAACCCTCCTTCGTGCCGGTTAGCCCGCAATCCTCGCGCAGCAGGCGCAGCAGCGTTTTCTCGCGTGCTTCTGGGTTTTCAATGGCGTGTTCGCAGCCATTCACAGTCGTGACGATCGAATGGTCCAGCCTGGCAACCTGATGGCCCGATGACTGCCCGGCCTGAGCAACAAGCAACGCCGGCGCAGCGTGCCACTCGTTGCGCTCTGCGCCATGCTGCAATTGAGACAATATGCGCTGCGCCAGAGCGACAATCAGTTGCCGGCGATAACTGGCCGACGCGCGCACATCGTCGATCGGCGCAGCCGCCTGTGCCGCCAACTGTGCGGCCTGTGCGATGACAGCCTCATCCAACACGCGCCCTGCCAAAAACCGCTCTGCCTCCGTCGCATGGATGATCTTCGGCGCAACAGCACCCAGGGTAATCACAGCCTGCGTGACCGGCAATGAATCTGTAATCTCCAATATCACGCAGCAGTTCACCACGCTGATGGCCTGTGCGCGGCGCAAACCAAACTTCAGGTATGCGCCACGCTGACTGGGTTGCAGCGCCTTGAACGCAATATCGACCAGCATCTCATCTGGCTGCAGCACGGTTTTGCGCACGCCGGCGTAAAACTCGCTCAAGCTCACCTTGCGTTCACCCTTCGCGCTGCGCAGCGTGAGCACCGCGCCCAACGCCATCAGTGGAGTGATGGTGTCGTTTGCCGGCGACGCAGTGATCAAGTTGCCGGCGACTGTGGCGCGGTTGCGAATTTGTGGCGCACCCACCTGCCGGCAGGCTTGCGCAAGCGGGAATGCCCTTTCCACACACAGCGCCGACGCAATCACATCGTTGTGCGTGACCAGCGGGCCGAGATGCAACCAGCCGGCGTCGTCGAGCCGAATACGATTCAGGCCGGAAAGACGCGAGATGTCGATCAAAATGCAGGCCGGCCGCGCCTTCAATTCCATTTCGATGACGAGGTCGGTGCCGCCGGCAATCAGCCGCGCATCCGCGCCATGTTGCGCCAGCAGGTCCAGCGCATGTTCAAGTGAATCGGGGATGAGGTAATCACGCCACATGTATCGGCGTCAATCGTAGCAGCAATCGAAAAAGCGTTACGACTTTGATCGCAAACGACTTTCAATCTCACTCCAGCTCACTCCAGCTCGCTGATCTCCAGCAATGCGTCGTCGAAGGGATCGCTGTCGTAAAACGAGCCGGCGAAGGCAGGATGACTGCGACGGGCGTGGCGCACCACCAGCGCGCGCGGTGTGTGGCCGGCGTAGCTCTCGGCCAACTCGCCGGCCTCGCGCACATCCCGTGATGGCACGAAATGGCTGTCGCGCGCGAGTTGCTCGCGCGGCGCGCCGGCGGCGATCACATGATGGCGCTGCATCACGTGCGCCAGCAGGTAAGCGCGGTCTTCGCCCCGCTTCAAACTGCGCCCCTGCAATTGCTCAATCACGTGGTCGGGGGTGGGCGCATTGGTCAGCACATCGTAAAAAGCGCGCGATTCTTCGCTGTCCTCAAGCGCGTCAGCCCACGCATCCACCGGCAAAATGAGCGAGCCGCCGAGCATCAGAACCGGGTTGCGCACCAGGCTCAGGCGAATGGCATCGCGGCTGACGTCATACAGGCCGCTGCGCTGATGGCTGTCGGGCAGCAACACGTCGTAGGTATATGACCGGACGCTGGCGTCGCGCATAGCATACAACTCGCGCGTCAGGGCGTCGTTCACCGCGTTGGGCGCGCCGGCGCACACTGTCAGCGCACGGCCCTGCGCATCGACGATGGCCTCCACCACGAAGGCGAGGCCAGCGCGGCGGGCAATCTCACGCGCAACACGGGTGCGCAGCGGCAGGGCCAGCCCGGTCGGCTCCGCTTGATCATCGTAGAAACGGGTGGTGCGCAACTCGCGCTGAGTGGCGTCGCCAGTGATGCCTCTGGCTATCATGCCGGCGCTGCCGCCATCATACGCATCATCATCCAGATGGGACGTGCAAACAGCGATCAGCAGGTCTGCCTCCGCAGCGCGGCAGTTCACAAGCAAGGGCACGCCCTCAAACATGCCGAGGTCGCATAACTCGCGCTGGTCATGCGGATCGTGGCGCACAACATGGATGCGACTGGCGTAACCGCGCACGCCGGCGGCAGGCGCGTCGTCGCCATGGATATGGCCATCAGCCTCCGCGGGGATGAGCAGCGTGACGTGGTCTGGGTCGACGCCGGCGCGCTCCAACTGGCGCAGCACGGCTTGCAATAACGTCGCGCGCGTTTCAAGCGGTGCGAATTCGCCGCAGATGATGACGATGCGGGCAGTTGGGCCGCTCAATTCGATGAGAGGCAGCGTGTCGAGCGGATCGTCGAGGCGGGATTCGATTGCACCCTTCAAATCTTGCAATGCCTCAACGGGCTGCGATTCAGTGGTCTCAATCTGCCAACTGGATGGCAGGCTGTTTATATAACCGGCGCTATCTCCATCCATGTCAACGCTCCTCGCTTCACAAAGATTATATCCATCCATCAACGCAGCGCTGTCAGCACCGCCAGCACCACCTGCGCCAGGACGATCTTGCTGATCATGGCGACTGGAAACACGCCGGCATAGCCTGTATTCGGCACATCGTTGCCTTCCTGCTCGATGGCAAAACCGAGCAACGCCGGCTGCGTCTGCAGGCCCGATAGCAGGCCGGCCACCAACCCAAACGGCATCTTGAAGGCGCGATACGCGACCACGATGGCCAACACAGCTGTGACACAGGTGATGATCGCGCCGGCCAGCAACATCTGCAAACCGCTGCCCTGCTGCAAAGTGCTGATGAAGGCGTAGCCAGCCTGCGTGCCAATGCCGGCCAGGAACATGACGAGGCCGGCCTGTCGCAGGGTCAGATTCGCGCTAAAGGGGATCGTCCATACCACCGGGCCGGTGCGCTGCAACGCGCCGAGGATGAGCGCTACGATGAGCGGACCGCCGGCGATGCCCAATTTGAACGTCAGCCCTCCTGGCAGCGGAATGGGGATGAGGCCGGCCAGCAAGCCAAGTGCGATACCCAAACTCAGCGCCAGCACATCCACCTCAGCGCTGTGACGATACGAATCACCAAAAAACTGATTGACCGAATCCATCCGCTCGCGCAATGTCAGCACGCGCACGCGGTCACCTAGTTGCAACACCGTGTCGCCATGCGCGGCGAGGTCATGGTCGCCGCGCCGCACGCGCGTGATGAGCGCGCCATGGCGCTCGCGCAGATGCAAGTCACTCAGCTTGCGTCCGACGATATTCACATTGGAGACAAATATGCGCCGAAAATCGAACTCGGATCGTTCCAGTTCGAGATGCTCCTTTGTCGGCGCGCCGATGAAATCCACCGCCTGCCGAATGGCCTCGCTATCGCCAACCACCGTGACCAAATCGCCGAGCGCCAGTTGCAAGTCGCCGTCAGCCAGCATCATGCGGTCTTCGCGCTTGATGCGGCCAAACACCACATCCCAATGCTGTTGCGCGCCCATCTCGGCGATGGTCAGTTGCGTCGCCGGCGCCTGCGTCACCCGAATAGTCTCCACTCGCACCGATTCGGTCTTTACGCCAAACGCTTTCAACCGCGCCGCTTCGCTGTGCGGTGACACGCGAAAGAGCCGGCGCAGCACGAACACCGCAGCAATCATGCCGATCACGCCGACGGGATATGCGACGGAATAGCCAACCACCGGCAATGCAACGGCCTGCGCATCGGGCGCGCGGCTGTTGATGGTTTCGATGACGCCGGCAAGCGCAGGGGTATTGGTGAGGCTGCCGGCAAAGAGGCCGGCAGCAAGTTCTGGCGTGAAGCCAAGCGCCCGCGCAAGGACGATGCACATGAGCGCTGCAAACGCCAGCACCCCTGCCACCAGCAGCATATCGCGCACGCCGCGCCGGCGCAGCGACTGCACAAAATCCGCGCCGCCACTCAGCCCGACAGTGTAAATGAACATCAGCAACCCAAGCTGATACACGATGTCGGGCAGGCGTATCTTGGGATCGAGCGCGCCAAATGCCAGCCCAACGAACAACACCGCAGCGATGCCGAGGCTGGCGCCCTTGATGCGGATGCGGCCGAGGAGAAAGCCGATGCCGGCGACAAGAAACAACAGCAACAACGGATTGTCAATCAACAGTGCGACCATCCGTCGAAGTATGCCCTTTTCGCCGCCACTTTCCACCGGCATTTCAGCCGGCAGGTTGGCCAGTACAAAAAACCTGACAGGCCTTGGCAGACCTGTCAGGTTGGCGGCAGATGCCGTGCAGACTTGGGCGCTGCAGGCTGAAGCTATTTTGTCGCCGGCATGGGCTGTGGTTGCTCGGTTGGGCGCTTCGCCTGCCCGTGCGCCAGCTTGTGCTTTTGCAGCCGGCCGGCCAGGAAGTAGCTGCCGATCACGAACGCCGCTGCAGCAAATTGCAAGCCCAGCCCTTCCACCGTCGGGTAAGTGCCAAACCACACGCCGAACCAGTACGGCAACTGCAGCCAGCGAATGGGATTGAGCGGCAACCAGCCCACCACCTGCATGATATGCACCGTGTTGCCCACCATCACCAACAGCACCGCGCCGATGAGGATGCCGGTAAAGATCAGCATCTTCATGATCGGAAGGTGCGCTTGCAGCGCGAAGATCGCCAGGCCAAACAGCACGACCAGCGCCATGCCGGCGGCTGCGCCGATCAGCACGATGCTCGGGCCGGCCTCCAGCACCAGCGCCTGCAAGAACAGCGCCGTCTCAAACCCCTCACGATACACACTGGTGAAGCCCAGGATCAACAGGCCGATGAACTGGCCAGCGGCGCCCTTGATGATGGATTGCTTCTGCTTGTGAAAGTTCGCCATCCAGCCCTTCCAATACACATCGTGAAAGAACCAGTTGGTGATGAGCAGCAGCACGCCGATGGCGACCACGGAGACGACAGCCTCAAGCTTTTCGCCAAAGCTGGCAAACAGCGAGAGCGTGCTGCGCATGACCAGCCAGGTGGCGATCGACGCGACAAATGCCAACGCTGTCCCCAGCCACATCGGCTTGCGCAGATGTTTGTTGGCAGAGGTGCGAAAGCTTGCCATCAGCGCAGCCAGGATCAGCACCGCCTCCAGCCCCTCGCGGAAGACGATGATGCCGCTGTTGGTCGCCACGGCAATCGGCGCATTGCTGCCTTTCAGCGCATCCTGCGCCAGCGCCAGCTGCCCATCCAATGCCTTGCGCGCAACCTTCACCTCAGCCAGCGGCGCCTTCTGTTGGATCAAGCCGGCCAGGCCGGCGTCGCCATCATGGCCAAACCAGAAGTAGCCTTCGATGGAAGTTTTGAACTGCGGGGCAAATGCCGCGATCTTCGCTTCTGGGCCGCTTTCCAGGATGGCATACGCCTCGATGCGCGCCGATTCGGCCAATTCATATTGGCCGGCGGCAACGGCTTGCTCCATCTGGTCGAGCGCAGTGGCGACCACATCGAAATCTGCGCCGGTATCCTGACCGGCCCAGGCCGGCGGCACCAGTTCGGTCAACAGCGCGATCAGCCGGTCGCTTTTTTCACGCACCACATCGGGTGAAGCCACTGCGCTTTGGTCGCTAGCCTGGGCGATGTGCGTTTCAAGCTCGTTGAACAGTTGCGCAGCCTCCGTTGCGCCGGCTGCGTCGCGCGTTTCGAAAATGCTGCGCAGATCGTTGAATGCAGCTTCCGCTCCATCGCGGAAGGTCGTCGCCTCGCGAATTTCCAGATCGACTGCCACCTGGCCATTGCGGATGCCACGCCCGTATTCAATGGGGACCAGCTTGATGTAGCGCATCATCTGGCCGGCGCGGCGCGCCTGCTCTGCCTCGGTCAGTGGGGCAGCGCGAAAACCACGCAACACAGCCTCCACCTGCGCCGCTGCTGCGTCGACATCATTGCCAGCCAGCGCCGCCTGCTCAAGCTGTGCAAAGCGCTGCTGCGCATCGACCAGTGCCGCCTCACCGCGCTGGGTTTGGAACGCCGGCGCGAGGATGGCAAAATAGCCATCGGCAAGCGCGCCGGCCTCGGCGCGGCGCGTCGAGTAGTTCTTCGCATTCGTTGCCGCAAGATCATCCAGTGCGGTGTTCAAGCGCGCCTGATAGGTGTCAAGCAGATCGGCGTGCGCGACTTCCAATGCATCTGCCGGTCGCATCGTGCCTTTGTCCAGCGCATCGATGGCGAGTGTTGCATCAGCATTGGGGCGGGCAAAGCGCGTGGCGCGCCGGAACTCGCGCACGGGCAGCCAAGTCTGCGCCAGCGCTGCATCGTCGCCGGCAATCGCGCCATCGACGATGTGGTAGCTGCCTTGCAGCACAGCCGTCCACACATCTGCCCGCGCTGCGGCAAACGCCGGCGCATCGCTGGTTTGGATGGCCGCATTGAGGCGCGCGAACCCATCGACGATGCGCAGATGCGCTGCCGGCGCGCGCCTCGCCATCTCAGGCGCCAGGGTGGCGTCGTAGGTCGCACGAGCAGCCTGCACACCGGCTATCGCCTCGGCAGGCTGTGATAGATCCAGTTGCGCCTGCAACAGGGCGCTGCGCAGCGCCTCTGCGGCAAGCGCCGGCGGTTGGGCCGCACTGGCGCTGGCGCCGAACGGCGCAATGAGCAGGCCGGCGATGCACGCCACAACAGCAAGGATCGTTTTCTTCATCTGATTCTCTTATTGCTCGATCTTGATGCCCAATCTGGCTGCAATCTGTGCAACCTGGCCAACGATGGCATCGGCGCGGTCTTGCGCCTCTTTGCCAAGCGTGTCAGCATCCTCAGGCGAGAAGCGCTTGCCGCCCTTCTCTTGGCTGTGAACGTTGGCCACAAAGCTCTTCAGGTCGGTCAGACCCTTGCCGATCGCCTCATCTTGTGTCTTGTCCACGCCTTGAATGAGCGGACTGAGATTTTGATGCACAACCTGCAGGCTGCCCAGGATATCCTGGATGTCGGCCAGACGCGAGATGGCGACGAAATCGCGCTGCGTGCTGGCCTCGCCTTGGATGAAGCGCGAGTTCTTCCATGAGTCGAAATACTCGCTCATGGTTGGCACCATGACCACCAGCGCGGTGAAAGCATCGGCTTCCGTGGGGGTCCATTGCGCCGCAGCGTCGGCCAGCTTGCTGGCTTGCGCGGCCAGCGTATCCACTGCGCCCTTCAGCACGTTGGCGTCGGGCAGGGCTTCGCCAAATTCGATCTTGCCATCACCGTTCAAATCAAATTCACCCTTGGCGCGAAAGGCTTCAAAGGTGCCCCACAGCGCGCTCTCGCTCACGCCGAACAGGTTGCCGGGCTTCTCCAGCACGCGGCCATCAGGCAAGGTCAGGTCGATGGGCGCGGGGTTGGCCGGATCCTCTTCCTTGCTCGCGCCGGCGTCGAGGATCACATCGAACTCAGCGAGAGACGGCGTGCCGGCGACGATGCCTTCCATCTGCTCATAGAGCGGCGAGGCAACCGTCCACTTCGCTCGCGCATCTTCGATCAGGCTGGCAACCTGGGCTTTGTTGCCGGCGAATAGCGCAGCGTAGTCGAAGCCGGCAGCTTTGGCCAGCTCGTAATACTGGTCGCTCACAGCCTTCAGATCGTTCGTGGCGGCCTTGAGCGCGGCGGTTTTATCCAGCAGATAGGTCTTGATGCCGCTCAGGTCGGCCTGGCTGGTCGGCGCTGAGGGGGCAGTCGTGTTGGCGGGCTGTGCCGGCGTGGTCGCCGGCGCGGCAACAGGCGCGCTGCATGCTGCCAGCGCAACGCAGGCAAGCCCGCAGGCTGCGCTGCGCAGGATTTGTGGCAAATTCAATGTGGTTTTCATCACGACAAGAGAGCATACGCTTTCTTCACGCCATGACAATCGCCCCATGTTTATGCGCGAACTTGCGCGATTGCAACACATTTATCCAAGCTCGATCAAGCCTGCTTTTCTGGCGGATCAAGCATGACATTAACTGTGGTTACCAGGACTCATCGCCGGCAGCCTTCAGCATTGTCGCTGATCTTGCACGGCAGGTCGAATTTGTCGCTGAAATAGGTCTCGACGATGTCGCTGATGTTCTTGTCTGTGTGCCGCGCGATGGCATCGAAGAACGCATCGCGATTCGAAACCTTGTACTGTTCGACCGTAAAAAAATCCTTCAGCACTGCATCCATCGTGTCCTGTCCCAGTTTGCGGCGCAGGTCGTTCAAGAAGATCATGCCGCGCCGATACACCGCGTCGATATAAGCCTTGGAGTTGCCAAAGTCGGCAATGCCGAGATCGACTGCGCCGTTCGGGCTGGGGCGGTTGCGACCGAGGATGAAGTAGCCATACCACCAATCGGCGTCATCTGGGTAGACTTCTTGATAGAAGCGCAATTCGGCGTAGCGCGCCAGCGATTCATCCAGCCAGGGCGCGCGAATCTGGTCGTTGCCGACGACATTGAACCACCACTGATGCGCGACCTCGTGCGCGACGGTGGCAATGAGGTCATGCCGGCCACCGCTGCGATAGCCGTCGTAGATCGTCGTGCCGATGCCAACCATCGCGCTGTATTCCTGCCCCTGCTGGCGGCCGGTTTCGACGATGCGCAGGGTCTTGTAGGGATAGGGCCCGTAGAGTTGCGAATACAGCTTCACCGCACGCGCTGCCGTGTTCAGCACGGCTTCGGCATTTTTGCCGTGCTGCGGGTAGCCATAGTGCAGGAAAGTCACGCCATTTTGGTCGAGCTGATCGACGGTGTAGCGGTTGCTGGCAGCAAAGGCGAACACACGCGCCTTGTTGAGCGAGTAGCGCCACAGCCGGCCGGCACGCACCTCGTCGCCGGCGCCGGCGATCACCACGCCGTCGGGGGCCAGGATGCTCACTTCGTAGTCGGCCAACTCGCTGGTGTAAGGATCGCCGATCGGCACATAGGCCGGCGTGTCCCACGCATCGTTGCGATAGGGCGCGAGCATGACATACCAGTGACCGCAGGTCAGGCTGAGCGGGCCGCGCGAGGTGTCGTCGCCGCCGATGCCGGTGATCACTTCCTGCAGCGGCACCTTGAAGGTGAAGTCGAAGGTCAGGGCGATGGCTTTATCGGGCGCGAGCGGCGCCGGCAACTGCACTGTCAGCACGGCATCGCTCAGAGTGAACGGCAGCGGGTTGGCCTGGCCGAAGATACGCGCATCACGAAATTCGACTGCGCCTTCGCGGCGCGCCGGCGGCACATTGAACTTCACCTCGGTGATGTTTTTGCCAGTGGGATTGAGAAATTCGATGCGCTGCTGGGCGTGGACGTTGCCTTCCTTGTAATCGAGCGTGACGTTTAGCACGTAGAGCGGGCGCTCTGGCGCATCATCCAGCGTGGGCAGCACGCCGGCGTTCACCAGTTGTCCACCAACCACTTCGCCCGGGGTCACCACCGCAGTTGGTATGACGATGGGTTCACCTGAAGCGCCCGTGCGCGAGCAAGCCGTGAGCGCAATGATTGCAATGAAGAGCAGCGATGCGAGGCGTTTCATGTGCGCCTATTCTAGAGGAGGGAGCGTGAGAAATGATGAGAGGATGAAGAAGCAAAAATTGGGAGGCGCGCCGTCAAAGCAAAAAAAGCAACAGCCAGATCTTTCGATCTGGCTGTTGCTTTGATCTTGATGCGCGAAACGCTTACGGGAGGATCGGCGCATCCAGCGCAGCCGCGTTGGGCAGCGTCAGGTTCGCCAGCACCCATGCCGGCGTGCCATTGAAATCCACCTGATACCAGGTGCCGTCGGCATTTCTGCCAGTCACAGGCAACACAGCACCGCGCTTGGCGTTTCCAATCACGCGCGCGGTCGCGCTTGGCTCTGCCCGCAGGTTCAAGCTAACGCGAGCATTGACCGTCACTGCCGGCTTGTCATCCGCCGGCGCAACGATGCTGCCTGCGGCGGCTGTCACGGTGGTGGTTGCAACGACCGTTGAAGTTACGGTCTCTGTCGTCGTCACGACTGCCGTGGGGGGCGGTGTTGCAGATGCCGCGCCGGCCACTGCAATGGATCGCGCAGCCTCATTCGGCAAGGTCAAGCCGGCCGACACCCAGCCTGGCGCGCCGTTATAGGTCACCTGAAACCAGGCTCTGTTTGCAGTCCGGCCAATAACCGGCAGCACCGTGCCGCGGCGCACATTGCCAATCACTCGGGCATTCTGCGCAGGGTTCTGGCGCACGTTCAGTGTATTGCGAGTGTTCACCGTCAGCGCGGGCTCGTTGCCGGCTGGCGCTTGCAATGCCGTGCTGGTCTTGCCCGGCGCGGGATTCTGGCTCGCAACCACGGGCGTGGTGTCCTTGATGCTGGCTGCATCCTCGCCCACCGGCATCAGGTTCGGGCCGGTCGGCACATAACCGGCGCCCTTGCAGATGCCCGGTGCATCGGCGGCCGGCAGCACCTCGAAGCAACTGTCATCGGCATAGATGTCGTTGTGCTGCACCGGCAGGTCAGCCGTGCTTTGGATGATGACATTGACTGCCCGGTTCTTCACCACGCCATCCACCACGAGTTGTTCCCAGCGGTTGTTCGGCTGCGCCCAGTCCGAGCAAACCAGATTCGGGTCTGTCACATCGCGCGGGCCGCCATCCTGGTCGATGCAGATGCGCACTCTGAGGTTGCCCTCATTGACATCCTTCTTTGCTTCCACGGGATAGTCATCATTGGTCGACCACACCTGCAACCACGAGGTGGCGCGAACCGGCGCACCAACTGGCAGGTTCACCACGTATTGCATGATGCCGGCATTGCGGTTCAACGCAAAATAGTTGAACCAGCGATCCGAGCCGCCACCGCTCTTCACGCGCTCGGGATAGTCGCGGGCGAAGGGCGGGCGAAACTCTGGCGTGCGGTAGTTCTGGTCGCGCGGGTCGGCGCCGGCCGGCGGCTCTTCCCAGAATGGCACCCAGTTCCACGTCACGTTGATCTCACCGCGGCCGCCGAAGTACGATCCAGGATGTTCATGTCCTGGGTTGGTCAGCAGGTTGATGCCCGGCCCGGGCGGTGGGTAGGTGGTCTGCGCTGCAACAGTTTGTGCGCCGGCGATCGTTGCGCAGACGGCCAGCAGCGTGGCAGCACAAATGGTTTTATGCGAAAAATTCATGGGGTTCACTCCTGGCAACAATAGGTGCAATGTTGCATCACTGACATCTGTAAATCGGGCGGTTTTATACCACACCCAGCCCGTTCACTGGCCGGCGCGCAGCCTTCGCCTGATCCACGCCGTATCGGGCGCTGCTATGATGGCGCGCGAACAGATATGAGATGCATTACACAACGCCGGCGGGTGTCGCCGGCATGGGTCGCAGCAATGGCAGTGACAGTGATGTTGATGGGGTGTGCCGCGCGTCCCTTGACAGTGCAATCCACACCGACGCCGGCGACAGCGCAGTTTTGCACGATGCGCGTGGATGGCCGCTTCGTGAAAGACGAGGCCGGCACGAAATTGGTGATGCACGGCGCGCAGTTGCCCACGCTGACCGAGATGATCGAAAGCGATCGCCAGCCGGAGCAGCGCCTGAGAGAATTGGCCGCTGACGGCGCAAAGGTGGTGCGCGTTCTGGTGCGCGAGCATGAGCTGAGTCCGACATTTGTGCCGGCGACGCTCTCGCCCTTCATCGACCAGGCCAATGCGCTCGGTCTGCTGGTGATCCTCGCCTATGACAACGACACAGACTTCGGTTCGACCAGCAAGATCAACGACATCGCGGAGAAGGCCGAAGACTGGTTGCGGCTGGCGATGACGTATCTGCTGAAGTCGCCGGGCATCTGGTATGAGCCATTCGTCGCTCCGCCGGCGCAATCGCCCAAATGGCCGGCGGTGGCGCAGCGCATGGTGGATGTGATGCGCGGCTTTGGCGCAGACACCGTGATGCTGATCGACGAGCCGGCGTGGCTGAAGCGCGGCGGAGCGCTGTTGAAGGGCGGCAATGTGGCGTATTCGGTCGCTTCGCTGGAGGGCTATCCGATCAACGATGCGCCCTTTGTGTTGCAGCCATTCGATGGCAACAGCGCGGAAACCATCCAATCTGCGCAGGTCTGGACGCTCGCGCCCGAGCCGCAGGCCGGCGCACTGTCGGAGCTGTGGAAGTCGTCAGTGTCGTGCCGTTGATTGCAACGAACCGCGTAAACATGCGACGCCAATCCAGCGCGCCGGCGGCGAGCGATGATGCCACGTTTGAGTGAAATCCCAGCCGGCGGGGACGTCGTTTATGCCGCAAGTTGTCATTTCAATGTTTCTCAAATTCGGCAACAAGCCTTTTTCACTGTGATAGCATTTATTCGATATGGCGATTATTTTTCCGTTCACAGCGATCGTTGGACAGGAGCGCATGAAGCGCGCGCTGATTCTCAATGCAATTCATCCTCAGATCGGCGGCGTGCTGATTCGCGGCGAGCGCGGCACAGCCAAAAGCACCGCTGCGCGCGCACTGGCAGCCATCCTGCCCGAGATTGACGTGATTGCGGACGATCCTTTTTCATGCGACCCGAAAAATCCAGCCGCATTCAGCGATGAGTTGAAGAAGCGCGCGGCCGGCGGCGAAAAGTTCAACATCGCCCGCCGCAAGACGCGCTTCGTGAATCTGCCCGTCAGCGCCACCGAAGACCGCGTGGTCGGCACGCTGGACATCGAGAAGGCGATTCAAAAGGGCGAGCGCCACTTCGAGCCAGGCGTGCTGGCAGCGGCCAACCGCGGCGTGCTGTATGTCGATGAAGTGAACCTGCTCGATGACCACGTGGTCGACCTCCTGCTCGACGTGGCAGCGATGGGTGTGAATGTCGTTGAGCGCGAAGGCATCAGCTTCAGCCACCCGGCGCGCTTCGTGTTGATCGGCAGCATGAACCCCGAAGAGGGCGACCTGCGCCCGCAATTGCTCGACCGCTTTGCGCTGTGCGTGGACATCATGGGCATCAAGGATGCGCGCGCACGGATGCAGATTTTGGAGCGCAACCTGGCGTTCGAGGCTGACTCCGCCGGCTTTGCCCGCGAGTGGGCGCAATATGAGCAGGCGCTCACCCTGGAGATCGCCGAGGCGCGCGAGCGCCTGCCGCGCGTCAAGCACACGCAGCGCGACCTCGCCACGATCGCCAATCTCGTCGCGTCACTCGGCGTCGATGGCCATCGCGCCGACCTGGTGATCTTGAAGACGGCGCGCGCGCATGCGGCATTCCAGGGGCGCGAGGAAGTGACCGAGAATGACATTCTGCTCGCAGCAGAATTGGCGCTGCCGCATCGCCTGAAGCGTCACCCCTTCCAGGACACCGAGCAGGCCATGGCCGTGCTGAGCGAGAAGCTGCAACAGATCGAGCAGCAGACGCAGCAGATGGTGGAGCAGCAGCAACAACCGCAGGAGGCCAACGCGGACGCAAACACAAAAAAAGCGAAACGGGGCTGAACGAAAACGCTGAAACCTCCGATAGCCCCGCGGAGCCCACGCAACAAAGCGTGCCGAGCGCGCCGCAAAGCGCGCAGGATTTTCAGGGCGGGCAAAAGACATCCATCGGCGCTGAATTTCAGACCCGCAAGCTGAATACGCCATTGGACAAGATGACGCGCAACAGCGCCGGCAAGCGCAGCACGACGCGCACCAAGCGTAAGCGCGGTCGCTACATCAAGGCCACGCCGATGCAGGGGCGCGTGGAGGATCTTGCCTTCGACGCCACTTTGCGCAC
>JBDHWI010000057.1:0-22609 GCA_039810125.1 Thermoflexales bacterium | reverse complement strand
TTCGTGATGATTACGCCTGGCAATTATCATTTATCGCCTGCTCACAATCCAGCGCTACAATGGGTTGCCTACAGGCGATGTTGAGCGCAATTGATGAGCATGCCAGCAAGACGGTGTCATCGCTCGAAGACCTGCTTCGCCTCATGCAACCCCGAAGCAGCAGCGATGATTTGACGCTGATCGAACGCGCCTACACTCTGGCCGAAGCCGCCCACAAAAATCAGCAGCGCTCCTCCGGCGAGCCGTACATCACCCACCCGCTGGCCGTCGCCGGCATCCTGGCTGAAACCAAGCTCGACGCGCCGACGATTGCAGCCGCACTCTTGCATGATGTGGCCGAAGACACCCAGGTCACGCTGGATGACATTCGCGCGCAGTTCGGCGCAGAGATCGCCTCGCTTGTCGATGCCGTCACCAAGCTGAGCAAGCGCGAGAGCATCGCCAGAGAATTCACCGCCGGCGGCAACGCCAAGGGGCAGCAATCCGAGACCTTCAATTACCGCACCGATCGTGACGCCGAGTCGCTGCGCAAGATGATGCTGGGGTTGGTGAAGGATGTGCGGGTGGTGTTAATCAAACTAGCTGACCGGCTGCACAACATGCGCACGATGGATGCGATGCCGGCGGAGAAGCAGCGCCGCATCGCCCGCGAAACACTCGACATCTACGCGCCGCTTGCCAACCGGCTCGGTATTTGGGAATGGAAACAGGAACTCGAAGATCTTGGCTTCCGCTATTCGGATCCAGAGCAATACGCGCACCTGGTGAAGATGATGGAAACCGGCGAGATGGTGCGTGAGCAGCGCGTGCGCCGCTACATCGACATCCTGCGCGACAGCCTCGCCGAAGCCGGCATCAAAGACGTCGAGATCACCGGTCGCACCAAGCAGATCTACAGCATCTGGCGCAAGATGCAGCGCAAGAACATCTCTTTCGACCAGATCAACGACTCACAGGCGGTTCGCGTCATCATCGAGGACGGCAGTGATGAGATGGAGGCGGAGCCGGCGAAGACGATCATCCTCGGTGAAGAGCAGCCTGGCGCAAAGGTCAATGCGCCAATGGGAGCGGAAGAGGACGCCGGAGAGATCGACGTGCAGCAAGTTGCCAGTCGACTCAACGAGATGGCGCGCGAGGACCGCGCCACCAAGGAGCGCGCACGCCGGCTGGCAGAGAAGGACATGCTCATGGCGCAGCCGGCCGTGCAGGGTTGCTATATCGCACTCGGCATCGTGCACCGTCTGTGGAAACCCATCCCCGGCGAAATTGACGACTACATCGCCGTACCGAAGGACAACCGCTACCAAAGCCTGCACACCGCCGTCATCACCAACGACGGCAAGACGCTCGAAGTGCAGATTCGCACGCGCGCCATGCATCGCGCCGCCGAATTTGGCGTGGCTGCGCACTGGCTGTACAAGGACAGCAGTGCGCAGGTCAGCGGCGCATACCAGAAGCACATCGATCAACTACGCGAGGCGATCAAGACCATCGGCAGCGACGCTGAGGATGCCATCGATTTCGTCGATGCCCTGAAGACAGATCAGTTCACTGCAACTGTCTTCTGCTTTACGCCAAAGGGCAAGTTGATCGAGTTGCCAACCAACTCCACCATTCTCGACTTCGCCTATCGCATCCATTCCGACATCGGCGATCACTGCCGCGGCGGCAAGGTGAATGGCGTCATGATGCCGCTGACCTACAAGTTGCAAAACGGGGATCAAGTGGAGGTGATTACACGCTCCAATGCCACACCCAGCCGTGACTGGCTGCACGACACAGCCTATGTGACAACCAATGCCGCGCGTAGCAGGATCCGCCAATGGTTCCGCAAGCAGGATCGCGCGCAAAACATCAGCGGTGGTCGCGACATCATCGAGCGCGAGATAAAAAAGCTTGGCGTCTCAGACTGGCTGAAGCTCGAAGACGTGTATCGCCTGTATAAAGTGGCGCCAGGCAAGGAGGATGACTTCCTGGAGAAGGTCGGTTACGGCACCTTCACGGTGATGAGTGTGTCATCGCGCATCGTGGAGGAGGAGCGCCGGCGCGAAAAGGAGCGCAAGGAGCGCCTGCATGGGTTGACCCACCTTGTGCCGCTATTCCGGCCCAAGCAAACTGATGCGAAGCCGCCGAAGAAAGGCGAGTTCATCGTCGCCGGCGTACATGGCATGCATTGTGAGGTGGCGCAATGTTGCCAGCCCATCCCCGGTGACCCAGTCATCGGCTACATCTCGCGTGGACAAGGCATAAAGGTGCATCACCGCGATTGCAAGAATGTGCAAAACGCCGAAAATGAGCGCCTGATCGAAGTGACGTATGTCGGCGTAAGCAACGAAACCTATCCCGTGCAGTTCCTCGTCGTCGCTGCCGAGCGCACCGGTATGTTGGCCGATCTCACGCGCGTGCTGGCTGAAAATCACATCAACATCACCGACGTTAACATCACCAAACGCGACCTGCGCACCGGTGAAGTGGTCATCCACCTCAAGACAGAACTTTCAGCTGCACAACAGATTTCGACCGTGATGAATCGCTTAAAGCAGGTCGCCAACGTGTTCGAGGTCACGCGCACGACCAATGGGCGCTGATCCTTCCTCGCTTCCAGAAAGCCGGCGCCGCGAAGAGGGGGTCGACTACCGCAGCTTCGACATTCGTGGCAGTCATGCGCATCTCGGATGCGAATTGGGCAGCGCCGACCCGCCGTTTGCCGTGCAATTCTGGTGGTGGCCGCCACCGCCGGCGCCCTTTGCCACCGCTTGCCGTGATGTCGTCCACAACTTCCATCCCCACCTGCTCGATGAATTCGACGCCTATGCTGATACCCAGCGGTTGAGCGCGCGCGACCTGTGGCAAAAGTGTTGCCGCGTAAATTTGAAGGCAAAACTCCCCGCGCCCCAACCCTCGCCCAAAGGGAGAAGGAGCCCGGGTCTGGAAATGGGCGAGGGCTGCTCGACCTTTGTGCACTTTCTCTCCCCGCTTGCCGAGAGTGGGCCTGAAGGCAAGGGGAATGTCATCGTCGGCCGCAACTACGATTACCTGCCACAGCAGGTGCGCCGGCAGCGCATACGCTTCGCGCCAGACTGCTGTGCTCATGCTTCCATCGGCGCGCGCGGCAGCGTGCCATGCGGCCGCTACGACGGCATGAATGAACGTGGCTTGTTCGCCTCGCTGCATGTGGTGATGTCCGACACGCCGGCTGCTGATGAAGTGCAACCTGGCGTGCCATTTCACCTCGCCGTGCGCATCGTGCTGGAGTTGTGTCACACTGCGCGTGAGGCGTGCGACTTGCTGTCGCACATGCCGCATCTCAGTTCACTCAACTTTCTGGTCGCCGATGCGAAGGACGCCTTCGTGATCGAGGCCGACCCGCGCCGCGTGCGGGTGCTGCCACGTGAAGGTGACGTCCTCGCCGCGACCAATCACTATCGCCACCCTGACATGCGGTCGCTGCAGGGCGCGCGGCGTCTTGAAAATTCAGAATGCCGGCTTGCGTTCTTGCAAGGCGCTGATGCGCGCAGATCGGGTGGCGAGGCAGTCGGGCTGATCAGTCGATGGGAAGAACCGATCACCCCATCGGTCGATGCGCTGCTCGACCACGCCGGCACAATCATGGCCGACCGCACTGCGCCAGTGTGCGGCATGAGCGGTTCACTCACCACGCTGTGGTCATGCGTGGCAGAGCTGACGACGAAGCGCATTCGCTATGCCGCCGGCGCGCCCGGCATCGCACCCTACGAAACGTTATTTGCGCTTTAAGCTTCAGGCGCGCCGCGCCTGCCATGCTTCGCGCATGCTGAAAATGGCTTCCAGCGCGCCGCCGGCCACTGCCAGGGCCTTGTCTGAGATCGTCCAGCAAAAGCGCTGCTCGCCACGCGGATCGATGTCGGCCACTTTGACATTCGCCTGCACCGGCATATCGTGCAGCAGCCCGCGCAGCACGCCGGCGATTGCAGCGCGCACCGGCTCATTGTCCACCTGCGCAATCACGTCACCTTCCGTCACGTAGTCGCCGATGGCTTTGCGGCCATAGAACTGACCGGCCTTTGGCGCGCGAATGACGCGCCTTTCATCTTCGCCGCCCACCCTGCCCGGCACACCGGTGTTTGGCGCAGCGCTGCCCACCCATAGCACGCGCCCCAGATCATGGCCGCGCTGGGTTTCAATCACAGCATGGCAGTGTGTGCCGGCGGTGAAGCCCGGCCCCAGCGCCACCACACACGGCGCATCAGTGATGAGCGTGCCGGCGATGTTGCGCTTGGCCAGGATCGCATCAACCACGATCTCCGGTTGCAGCGCTTCAATCACGCGACCTTTGGGGTCGGCCACCACCGGCAAGGTATTGCGCTGCCACAGGTAGATGGCTTCGTCGGCATAGAACACGCGCTCGCATTGCACACCGTCCACCGTGATGCGGCCATCATAGAGCGACGATGCAAAGGCAACTGCGCGGCGAATGACCATCGGTTTGTCGAGGTCAGTGCAAAGCACGCGAAAGCCGCACTTCCACAAGCGCCAGGCCACGCCGGTGCCGAGATCGCCGGCGCCCTTCACCACAACCACAGGGATATCACGGGGCATCGAAGGGATTGTAGCTGCGCGCATGCTCGCAGGCACGCATCAACCATGGCACTCACCCGAATCCTTCATGCCGCCGAGGCGAGCGCCCGGGGTTGTTGCCTCAGTCTTAGGACGCGCTCGAAGGCGAGGGCAAAGCAAATGGCGCAGAAGAGGAACAGCGCGGCAAAGCCAAACCGGTCGACAATCAGGCCGACCAGGCTGGCGAACAGCATGGCGATGCCCAGCAAGGTGTTGAGCAATCCAAAGTAGAGCGGCCCCTGCCCTGCCGGCACAATCTCGATCATCTGCGGCGTGGTGCTGACACCAACACCACTGCTGATGATGCCGCCCAGCGCGTAGGCTGCCGGCAGCAGCCACATCGCGCTGCTGCCCCATTGCACCAGCGCCAGCCCGATGCCGCACAACGCCAGACCAAAGCCGCTGCACAGCGCCAGCACCATGCGGCTGCTGCGCCGGTCATTGATGCGCGCCCAAACCAGATTCGACAGCAAGCCGGCAATGAGCGACACCGGCACCAGCGCGCCAATCGTCGCATCGCTCACATGCAGCACGCGCTTGGCATACACCGTGACGAAAGGGATGCTGGTGAGCGCAAACAGCAGCGCAATGCGCATGAACAAGAACCTCAGGAAACGCGAGTCGCCTTTCAACACCTCTCTTGCGCGGCCAAACTGCACCTGCAGCGGCGTGGCGCGCGCCGGCACCGCATCTGGCTGCTCCTTGATGAAGGTGAACACAACGCAGCCGGCGATGAAGAATATGGTGGAGATGGCGAACAGCAGCGCGTAGTTGTCGGGGTAATGCAGCGCAAGGCCAAAGACATTGCCGGCAAGGACAACGCCGACCAGGCCGCTGGCGAGGATGCTGAGGCCGCCACCAATGAACAGGCGCAGCCCAAAGAGCAGGCCGAGCCGCTTGTGTGGAATCACTTTTTGCGTGACGGTCATAAACGGCAACCCAGCAAAGCCGGCGGAGATCGAGATCAGCGTCATGAAGCCGAAGAACGCAATCAGCAGCACGCTGAATTGATTGATGAGAAACATGCTCAACACCAGCAGAATCCAGCCGGCGCTGCGAACGTAGGTCATTGCGGCATAGATGCGCACCTTCACCGGCTGGCGCTCCACCCACGGCGAGATGAATAGCTGTGGCAGGAACCAGCCCGTGTCGCGCAATGGCGCCAGCAGACCGATCAACACGTTCGATGGCGTGAGCTGGCTGAGGAAGGCGGTCACCACCAGATTTGGGTCGGTGAATGCTTCGGCGATGAAGAACAGAACGCCATTCACGACGTGCAGGATGAAATTGCGGCGATCGGTCTGCATGGAATTGTGCGGTTGGTGATTGAACTGTCCTGCTGGTCGTTGAGTCAATGGCACAATGACTCGGTCGCCCAATGGCTCGGATTCTATAATGCCGGCATGCCGAACGAAGAATCGAAGCTGGTGCTGGTGGTCGATGACGAACCGCGCATGATCAATTTCATTCGCATGAATCTGGAGCTGGAGAATTTCCGAGTGGTGCCGGCGGAGAACGGGCTGGAAGCTGTGCGCAAAGTGCGCGAACTGCTGCCCGATTGCGTGCTGCTTGATGTGATGATGCCAGAGATGGACGGCTTCGAGACGCTGCGTTCGATCCGCGAGGAGAGCAGCGTGCCTGTCATCATGCTGACGGCAAAAGGCGAAGAGGACGACAAAGTGAAGGGGCTCTCGCTCGGCGCAGATGACTATGTGACCAAGCCATTCAGCCCGCGCGAACTGGTGACGCGAGTGAAGGCGGTGATTCGGCGCGCAGAGTTGCCGGCGCAGGTGGAGAAGGCGCCCATCCAGATCGACGAGCGGCTGTCGATCGACTTCAATCGGCGCGAGGTAATCGTGGATGGCAAGCCGATCAAGCTGCGCCCAACTGAGTGGCGCTTGTTGTATCACCTGGTGCAAAACGCCGGCTGGGTCGTGCCACACGAAACACTGCTCAGCAAGGTATGGGGCTGGGAATATCGCGACGAAACACAATATCTGCGGCTCTACATCACCTACCTGCGCCAAAAGATTGAGAAAGACCTCGCCCATCCAAAATATATATTGACTGAGCGCGGCACCGGCTATCGCTTCTACGATTTCAAGAAGAAGTAACCGAGCAAGCGAAGACCACATGCATATCGCCGGCGATCAAAAGAGTCTGCTTGCTTCATGATCGATCGCGATCAAGACCCTGCAGAGCGCGCCATACACACTGCAATTGTTGCCAGCAGTGGAACTAATATGGACACTCATCAACATTCTGCACTCCAAATCAAACTTGCCGCAAGAGACAATGGATATTGAAACGACTGCAATTACGCTTCTAAACGCAACACATTCGTTTCTTTTGAGTGGAAATCTAACAAGCAACAACACCTTTTACTAGAAACTCAGTCAAATGTGCAGTGTTGTATCGCTACGTTATTACGTTCATGTGGTATGATTGCGTTTTAATGAGCAGGATGCGCAGTTGCGAACAATGAAGCTATTTCAACGCCTGCCTAACACACTTGAGGTTGCAATATGACTGCACAGGATGACATCAGCCCATCCACATCTGGCACGCTTTTGATCGTAGGTGGCGGCGCAATGAGCGAGGCGGCGGCGCAGCGCATCGCATCGCGCGGCTACGATATCGACAAGGCGCATGGCGCGCGCGAGGCGGTCTCACGCGTCAGCAATGGCGATGCGACCATCATTCTGCTCGATCTCACCACCGGCCAAACCTCGCTCGATCTGGGTGACACGCTGATGGGGTTGCCGGCTTGTCCGCCCATCATCGTGCTGGATCACGAACCAAAGATTGAGCGCGTCGTCGACGCGCTGCGCATTGGCGTAGTCGACTATCTGACCGTCGCCGATGGGGAGAATGAGATCGTCGACCGGCTGACGACACAGTTGGCCAAGGCACAGGCACACACCGCGCGTGCCGCAGCCACCCGCACCGAGGCGCCGGCACGCCCACGCGAATTCGTCAACGGCAACGCCACTTCCATCCTACCCGGCCTCGACCTGAACGCTGCCCGCCGCATGCTGATCATCGAGGATGTGCCGATTTTGCTGTCATCGATCGAGTTGAATCTGATCGAGGCATTGATCCAGCGCGCGCCGAACCTGGTGACCTACGAGGAGATGGCTCGCGTGGCCTTCCCCAGCACGAACGATGTGGAACATGCGTTGCGACTGTTGCGCCCGCACATTGCGCGGCTGCGCCGCAAGTTCGAAAGCGTGCACAACACGCGCTGGCGCATCTCCAATTTTCGCGGGCAGGGTTACGTGTTGCAGCGCATCGGCGCGCCGGTCAACCTTGGTTTGCGCGGCCGGCCTGTGCGCGACGACACCCCTTCCGGCAACGCCTAAATCTTTGCCTTGAACACCAAAGAGCAGCTTCGAGCTGCTCTTTTTTATTGCCCGATGGCTTCGGTGATCGAGTCGCCGCAGCGCACCACGCGCACAACCGCGCCACTCTGCCCCAATGCGGCAATAACATCTTGACTGCCGACATCACTGCCAAAGGACGCGCGATCAAGGACGATGGCAACCATGCGCAGCCCACTGCGCGCAGCGCGCTGCACGCCGGCGACCCACGCCACATCTGGTGACGCAGTAATCACCACCACCGTTGAGCCGCGGGGCAAGAACAGCACTTCGTTTTGCAGCACGCGATCGAACGGCATCTCGCCGGCGGCGCGAATGACCGCCAGTGTCTCCATGATCTTCGTGCGCTGGCGCTCGCCGCGCTCGGCGGGAATCACCTCGCGGTGCTTGCCATGCGCCACCAGCCCCACCAGCCGGTCTTCCTGCAAAAAGTAATCGGCTATCGAAGCTGCCACTGAGATGGCGTATTCCTCAGTCTCCGCCGGCAGCTGAAAGGGCGCGCGCTCATCCAGCGCCGGCAGTTGCGCCGCATCGGCTTCGGCCAGCGCCAGCGGCGACACATGCGCGCTGCCTTGCAGATCGACCACCACCCATACATCGGACATCGGGTCGAGTTCAAATTCCTTTACAGTCAAGCGCTGCCGGCGCGCGCTGCTTGGCCAGTGGATGCGATTGATGCTGTCGCCGGCCACATAGTCGCGCACGGTGGCAGCGTTGGTGGTGACATAGTGAGTGCGCCGGCGCAACGCCTCGCCCCCCGGCATAAACGTGGGGGGCAAGGGAAAGTCATGCAGCGCGTAGGTCGCCGGATATACCAGCAGCGCGTTGACATTGTAGACACGACGCTCGCGCTCATAGATGCCAAGCGGGTCGCCGCTCTTCACCGTGATTGGGCCGAGCGCAAAGCGGCCACGTTCCATGCATCGCGTGCGCACGCGCCAGCCGCGCCATTGATTGCCGCCCAGCATGCCCAGCACGCGGCTTGCGGCATGCTCTGGCAGGGTGGAATGGTCGCACACTTCCACCCACAGCTTGGGGAGGGCGCTGAGGTTGGCGAGCTGAAATTCCTCTTCAAGAAACTGGCCGGCCTGCGTCACTTTGCTGAAAGTGCGCCGGCGAATGCGCAGCCAGTTCACACCCGTCCACGCCCACAGGATGGGGATGATGATGAGCATGAGCAGCGCGCCGGCGAAGGCCCAGAACAGGCCGCGCTGTGTGCCAAGCGCGCCGACCAGCGCCAGCAGAAACAAAATCCAAACGACGCGATAGCGGGTCATCGGAGTGTGCAATGAGAAATGACAAACTGGATTTCAGGTTTGTCATCTCAGATCCCTTATTTGACCTTTGCACCCGGCACCGGCATCGAGCGCAACACCTCACCCAGAATGTCGCCGGCGGCGATGCCCTTGATGCGCGCAGACGGGCTGAGGATGATGCGATGACCCAGCGCCGGCTCGGCCAGCGCTTTCACATCGTCCGGGATGACGTAGTCACGGCCATGCAACGCTGCGCGCGCCTGCGCCGTGCGATACAGCGTGAGCGCGCCACGCGGCGACGCGCCGAGGTAGACATCGGCGTGCCGGCGAGTGGCCTCGACGATCTGCACGATGTACTGCTTGATCAGCGCATCGGCATACACGCCCTTCAGCATTTCCTGCACCTGCACCAGGTCATCTGCCTGAGTGATCTGCTGCAAGCTCTCAATGGGATGGTTGTACTGCTGCGCATCGAGAATGCGCATCTGCTCTTCCGGCGTGGGATAGCCCAGCGATACCCGCATCAGAAAACGGTCAAGTTGCGCTTCGGGCAGCGGGAACGTGCCTTCGTATTCGATCGGGTTCTGGGTCGCCAGCACAAGGAACGGCGTGTACAGCGGGCGCGTCACACCATCCACAGTCACCTGCCGCTCCTCCATCGCCTCCAGCAACGCAGCCTGCGTCTTCGGCGTGGCGCGGTTGATCTCGTCGGCCAGCACGATCTGCGCCATGATGGGGCCGGGACGAAACTCAAATTCGCCTGTCTTCTGGTTGTAGATCGAGGTGCCGGTCACGTCGCTGGGCAGCATATCGGGCGTGAACTGGATGCGCTTGAAGGCGCCGCCGACAGATTTTGCCAGCGCCTTCGCCAGCATGGTCTTGCCCACGCCTGGCACATCTTCGATCAACAAGTGGCCCTGGCACAGCAGGCAGATGGCTGTCAATTCGACCATGTCATGCTTGCCGACAATGACTTTCTCGACGTTGTCAATCAGCATGGTGGCGAGATCGCGGACTTGTTGCATGGTTATATGACTTTATTGAGCGCCTCAATCGCGGCGTCGTAGTCAGGGTGCTGCGCAATTTCCGGCACATACTCCGCGTAGGCAATTTTGCCGGCCTTGTCGACGACGAAGATGGCGCGCTGCTCGATGCGCATCTCTTTCACGTGGGTGCCGGCGGCGCTGCCAAACGCCATACCAGCGTGATCGGACAGCACGGTGATGTTTCTCACCTCGGTATCAATCACCCAGCGGCGCTGCGCCCAGGGCAGGTCGCTGCTCACTGTCAGCACCTTGGCCTGGCCGGCCAGCTTCTCGGCCTCGCTGCTGAAGCGCTTGGTTTGCGCATCACAGATGCCAGTGTCGAGCGATGGCACCACACTGACGAGCAGCGGCGTGCCTTTCAAACTACCCAAGTCCACTTCACTCCAGTCCGGGGCTGCCAGCCTTACCTCAGGAAAATCATCCCCCGGCTTCAACTTCGGACCGATAACCGTCAATTTGCTCCCCTTGAACGTCAACTCATCGGTTCTCTCAAACGACATGCATGCACTCCACACATAGATGATGAAAACATCCTACCATCGCGATTTGCAAAGCGCCGGCGCAGCTTACAGCGCTCTCATGTTGAACCACCTTCGACCGGCAATCGCAATCCCAATTTCATGCGCCGCTCCGGTTCGGCAAACCGCGCATAGGCCATGCGACCACGCCGGCCAGCCTCACGCATCTCCACGCAAGCCGACTCGCGCTGACAACCCTCCAGAAACCGCCTCCAGATGTCGATCTGCCACGGTGAAGCGTCGAGCCGCTTTGAGATCGCTATTGCAGCCGGCGTTGCAAGTCCTCGAAGTTCTGCACGGTCGCCATGCTGCGCAAAAAATCGCCGAGGCTGGCGTGACGGTCACGATACGCTTGCACCGCCGGCCCCACTGGGTCCTTGCCGGCTGCCGGCGCGCCGCCTGGCTCGGCATTGTATGCGCCGTGAAATGCAAAAAAGGCCTGATTCAACTTGCGAATCTGGTAGCCGTTCTGCACAAAAAGCTGCCGACGCTGCTCCATATAGCGCTCGGCCTCATCGATCTTGCCCTGTGCGAGCAATTCATCGGTGCGTTCGCGCGTCTCGCGCATCTCGCTGCGGAAGTCAAATGTGGGTGGCTCGGCCTTTGGCGCAGGTGCTGTGGTCGCCGGCGCTTGTGCTGGGCGAATGGCATCGAGCAAATCGGGGTAATAGCGCTTGGCCACGCGCTCGCGAATCTCGCCTTCGGCGATGTCCGCTGTCGTCTCATTCATGATGCGATCCTGCGGATCCTCTGCATAGTTCCAGCCAATGGGCGAAAGTGTGGCCAAAAGGAAGTTATGCACCCACTCATGGCCGGCCACGCCCAGCAACCACAACAACGCTGGTGTCTCTGGCAGCATGGTGGGGTATGCGCCCAGCCCGCCGATTGGCACGACGAGGGAGGAGACATCGAAGCGCGCGTCCACCTCGCGCTCGATGCGGTCATGCACCTCCACAGACAGGCCGGTTGCCAATTCGCGCGATGCAATGCGCTCGATGCGGTCGCGGCGCGAGATGACCAGCAGATCGGGTAGTTCGGTAAAGCGGAACCGCAGCGGCGGCAGCACCTGGCCACCCACCGCAAAACCCTCCTCACGCAACACGCTCTCCACCTGCTCCTGAATGATGGCCTCAACCAGACTCTGGCGCGCATTCAACCAGTCGCGAATGACTTGTCGCTCGGCGCGCAGGCCGGCGGTGCTGCCCTGCGGATCGACGTTGTTGGGGTCGACAAAGGCGCGCATGATCTTCGCCTCGATCTGCTGATACGCGGCAACCTGCCCTGCATATTCGCGCACAAACGCGATTTGTTGCGCCTCGGTCATGCTGTTCTGTGGCAGAATGAGTTCATAGCCGATCTTGGCAGCAATCGCATTCAACCACCAGCCGGCGAAATCAAACTGCTTGCCGGCCAACAGGCGGTCGAGGTTGGAGTCGCGATCCGCCGGCGGCGGCACATCAAACCGCAACAGCGTGAGCAGCAGAGCAACCGCGATGAGCGCCGGCAGCACATGCAACCGAAACGCGCGCCAAACTCTACCTATGGATTGCGCAATCATCCACACGCTTTTCACAGCTCACACTTCATGATTCAATTTCACAAGCGCCACATCTTGGATGAGAAACTATACCTCTCACCATACCTAGCCTTTTCATCCACCGTTAAGCCATCAACTCGCGCTTAAGTAAAACCCTTCGCTTGCCATAACGACCTCGAAATGTGGACAACCCTGTATGCAACTGGGGATAAGGCAAGGCGTTTGGGGATAAACCACCCATGTTCCATCATGTTTCAACTCCCAAAAATCGTGCATTTCTAAACGCAATTGAATATTTGTTGCAGCAAAATCGGTGATTTCTTGTCCTTATCCACCGTTGGCATAAAACAACAAATGCCGTGTGGGCGTTATCAGTGTTGAGCTATTCAAGGCGCATCGACGATTATATGATTTGACTGCTTCTACAAGGGATCGTTTATTGACTGCTCATGAGCCACAACCTCTTTCACGTCAGCGAGCAAGCCGGCATTTCCCTCTTCCAGCCAAGGCCGCACGCGCGCTTCCCCAATGAGGCAGTGGTTTGGGCCATCGACGCTGCGCGCCTGCACACCTATCTGTTGCCGCGTGACTGCCCGCGCATTGCGCTCTACCCCCAGCCCAACAGCACCGAAGTCGACAAGCTGCGCTTTATGGGCAGCACCACCGCGCCGTGTGTGCTGGCAATCGAGTCGGCGTGGCTGGCGCAGGCCATGCAGCACCGTCTCTATCTCTACACGTTGCCGGCGGCGACCTTCGCGCTTGTAGATGACATCGCCGGCCACCATGTCTCGCACCATGCCGTGATCCCCACCGACATGTGCGCCATCGACCAGCCGCTGCTGGAATTGGCGCAGCGCAATGTTGAGCTGCGCGTGATGCCGTCGCTGTGGGAGTTGCGCGAGGCAGTCATCGATTCGAGCATGCACTTCTCGATCACGCGCATGAGAAATGCCGCGCCTGCGCCGGCCGGCTTCGTGTCAAAATACCCAGTATAGGTATCGTCAATGCAATACGCACTGCTCGCACAACCCGCGCCGTATCAAGCCGCTCTCGACACACCGCTGGGCCGGCTGTTGATCGAGGGTCACCGCGAAGCGATCACCGCCGTGCGCTGGGTGCAGCCGGACGTGCCGGCGGGCAAGGGCTGCAAGGTGGTGATTCAGGCGCGCAAGCAACTGCGCGAGTATTTCAAGGGCAAGCGCCAGACCTTCGACGTGCCGATTGACCTGAGCCGGCTGACCGATTTTCAACGCGCGGTGCTGACGCACGTGGCAGCGGTGGGCTATGGCGAAACGACGACCTACGGCGAGATCGCGCGCAAGTTGCACAAGGCTGCTGCGCCCCGCGCCGTGGGCCAGGCAAATGCGCGCAACCCGATCAACATCATCGTGCCGTGCCACCGCGTGCTGAGCGTGAGTGGCAAGCTCACCGGCTACGCCGGCGGGGTGAAGGCAAAGGAATGGCTCTTGCAGCACGAGAGAGCGCTGCTGGTTTGAGATGAAGATCTGCATCGACTGCCGGCTGATGTATTACCGCACCGCCGGCATTTCGCATTACACGCGCCGGCTGACGCAGGCGCTGGCTGCCTTGCCCGAGGCCGGTCAAACATTCAGCCTGTCGGTGCTGATGGATCGCCGCGACGCCAACATCGATTGGCTGCCAGCCAACGTGAAGGTCATTCGCACGATCACGCCAGCGCACCACAAGCTTGAGCCACTCGCACTGCCGGCTGAACTTGCTGCGCTTCAAATTCAGCCGGCAAGATTCAACATTCTCCATTCACCCGACTTCATCACCTGCGCCGGCACATTCAAGAAAGTCATCACCATTCACGACCTGTATTTCATGGAGCACCCTGAGGTGATGAGCGCCGACGGTGCCCGCTACTATGGTCGCATCTGTCGGAGCGCGCAGCAGGCCGATTGCATCGTCGCTGTCTCACACTTCACCCGCGCTGACATCTTGCGCTTGATACCCGGCATCGACCGCGACAAAATTGCCGTCATTCACGAGGCCGCCGACGCGCCGAAAAATTCCGAATTCAAAACACAGGCCGCAAAATCACTGTTATTCGTCGGCACGTTGGAGCCGCGCAAAAACATCATGACCCTGCTGAAGGCGCTGCAGCGCTTGCCGGCAGAGGTGAGCCTGACCGTTGCCGGCGCGGCCGGTTGGGGCGAGGGGGATGCGCGACAAATGGCAAGTGACCTCAATGTGTTAGACCGCGTGACGTTTGCCGGCCGCGTGAGCGATGCCGAACTCGACGCGCTGTATCGCCATGCGCGGCTGCTGGCAATGCCGTCGCTGTACGAAGGCTTTGGCTTGCCGGTGCTGGAAGCGATGGCGCGCGGCACGCCAGTGGTGTGCAGCAACGCCGGCGCGCTGCCCGAGGTCGCCGGCGATGCCGCCTTGCTGCACGATCCGCTCGATGACGCAGCACTCGCGCAGCATATTGGCGCGTTGTGGCACAACGACGCAGTGCATGCCGACTACCGCCGGCGGGGCATCGCGCGCGCTGCGCAGTTCTCTTGGCAACGCGCAGCCCAAGAGACGCTGGGCATCTATAAAATGGCGCTCGGTCACGTGCGCCGCGCGTCAGAGAGCGCATCGCACAACTAACCCATGCGCATTCTCTTCCTCACCCCACAGATGCCCTTCCCGCCACAGCAAGGCACGGCCCTGCGCAACTGGGGTCTGCTCTCGCGGCTGGCTGGCAACCACGAGACATGGCTGCTCTCATTCGACGAACGTGGCGCAAATCAGCCGGTGCCGGCAGAAGTGCAGCGCGCATGCAGGGAAGTGCAGACTGTGCCGGTGCCGGCGCGCACCATCGCAGACCGCTTGCGCACGCTCGCCACATCATCACTGCCCGATATGGCGTGGCGGCTATGGTCGCCGGCGTTCCAGCACGCGTTGGGTTTGTGGTTGCGCGATCACCACTTCGACATCGTGCAGGTCGAGGGCATCGAACTGGCGCGCTACTTGATCGACGCGCAGCATGCCGCCATCCCGCGCAACGCCCAATTTGTCTTCGACGATCACAATTGCGAATACATCCTGCAGAAGCGCACCTACGAAGCCGACTTGAAGCGCGGCCGGCTGCACGGCGCGACGTACTCTTTTGTGCAGTGTCAACGGCTGCGCGGCTTCGAGCGCGCAGCGATCCATGCCGCTGATGCGACGCTGGCTGTCTCGCCACAGGACGCCGCGCTGCTGCGCCAACTTGCGCCAAACAGGCCAGTCGAGGTGATCTACAACGGCATCGATGTGGCGAGCTATAGCGCCTTTGCTGCGCCGGCGCAACATGGCGCATCCACCATCATCTTCACCGGCAAGATGGACTTTCGCCCCAACATCGAGGCGATGCTGTGGTTTACGCGCGAGGCCTGGCCGGCGGTCAAGCAGGCCATCCCAGCCGCGCAATTGCGCATCGTCGGTCAGAAGCCCAGTTCGCGCCTGGACGTGCTGCGCAACGACCCCGACATCACCATCACCGGGCGGGTGGATGACGTGCGGCCGCACATCGCAGCATCCGATGTATACATCGCGCCGCTGCTGGCCGGCGGCGGCACGCGCTTCAAGTTGCTGGAGGCCATGGCGATGCGCAAGGCGATTGTGACGACGGCGCTGGGCTGCGAGGGATTCGACGTGCAATCCGGGCGCGAGATGATGATCGCTGACACGGGCAACGACTTCGCCGGCGCAGTGATTGAACTGCTGCGCAGCGAGACCCGCCGGCGGCAACTCGGCGAACGCGCCTTTACCTTCGTCTCAGCCACCTACGACTGGAAAGCCATCGTGCCCAACCTGGAACAGGTGTATCGCCGGTTAAAAAAGAAGTAGCATGCCTTCCATTTCCGACCTTCCTGCCATCATCGCCGCTTTGCCCGCAGCAAAGCGCGCGCGGCTGGAGCGCATCTTCCGTGTCGATGAGGCGCAAGGCGAAGTGCGCATCCCCGACACCATGCGCGACTGGGTGGCGCAACACTTCGGCTCAGTCGAGGCAGCACAACGCCAGCGCATCATCCGCGTGACCAACGTGTGGACATGGGAGGGCGCGCTATACAACCCGTTGCGCGGCAGGCGACCCATGCAACTGCGCAGCGATGGCGAGATGAGCAGGTCGCCGGCAAACGATGTGTTCGCAGACCCGGTTCGCACCACCAGCGAAGATGTGTTTGGCCGCGTGCGCGGGGTGCATTGCATCACCGCCAGCAATATCTCGCGCTGGGAAGGCTGGTGCGCCGTGTGCATCTTCGATGAACCGGACGTACTGAAACTGACGCAAGCGCAGGCGCGCGACTACTTTCGCACCTCACTGCAATGGGCTACGCTCGCCAACCAGCATGATCCGCTCGCGCGCAACTTCATCTGGATGTGGAACGGCGGGCTGAAGGGCGGCGCATCGGTGCCGCACGCACACGCGCAGATGGCGCTGGGGCATGGCATGCACTACGCCGGCGTCGAGGCGCTGCGCCGCGCAGCCACCGCCTATCGCGAACGCCATCATGCCGATTACTTCGAGGACCTGATCGCCATCCACGAAGACATCGAGTTGGGTGTGACGCTGGGCAAACTGCGCGGCTTCTTCTATCTGGCAGCGCTGCGCTCCGGCGATATGCTGGTGTTTGGGGATGGCTTCAACGACGACCTGGCAGATGCGCTGCACGCCGGCTTGCGCGGGTTGATTGACCGCGCCGGCACGACCGCATTCATCGCCGGCGTGTTGATGCCGCCTCTCACCTCAAACCCTTCCTCCAATGGGAGAGCAGGGGAGCCGGCAGACTGGGCGCACTTTCCGCATATCCTGCGCATCACCGATCGCGGGCCGGCGCAGATGATCTCATCCGATGTCGGCGCAATCGATCTGTACGCGCATCGCGTCATCACACTCGACCCATACGCGGTGCGGGCGCAACTGCTGGGGAATGAGTGAGAATCGGAGCGCCCTTCCGCTTCATCACAAGGCTCTGCGCCGCGCTCCGACCCCTTTGCTGAAAGTTACAACACGATCTTGTCGCTGATGAACCACGTCATCACGGTGATCAGACCGATGAGGATGACTGGATCGTGCATGGCTTCGCGATCGTTCAACACGTGCGCCTTGCGGCTGAGGATATTCCAGAGTTGCTCAGCGCACATCATCGGCGCAAGCACCAGCGGCACGATCAACAGCCACAGCGGAATCATCTCCATCCACAAAAACACACCCAGCATGACGACGGCAATGGCCAGCGAGATCACCATCAACACCTTCGTCCACTTCACGCCGATCAGGTCGGCAGTGTGGCGAATGCCGGCCTTCTTGTCTACTTCGATGTCGCGCAGTTCGTTGTTCAATTCGCCATAGACGCTGATCATGACCGTGAAGAGAAAGAACGTCCAGCTATACGGCTGGCCTTGATTGAAAGCGAAGTAGGCGCACAGAAATTGCAGGCCGGCGAGCGAAAGCGAATGCGAGATCAAATCGGCCACCGGCACGGCCTTCAAGCGCGCCACGCGCCATGAATACAAAAACGCCAGCGCCAGGCACAATGCGCCCAGCAGAAACGTCATGCCGCCCAGCGTGCCATATAGACCCAGCACCAGCAAACCAACCAGCGCGCAGGCCAGCTTGCCCATGCGTGGCGAAATCATGCCGGCGCTGATGGGGTTGCGCTGCGCCTTCTTTGCATCCAGCGCGTCGTCCGGCGCGTCCTCGACATCGTTGTACATGAATGCAAAACCGACCACCAGAATGTTGGCGACAAACACGGTGAGCAGACGAATGTCGAATACACCGCCGCCGAACTTTGCGCCCAGCAGGGTGGTGACTGCGACAAACAGGACATACTCGCGGTAGCGCGTCAACTGCAGCAGCCCTTTCAACGGCTGGCGCACTCCGCGGCACCACGCTTTGGTTGTGTTAATCATTGTGAGAATTATATGAGCGAGCCGCGCCGACGGCATGACCGAAAGGCTGAACTGAAAAGGCAGCAGCAAAGAGCTCAAGGGTTGAACTTTGAGAAACACGCCTGATCCGAAACCAGGTCTTCAGTCCCTTGAGAGGCGAGTCGCAATGCATGTGACCCGCCTTTCAATACGCGGCAAAGAGGAGAAAGTTGTCCAGCCGCAAAACCTGACGGGTCTGGTTGTGGTGAATGCGCTCATTCGACAACCAGACCCGTCGGCTTAAAAAATCACTGCGACCCGATGCCCACCGCCACGCGTTCGCTCTCGGTTCGGTTGCCGGCGCCATCATAGGCCACGGCATAGAACTCCACGCGACCGCCGGCACGGATCGTCCACTTCACCGAGAACGGCGCAACCGTCTTCGTGCCAAGCAATTCGCCATTGACGAAGAACTCGACCTTGCTGATGGAGTTGTCATCCTGCACGTCGGCGGTGATGTCCACCCACTCATCCTGCGGCGGGCGGAACACCTCGCCGGGTTGCGGCTGCGTCAAGCGGATTTGCGGTGGCGTGTTGTCGATGGTCACGCGCGACACGCTTTCGGTGACATTGCCGTTGTTCTCGAAGCGCACGACACGAATGGAATACTGCCCCGGCGCGAGGCCGGCAATGTTCCAGTTCTCCAGCACGCCGTTGTCCACCTGCTCTGGATGATCCGGCCCGACCTGCTGCCAATGCTCGGGCGCCGGCGCCCATCCTGGCGCGAAGTACACCGCGTAGCGCTGCCAATCGCCGCCCTTTGCGTTGCCGCGAATCTGCACGATGCCGGCGGGTAATTCCTGCGGCGGCGGTGGCGGCACGTTCGGGTCTGCCGGTGGCGGCGCGGCAATGGTTTGTGTCAGAATCGCGCTGACATAGCCGTAGTTGTCCGGCGAGGTGATGGCCACGTCGCCGGCGTTCATCAAGCCGCCGAAGCGCGTGTCGAAGTCTGTCGGCGCAATCGGCATTTTGGCCTGCTCCTCTGGCGTGAGCGATGCGTACCAGTCCTGCGCCTGCGGCGGGAAAACATACATCGGCCTCACTTCCACCAACTCTTGCGGCGTGCCAGGCAGCGCCAGTTTGCCAGTTTCCTTGTTGATGGGGAAGTTCTGCACGATGGTGCTTTGCATGGTTGGTTCGGTGCCAGGCATGAACATCTCTGAACGGCTGGGACAAACGCCATTTGCCAGCAAGCCATCGATCTGGCAAACCGCCACGTCCACCAGGCCGTCGGGACGAATAAATTCGCGGATGGGCTTGTCGCTGTGCAGATATTCCATCACGTCATTCCAGATCGGCGCAGCGCCGGAGAGGCCGGTGACGCCGCGGCTCATGGGGTGGTTGTCGGTGTTGCCCACCCACACGCCGACGGTGTAGTCCGGCGTGAAGCCCATCGTCCAGTTGTCGCGATAGTCGTTGGTGGTGCCGGTCTTCACCGCCGCCGGCCGCCCATTGCTCAGATCCAGGACAGAGGGATAGCCGAACGCCGCCGCGCGCGCCTGCCCATCCGACAACACATTTTTCAGCATGTAGATGTATCTCGCGCTATCGGGGCCGAGCAGGCTGGGGTTCACTGCAGGCTTGTATTCATACAGCAGCTTGCCCTTGCTGTCTTCCACCCGCGTGATGGCGACCGGGTCGAGATCGCGGAAGCCGTACCGCTTTTGCGAGGCCGGCCGCGGCGCGCCGATCATCGTGCCATCATTCGCGATGGTGGCGTAGGCATAGGTCATGTCCAGCAGCTTCACCTCGCCGCCGCCGAGCGTGAGCGCCAGGCCATAGAACTCCAATCCACGATCGAGGTCAGTGATGCCGAGCTTGTGCGACAGGCGAATGACGTTGCCGATGCCGGCGCGCTGCATTGCGTCGACTGCTGGGATGTTGTAGGAGCGCGCCAACGCCTCGCGCAAAAGTGTGGGGCCATGAAACTTGCGGTCGTAGTTTTCAGGGATGTAAGGCTCCAAGCCGCCGCTGTCGAAGGTGGTGCGCAAATCCCAGAACAATGTCGCCGGCGATGCGCCCTGCCGCAGCAATTCGAGATACGTCAGCGGCTTGAACGACGAACCCGGCTGGCGCAAACCGGTCGCCACGTTGAACTGGCCATCGATGTTGTTGTTGAAGTAGTCGAGGCTGCCGACCATCGCCAGGATCTCGCCGGTGTCCTGCTTGATCACCACGACCGAGGCGTTGTTGACGTCCTTGTTGTCCGCCTGCAGCGCTGCCACACGCTGATTGGCAAATTCACGCGCCGCAGTGTCGATATCTGAGTCAAGCGTGGTGAAGATTCGCAGTCCGCCGCGCTCCACCAAACTGGTGGCTGCATCGACGCCAATGCCAAGATGATCCGCCAGAATCTCAATCGCCTTGTCTTTGGCATATACCGAGAAATGCGGCGACTTGATGTTGAAGCGCTGCGTCTTGCTGGCATATTGCAGCGGCTGCAGCTTCGCCTCGGCCGCCTGCGCTGCGCTCACATCGCAGCCCGGCACACCAAATGCCGTGCGCTCCACCATCAAATCCAGCACCAGATTCTGGCGAAACTTGGCCTCGTTGGGGTTGGTGAATGGGTTTTGCTTGGGAAATTGCGGGATCGGCGCAAGCATGGCCGCTTCGGCCAGCGTCAGGTCCTTCGCATTTTTGTTAAAGTACACCCGCGAGGCCGCCTCGATGCCGTACGCCAGGCTGCCATAGAAGTTGGTGTTGAGATACCACTCCAGAATGTCGCGCTTGTCATAGCGGCGGGTCACCTCGGCGGCCAGCAACACCTCCTTGATCTTCACCGCAATGGTGCGGTTTGGGCCGGCGCGCTCTTCTGGCGGCAGGATCGCCGCTTTCACCAATTGCTGCGTGATGCCCGAGCCGCCCTGCGTGGCGCCGCCTTGCAACGTCGCCACAAACGCGCGCGCGATGCCGCGCAAGTCGAAGCCCTGGTTCTCCCAGAACGTCTTGTCTTCGATCGCGACGGTGGCGCAGATCAGATATGGCGAGATGTCGCTCAACTTGATCCACTGGCGGTCACCACCGGTGGGATCGATGATTTCATAGAGTTGGTTGCCCTTGCGATCGTAAATCTTGGTGGTCTGAAAGTCACGCTCGACCTTCTTGATTTGCGTGGGATCAGGCAGGTCGCTGGTGAAAGAGGCGTAGACCGCGCCGGCGGCCAGGGCCACGCTGGCTGGCACAGCGATCAGCACGGCGAGAAAAACGATGAACGCCGGCACGAGGATTTGAAACAGGCGCTGAAAGGGGCCGGTCTTGGCAGCTTTGCGCCGGCGCTGGCGCATGCGAATGAGATGATTTGCATTCATGCAGTCAGCGGGCAATCATACACACCCAAAGCCGGCGTTTGACAAACGCTCATGCCGCATTCACCATCCGCCCTTTGGGCTCGTCACACTTGACTGACCTGCCAACTTGACCGATCTGGAACATATGAAATACAAACCGATGACCGAGGCGATGTACAACTACATCATCGACAACTTTGCGCAGGAAGACGATCTGCTCAAACGCATGCCAGCCGCTGCCGAGGCGAAAGGCATCCCCCAAATTCACATCTCGCCGGAGCAGGGCAAATTCCTGCAGGTGATGATGGCCGCAATCGGTGCGAAGCGCGTGCTGGAAGTTGGCTCGCTGTTTGGTTACAGCACGCTGTGGATGGCGCGCGCGCTGCCGGCAGACGGCAAACTGATCGCGCTGGAGCTGAACCCGCTGCACGCGCAAACCACCCGCGAGAACATCGCCGCCGCCGGCCTCTCTGATCGCGTGGATGTGCGCGTGGGCGACGCCGGCAAGCTGCTCGCCACGCTCGACAGCGAAGCGCCGTTCGATCTGGCGTTCATCGATGCCGACAAGGCGGGCTACGTCAACTACATCGATCACGCGCTGCGGCTGGTGCGCAAGGGCGGCATGATCATCGGCGACAACGCCAGCGCCAACTACGGCGTGTGGCAGACCGACCCGCCGGCGGGGGAGCGCGAATACATCTCACACATTCGCGCTTTCAACGCGCGCATGGCCGCCGAGCCGCGCCTGATCTCATTACTCGTGCCGATCAGCGACGGCATGTGCGTGGGCGTGGTGCGGTGAGCGGATGAAGAGGTGACGAGCGCGCAGTGTGAATGTCATACTGCGCGCTCTGGAATGTGGTTTGCATCTTCGGCTGCAATCGCGCAGCAAACCCACAACGCGGTCTGGAGATGCACTTCGTATATGAGCGTGCGAGCCGCGTCACTCAGATTGAGCGTTGCTGGCCGTTAGGCAACAGGTCAGATCAAGCGCGTTTCTTCCTCGCCGGCTTGCCTTTCCCTCTTACCTTCCCCGCCGGCTTCTTCTTCTCGCGCTT
>JBDHWI010000056.1:0-22747 GCA_039810125.1 Thermoflexales bacterium | reverse complement strand
GTCGGCGTCGGGTAGTACGTGACTGGGATGGGTGTGCCGGCGGTGGGCAACGCCGGCGCGCTGCCGCCGCAAGCAACCAGCAGCATCGCCAGAGCGGCCCATGTAACGAGCGACTTCATGCGTGTCGCGCCATGTTATCAGAGGATTTGGAGCGCTTGAAAAAGTGAACACGCCCTGTGAAAACAGGCGTGTTCACTGCCATGACAATCCCATCACCTGTCAACGAATCCTGGGATCAGAAAACCTCATCCACCAGCGCGAACCCATTTGCGATGATGCTTTCCACGTCGATGTGGAAATAGCGATACAGGTCATCACGCAGACCGGACTGGCCGAACTTCGTCACGCCAAGCGCGCGCGTTTTCTGCCCAAATACGCTGCCGACCCATGCCAGCGCATGCGGCGCGGCGTCGTGCACCGTCAACACTGGCGCGTGGCGCATGCCTTCAGGGATCAACGTTGCCAGATGATGGTTGTCATCGCCGCGCCGCTGCGCCTCATACCAACCATCATAGGCGCGGCGCGGGTTGGTGAGATGAATCACGTTCACCGCCACGCCTTCCGCTTCAAGATAGTCTGCTGCCTGCAACGCCTCTGGCACCATCACCCCGCACGTGATGATGTGGAGCATCGCCGGCTCTCCGCTTGTTTGAGGGAGGGCTTTGATTTGATACCCGCCGGCCAGCGCCTGCCGGCGCAATTCGCCTTTGCCCAGCCGTTCCAACGCCGGCTTCATCAAACTCTGGTCGATGGGTTTGGTTGACAGACGCAGATAGGAACTGCGGCCATGCTCGCGGTCGCAGCACTGCTTGATCGCCTCACACAGCGCCCACTCGGTTTCCAGCGCAAACGCCGGCTCGTAGAAATCTGTGTCCGGCAGTTCGATGCCGATCGAAGGTGTGATGCTTGACTGGTGCGCGCCGCCCTCTGGCGCCAGCGTCACGCCGCTTGGCGTCGCCGCGTAGATGTATTTCGCGCCGGAATAGACGCCGTAGATGTTTGCGTCCAGGCCGCGGCACACGAACGGGTCATACACCGTGCCGATGGGGAAGAGCAGTTGCCCGTTGATCTCGTGTGAAAGACCCATCTGCCCCAGCAGTGAGAACAGATTCATCTCTGCAATGCCCATCTCGATGTGCCGGCCCTGCGCGTTGTGCTTCCAGTTCAAGACGCGGTT
The DNA here is from genome assembly GCA_039810125.1 of Thermoflexales bacterium. Lineage (GTDB taxonomy): Bacteria > Chloroflexota > Anaerolineae > J036 > Brachytrichaceae > JBDHWI01. The sequence goes on along the minus strand of JBDHWI010000056.1, from coordinate 21,570 downwards.
GCGGCCGGCTTCGTAGTCCTTCGCATCGCGCAGCGAGTAAGTGCCAACTTTGTTGATCCATCCGCCGAGGTTGGTCGAGATTGACACGTCCGCCGATGTGGTGATGATGCGCTCGCCCACCTTTGGCACGTCGCCCAATCGCAGGATGGCGCGACCAAAGGCTTCCTGTGTGGAGACGATTGGCATCTGCGTTGCCTCGAACTCGTCCGGCACATCGCCGGCTTGCACCGGCACGGGCCGCGTGGCCTTCGACAATTGCAACTCGCTCGCGCGCAATGCGCACCAGCGCGCCTCGGGCGTGCCTGCAGCGAAGCCATCCCATTGCGTCGCTTCGGTCAGGCCAAGCGAATCGCGCATCTCATGGATGCGGTCGGCGTTGATCACTGCGCCGTGGTTGGCGGGATCACCGGCGATGGGCAGGCTGTAGCCCTTGATGGTGTAGGCGAAGATCACAGTGGGCCGGTCGGTCACGCGTTCGCTCTCGCACATGCGGTCGATCAGCACGCGCAGGTCATGGCCGCCGAGGTTGGCGAGCAACGCCGGCAGTTTCTCGTCGCTCACATCTGCAATGCTCCGCAATATCTCGCTGCCGCGCGCGCGTTGTGCCAGCGTCTCGCGCACCACGGCGCCGGCGCTGCGGATGAGGTGCTGGTATTCCTCATTGCTCATCTCATCGATGCACTGGCGCAGGGCATCGCCGCCTGGCCGTTTGAACGCAGCTTCCAGATCGAGGCCATACTTCGCCTCGATCACATTCCACTGGCAGGCCGCAAAAAGCTGCTTGAGCTTGTCGCCGCGCACGCCTGGGGTGATGCGGTCGAGCGATTGGCGGTTGAAATCGACGATCCACAGGGTGTTTGGCAGGCGTTGCAGCTCCTCTTCGATCAACGCTTCCCACACGTTGCCCTCATCCAACTCGGCGTCGCCGCTGATGGCGATGAAGCGGTTGTGCGTGGTCTCGCCAAAATGAGCGTGGGCATATTGCTGCACCAGTGCGGCAAAGGTTGGCGCCACTGGCCCCAACCCCATTGACCCGCCACTGAAATCGACCGGCGAGATGTCCTTCGTCCGGCTCGGATACGACTGGATGCCGCCGAACTCGCGCAGTGTGGTGAGATAGCGCTGTGGCAGCACGTTCAACAAGTACATTGCCGCGTGATACACCGGCGAGGCGTGCGGCTTCACCAGCACGCGGTCCGTCGACTTGAGAAAATAAAAATACAGCGCTGTGAGGATGCTGACCGACGATGCGGCGCTGGCTTGATGTCCGCCCACCTTCACCTTGTCGGGGTTGGGGCGCACGTTGTTGGCGTGATGGATCATCGCCGTGCTGAGCCAGAGCAGTTTTTGCTCGATGTTTTTCAATGTGCCGATCGTGTCGCTTTCGGGTGTGTGAAGCGTCATTTTTCTCCTGAATGATTCTTCCTGCCTCTCAAGTTTCTTCTTCGTCGTCATGGTTTTGCACGCAGCTTCGCCACCATCTTTTTTGACGCCTGTGCGAGGTGTTTTGCCATCTGCTCGGCGGCGGCATCTGCATTCCCACGCTGCACCGCCTTCAGAATCACGCGGTGCTGCCGCTGCGCTTCGGCGTGATAGTCAACGCTGGTGAGGTAATGCACCACGTAGCGCTGCACATTTGCATGCAGGGCGCGGATGGCATCGAACAGGCGCGGCATGTTGCACGGGTGATATAGCGTGGCATGAAACTCCCAGTTCAATTCACTCCATTTCAACGCATTGTGCTCGTCATCCATGATCGCGATCAGGCTCTCTGCGCGGATGACGCCGGCCTTGTTGAAACAGGGGATTGCGCGCCGCAGCGCCAGCGTCTCCAGCGCGATGCGCATGGCGTAGATTTCATCGACTTCCTCCGCCGACAACGCCGACACCACCGCGCCGCGATTTGGATAGAACGTCACCAGCCCCTCGGCGCGCAGTTGCAGCAGCGCTTCGCGAATGGGAATCTTGCTCACGCCGAACTGCGCGGCGATTTCATCCTGCGGCAGCGGCTGGCTGCTTTTGAATTCACCTTGCAGAATGGCGCGCCGCAACTCGCCGGCGATCCAGTCCGGCGTGTTGGCAGCGCGGGGGCGGGTCAGCATTGCAACCATGGATGAATTGCGATTCTACGTGTATACGATTTAAGGTCAAATCGGTCTGTGACGTAGTTTTCTGGGCATGCCTATTCAGATGGGCGCTGGCGGCGTCTCAAGGTAACATTCAGCTGACATGAAAGCCCTCGAAGACAAAATCCTTGCCGAAGGCCAGAATCTGGGCCAAGGCATCTTGAAGGTGGATTCCTTCGTCAACCATCAGGTGGATCCGGCGTTGATGTTCGATTGCGGCGCCGAGTTTGCGCGGCTGTTCAGCGGCGTCGGCGCGACGAAGGTGCTCACCGCCGAGATCAGCGGCATCGCGCCGGCGCTCGCCACTGCCTACGCCCTGCGCATCCCGGTCGTCTACGCGCGCAAAACCAAGCCCATCACCATGCCCGACACGGTATTTCTCACCACTGCGCCGTCGCACACCAAGAAGCGCGATGTGGAAATCATGGCGTCGCCGGAATATCTCAGCACTGGCGAGCGGGTGTTGATCATCGACGACTTTCTTGCTTCTGGCCAGACCATCCTTGCGCTCGCGCGCATTGCCAAGGCCGCCGGCGCCGAGATCGTCGGCATCGGCGCGTTGATCGAGAAAACCTTTGAAGGTGGGCGCGCCTCGCTGGGTGTGCTGGGTGTGCCGATCCACGCGCTTGCCCGCATCAGCGACATGAGCGAGGGCAGGATCATTTTTGGGTGATTCGGGTTCTGACTCGCGCATTGCCATGGCCTCATCTGGCTCACAGTTTTTCTGCCTACACTCGCGCGCATGAGCAAATCGCGCCGGCTTTCGCTGCCGCACGCCATATTCGCCTTTGTCTCGCTGGCTGCCATCGCGCTGACTTCGTTTCACCCGGCTGAAGCGCAGGGGTCGGCGCCGTTCAGCCTGCCCTTTGCCGAACCCGCCGGCCCCGAGACGTGGTTGCTGGGTCAGGTGTATGGCAACAGCGTGGGCGCGTTCGCCCGCCGGCGCGAGTGGTATCAGGCCGGCCAGGGCATCCACTTCGGCATCGACTTCTCTGCAAAGTGTGGCACACCCGTCGCCGCCATCGGCGATGGCACGGTGCTGAAGGTCGATGCGCCGGAACACGGCTCCGCGCCGCACAATTTGCTCATTGCCCACCCCAACGGCTACACATCGCTCTATGGCCATCTGCTTGAGCGGCCAAGCGTGAATGTGGGCGACAGCGTGAAGCGCGGGCAGGTTGTTGCGAAGACAGGCGATCCTGATCTGACGTGCACCTCGCGCCCACATTTGCATCTCGAAATTCGCGACCGCACGCTCGGCAGGGCGTTCAACGCGCATCGTCTGATCGACGCCGACTGGGACATGCTCTCGCTCGTCGGCTCATTTGGGCGCGGCTTTCAACGCGACCTGGATGACCCGCGCAAGTGGCAGAGCGTGTACGACCAGCCTGACATCCGCTTTGGAGGTCCGCTTATCAATGAGTTCGCAAACACATGGCCGCAGGATTGGCGCTGAGGCAATGGGTGACTGGCTAACAGGATGCAGGTGAAAACACTCTCTCTCCTCTCGGCGGCATTTGTGATGGCCGGCTGCGCGGCTGTGCCGGCGGATGCGGCAACGGCGACGCGGTCCGCCACGACCATTCCCGTGACCCTCGCTGCCACAGTTGCACGCCCAACTCAATCAGCCACCGTTACCTCATCAACCGCAACCCCTCAACTCACTGCCACACCGCGCTTGACGTCGCAATTCACCCAGCTCACGCAGGGCGCGTGTTGTGTGCAGCCGGCGTTCTCGCCTGATGGCAGCATGGTGATATACCTCGATCGGCCTGCGCCGAATGCGCCGGCGGGTATATGGGGCGTGCCGGTGAATGCGCCGCTGAGTGACCCGCAACGCATCACCGAAAAGCTGGGCCCGTTCAGCCGCGACATGACACTCGTTGCCGACCTCATTCGCGGGCAAACTGTCATCGAGCGATTGAGCGATGGGCAGCGCTGGACGATCAACAATGGCGGCCGGCAGGTGTCGTTCTCGCCGGATGGCCGGCTCATCGCGTGGGCGGTGCAGCAGGAGGCCGGCGGCTTTGATGTGCGGCGTTCCGAGATATGGCTCGCAAAGGTGGATGGCACGCAGCGCCGGCAGGTTGCCACCCGTTTTGGCGGCGGCCTGATTGCGTGGCTGCCCGATTCACAGCGGGTGTTGCTGGGCGGCAAGGTCAACCGCAACGATGCGCTGTCGACTTTGAGCATGTTATCGCTCGCCGACGGCGCCACAGACGACATCCTGCAATATGAACGCATGCGCAGCCCACTGCTCTCGCCTGATGGCCGCTGGCTGGCATTCCTTGTGGCCCAGGCGCGCGATGCCTCGCAGAATGGCGTGTTCCTTCTGGATCTGGAAGCGGCGGAAGCGCAGCCGAAGCGATTGGATTTCTTTGGCGCGTATCGCTGGCGTGATGACAATCGGCTGTTGCTGGCGCCGGTGCAGGTCGGCGCACCTTCGAATGAGCTGTGGCAGGTCGACGCCGGCACGCTTGAAATGACACAACTCATCGCCGCAAGCGCTGAATCGCCCTTCAAGATCGGAAATGGTGATTGGGATGTATCACCAGATGGCGCGCGCCTGGTCTACCTCAACGCGCGCGATCGCAATCTCTGGCTGGCGCAGTTGCCATAGACGGAAAAGCCAGGATGGGTGGGACGAAATCTCATCCGTCCTGACTACCCTGTCCAAAACTACATCGGCACGATGAGGCTGCGGTCAAACGTCGTGAGTCGCTCCAACTTGCCGTTGAGATCAAACCAGTAATCATCCTCGACGCGCACGCCCCAGCCGCCGCGCGGATCTTCGGGGTAATACAGCCCGGGTTCGTTGCACACGATAGTGCCGGCTTGAAACCTCTCCTCTGCGCGCCAACCCTTCAGGCTCATGCCGGGCGGCTCATGCACCTGCAGACCGAAGCCGTGACCGAGGCCGTGAATGTAGCCGCTGGCTGCGTTGATGTCCACGCGCAACGTCTGATGGCCGCGCGCCTCGAACAAATCGCATACCGCTTCGTTGTAGGCATAGGTGAAATCGCGCGTGTTGAACATGCCCTCGGCCATGTTGTGCGCCTGCATCACCAGTTCGTGGGCTTGCAGCACATGATCTGGCGCATGACCCAACGACCATGTGCGCGTGATGTCGCTGTGATAACCGCCTGGGCCGGCGGGGAAGATGTCGAAGACGATGGTTTTGCCCAGCTGGATTGGATCGGTTGGGTTGCCGCTGGCGTGGGGGATGCCGGCGTCGCGCCCGATGGCGAAGATGCAATCGTGCATCGTCATGCCATTTGCGGCCACCTCGCGCCGGATGAACGCCTTGCAATCGCCAATCGTCAGCGCTGTGCCGCCGGCCTTCAACAGTGTCTCATTCGCCACGCGGTGCGACTTGAGAAAATCACGCGTCGCGCCGATCACGGCCTCGGTCAACTGGCAGGCCTGACGAATCAGCGCTGCCTCGCGCGCATCTTTGGTCACGCGCGCTGCGCTGATCACGTCGTTTTCGCCCTCCGTCACCACCTCGCACACCTCCTCGCGCTTCAGGCCGTTGAGGAAGTTGAACGCGGTGTTGACCTGGTCTGCGCCATAGAAGCCGACCCGCCCGCTGACGCCCGTATCCGCCAGGATGCGCTTCATCACTTCAACTTCGGCTGCGTTGCGGTCGCCGGCCTTCTGCTTCAGCACTTCGGGGAATTTGTAGCTGGAGCGGTTAAGCAGGTTCATGCCGGTCTTCGCGGCTTCCTCGCGCTCCATCGTGCCATGCACGATGAAAGACTCGCCGTTGCGCTTTACGATGACGACGCCGGCGGTCACATGCGCAGCGCCGACGAAATAGGTGAAGGCAGCGTTCGCCGGCCCAAGGCCATCCGGCCCAAGCACGACGAGTGCATCGAGGTTGCGTTCCTGCATCAGGCGGGGAAGGTCGGTTTTCATCTGGCAATATCCTTGTAGAGATTTTCAATGTCGGTTGTGTAGTCGGCGACGGATCGATACGACATGGGCAGCCGCATCGATGGTTGTGCGTCACGCATGGCTGCGCGGAGTTGGTCGACGTCGCCCGGCGTGATCAGCACGCCCTCATTCGCTTCCGCCACCTCAGTCAGCGCGCCCATGCGCGATGCAATCAACTGGCAGCCGGCTGCCACGGCTTCACGCGCAATCAGCGACGAGGTCTCGTGCCACAACGCCGGCACGATGACGGCATCCGTCTCACTCAGCAGCGACCACGTCTGCTCGCGGCTTTGCGCGCCAAGAAAGCGGATATTCGGATGTTTTGCAGCTGCTTTCAGCGCGGCAACGTATTCCGGAAATGCCTGTTCAGGACCAGCGATGGATAAGTGGCGGTCAAAAGGCAGGTCATTGAAGGCGTCCACCAGCACATGCACGCCCTTCTGGCGCGCCAACCCACCTACGTAGGCGAAGCGAACCCCTTCATGTGGTTTGCGCGGCTTCAAACACCAATCAAGGCCATAGGGAATGACGCGCCAGGTTGCGGTGTTGTAGCCGAGAGCGCCGAACAGATCGCGCACGAATTGCGAGGGCATGGTCACGACAGATGCGCCAGTCAGGATTTCGCGCAGCAAGTCGTTGCGCCGGCGCATCAGCGGGGCAAAAGCCGCCCCAGCCCAGTGTGGCAAGCCAGCCCGCGCCGCCGCGCAGCGGCCGCATCTGACCGGCGTTGGCCCGTCACACTGACTGCCATCGAAGTTGGTGATGAGTTGGGCATTGGCGCAGGCATACCAGTAATCATGCAACGTGATGGCATAGGGCGCGCCGGCGTCACGAATCGCGCGCGCCACGTCCAACGGATGACCCATCAAGTGCTGCAGATGAACGATCTCTGGTCGCAGTGTCTGCAACAGATGGCGCACCACTTTGAGCGCAGCGTCGTCGCGGAATGAGGCGATGAAACGCCGGCTGGCTGATGCCGGCAGGGAGATGCGATGGACTGTCACGCCATCAGCCTGCGCCACACTGGGTTGCCCTGCCGGCGCGCGTGTGACCACCTGCACCTCATGTCCGCGTGCTGCCAGCCCGCGCGCCAATTCGCGGGTGATCAATTCAACACCGCCAACGTGTTCAGGCGGATATTGATGGACGATTTGCAGCACGCGCATGAAGTTGCAAGTATAAGTCGCGCAGCACCGCATAGCGGCTGTCCCACGTGAATTGCAACTCGACTTTGTGTCTGCCGGCTGCACCCATTGTCTGGCGCGCGGCATCGTCGTCGATCAGTTGCAGGATGCTCTGGGCCAGCGCCGGCAGATCGCCAAACGGCACGATCAACCCGTCTTTGCCGTGCGCGATCACATCTGGCACGCCTCCGGCATCTGCGCCGATCACCGGTTTGCCATGCATCCAGGCCTCCAGAAAAACGATGCCGAAGGAATCCACGCGCGACGGCATGGCGAACACATCCGTTGCAGCCAGCAGATTCTGTTTGGTGTGGCCGGCCACCACGCCGATGAGCTTCACATTTGCCAGCCTGTCCTGAGGCACGCTGCGCCAGGCCTCATCAAACCCACCCGGCGCAGGCGCCTCGCCGGCAAACACGGCCACGGCGTCAGGTCGTGTGCGCCACACCGCCGGCATGGCCTGCAGCACGTGCACTGCTCCTTTGTCGTAGGTCAGTGAGCCCATGAAGGTGACGATGGGCGCCTGTTGCGCAATGCCGTGCTGGGCGCGGAACGCGTCGCCGTCCGCGCCATCGCGCTCATTCAAATTCACGCCCATACCCAGCACCTGCACCCGATCAGCGTGGATGCCCAGCGCGCACAGGGCGGCGCGCTCGCGTTCGGTTTGCGCAAGCAGCGCATCGGCCTGCTGCATCAGCGCAACCTGATGCGGCATCAGGTAATTGCGCGCCACGTGCGCATCACCGATGTGGACAAACGGCGTGAGGACGAGCGGGCGATTGAAATGGCGTGCGGCATGTGCAGCGCGCAACACAGGGTGCTCGAACGTGATGTTGATGGCGTGAAGGATGTCTGCGAATTGCGCGGCGTGCATGAGTGCCTCACGCAGCGCCGGCATCGGCGGCACCTGCTCGCCCAGCCTGCGCAACAGGCCTTGCGGCGCGAGTGGCGCGATCAGCGTGTGCAGCCGGCGCATGGCATAAAAGCTGTGCGGCGCGAGTGGCAGGTGGCTGACTTTGCAGCGAATGACGTCCACGCCGTTGATGGTTTCGCGCAAGGTTTGCGCGGCACGCCCACGTGGTGACCAGGCGCGATCGACTTCAGCAATATCGCTGGTGACGACCGTGACGCGATGTCCATCTGCCACGAGGCGCTCGGACATTTCGCGCAGATATGTTTGCGCGCCGCCGACCCAGGGCGCATAGCCGGCGCTGATGTGCAGCACATTCATGCTGTCTGCGGAGATGGAGTTGAGGGTGCAGTTGCGTTCATTCAGCCTGCTCCGAGCCTGTTTCAAGGATTGTTGTAAAGGTTGTCGCGATGCTGAGCAGGGCATTGTAGCGGCCTGCCGAGCGGTCGTTTGTCGCGTTACTGAGTTTGCATAAAGACCCCCCATTGCCTACGGTTGCCGGCGTCGGATGGGCGTAGGCCGGATCGTATTGTGATTGCCCATCGAAAGCCCATGAAGTGTCGCCTTTTTCCCAGACAATGAGCCTTCGCATGAATGGAAAAACACGACTTATCCACGGTGTGCTGGCAATGACGCTGGCAATGGGTGTCGCTGCGCAGGCACGCGCCAGCGAGGAGGGTTATCTCGATCAGCCGGCGCCTTTGCCTGGCTGGACTCACTCTCAACAATTTACGCCTGATACGCCGCAGAAACATGGCATTGTCTTGAGCGGCGGCGACATCGTGCGCAGTTCACCCATCATTGCTGAGATGGATGGCAACGCGGGTAATGGCCGTGAAGTGGCCGTGGGCGGGCAGGATGGCAGGCTCTATGTGTATCGCGCCAATGGCTCGCTGGCCTGGTCGACGCAGGTGACGCCTGGCTGTTCGCTGGCCGGCGGCGACGGCATTATCAACTCGTCGCCGGCGGCTGCCAACCTGTATGGCGATGGCACGATCTACGTGCTGGTCACCTATGGCACCATCCAGCCCAGCACCTGCGACGGCGGCCTCGCGGTGTATCGCGGATCAGATGGACAACAGGCATGGCGCTTCAGCCTGCGCAATTGGGCCAACAGCCAGGGCTACAGCGAAGGCATGTATGGCACGGTGTCATCGCCGGCGGTGGCAGACACTGATGGTGATGGCAAAATGGAGATTGGCTTCGGCGGGCTGGATCGCAACCTCTATCTGCTGAATGCCGATGGCTCATTGCGCTGGTATGCGCATATGGCTGATACGATCTGGTCGACGCCGGCGTTCTATGACATCAACGGTGATCGCCGGCTGGAGCTTATCGTCGGCACGGATATCTCAGCCAACGGCGCCATCGGCACGCCAGATGGCGGCTATGTCTATGCCATGAACACGCAGAATCGCGCAGTCAAGCGCATCGAATTCTGTGCGCCGAATTATCCAAACACGTGTGACCACAGTTACATCCTGTGGCGCACGGTGTTTGACCAGTCCATCTATTCATCCCCAGTGATTGCGGACGTGCTGCCCGGCAGCGCCGGCGCAGAAGCTGTCATTGGCGCAAGTTGCTTCTTCCCAGCGGGCAGTGCGCCGAAGCGCGGCACCTGGCTCAAGATTTTGCGGTTGAGCGACGGTGTGGTGTTGCAGACGTTGAATGCGCCTGGCTGCGTCAATTCATCTGCAGCGGTTGGCGATCTGGATGGAGATGGTCTCCTGGAGGTGGCCGCCACCGTCAACGGTGCAAGTGAGTTGGGCTTTGATGGCCTGAGTCGGGTGGCAATGTGGCAGCCAGAGAACCCCAATCCAGCCTGGGCGGTTGTGCCTTACAACCCCGAGCCGGCTGGCGGCGGCAGCTACAACGACCCGTATGGCGGCGACTTGCAATCGCCTGTGATCGCTGATCTTGATGGCAACGGCTCGTTGGAAGTGCTGGCCGCCAACTGGGCGAGTGTGCATGTGTTCAATGGCGCGAATGGCAACGCGCTGACGTGTCAAGGCCCCTGCGGCAGCCAATTGTCGATGCGCACGTGGAAGACGGTGAAATCGACGCCGGCGGTGGGGGACGTCAACAACGATGGCAAGCTCGATGTCGTGATCGGCAGCGGCAATGTGGTCAACGGCAATGGCCAGTTGTATGCATGGACCGATTTTGGCCGGCTGGGCAGCCCTGCCGGCAATCAAACCGCCTTCAGCGCGCCATGGCCCATGTTTGGCGGGAACGCGCGCCATTCCGGTGTGGTCGCTGGTAGTGCGGGCCAATTGGTGGTGACGCCCGATACCCTTTCGGCAATGTTGCGGGTGCAAACCAACACGGATGCCATCATCCGCATCAGCGGCGACGGTGCGAGTGGCAACTGGACGCTGAGCGAAAACAGCGACCCGAGCGATATCGTGTCATTGTTGGGGAATTCCGGCACGGTTGGCAGCACCGTCGGCGTGCGACTGAAGGCGCCCAGCAAATCCGGCACGTACGATGCCACGCTCAAGGTGGACGCCGGCAGCCTGGGATCGCAGACCATTGCAGTGAGGGTGATCGCTGTCCGAAATGTCGTCAGCGTGAAACTGCCGCTTGTTATGCGCTGAGGCTCGCAAGTCTTCAGTTGGGCGTAATCCGCCTGCGTGCAAAACCCGGTATCCCTGATGCCGGTTTTTTTTACTGGCTCACCTTTTCCAGCGCAACCGCCAGGCGCTCTCGCGTGATGCGCAGGTCGTAGGCGGTCAGCTGGCGCGTCTGTCCGTCCAGCAACGTCTTGCGCGCCGCGCCGGCGTGATGAAAATAGTGAATCGCTTCGGCTATGGCGTCGTGCTGCTTGGCGTTGAATAAAATGCCGGCGTCACCCATCGTATATGGCACACCGCTGCTGTTGAAGGCAAACACAGGCAGTCGGTAGTGCATGGCCTCGATCACTGGCACGCAAAATCCCTCATGCTCACTCATGCACACGAACGCGTCGGCAGATTGGTAATAGGCAGCCAGGCCATCATCAGTGCCGACCGGGCCGGTCAATCGCACATGGTCGTCCAGACCCAGTTGCGAAATCATGGCTTGCAGCCGCGCGTGATAGGAGCCGGCGTTGGCGAAGTTGCCCACGATCCACAGTTGCACCTGCGGATCAATCAACTCGCGCACGTAGCGTGTCAGCCGGATAAGATCGTGCTGGCATTTGTTTGGCGCGACACGGCCAACGAAGAGCAACTTCAAGCCGGCTTGCCCGGCCGCGCTGCGAATGCGGTCAGCTTGCGGCGTGCGCCCGCCGCGATCCAGCCGCTCGAAGTCCACCAGGTAATGCACCACATCTGGTTCAGAATAGCCGGCTTCCATCAACTCCAGCTTGTTGTATTCTGATGCGGCGATGGCGAACGACACGCCCTTCAATCGCTGCAACTGCTCGCGGCCATCGGCCAGTTCGCGCGCCAGCTGGGGGTTGATTCCGGCAAAGAAATGCGCCGGCGTGATGTTGTGGTAATACACGCCGACGCGACTGCGCCGGAGCGACAGCACGAAGTCGGTCACTTCCGAGCCGATGGAGAAGTGATAGATCAGGGTGTTGCCGGCGCGGTCTTCGTAATCGCGATAGTCGCGCGCGGCATGCGCATAGCGCGGGTCGATGTGGCGGGCGAAGATGGTGGATGGGATGCCGCGCCGGCGCAGCATGGTCCAGATTTCCATGGCGTGGTTGCCGATGGCATCGCCATACACCAGCGCCGGCATGATCTGATGTACCGCATTCATGGCAGCCCGCTCATCCAATCGTGCATCGCGGCGTGAAAGCGCGCGCTGACGGCGTGTGGCCCGTGTTGCGAAAGGACGTATTGCCGGCCTGCCTCGCCCATGCGCCGGCACAGGCGTTCATCTTCAAGCAGCAGTGACAAGCCGGCCTCAAACTCGGCGTAATTGCAGAAATACAGCCCGCCGCTGCTTTGCACGACATGGTGTCGCGTGACCGCGCATTCGCAATGCACCATCGCCGGCCTGCCGGCCAGCCACGATTCCATGATGACGATGGAGAAGGATTCGTTGACGGATGGCTGGCACAGCGCCACTGCCGCGGCAAAGGCATCGGCTTTGGTTTCGGCGGGTTGAAAGCCGATGTACACCAGATCGGGGTGCGGAGTCTTGCAAGGCCCATCGCCCATCAACACCAGTTTGAGCGGGCCGGGGTGGCTGGCTTTGTATTGGGTGAAGTGTTCGATGAGCAGCGGCACATTCTTTGCGCTTTCGAGCCGGCCCGAATACAGCAGGAATGGATCGTGGATGCCGGTAGCGCGGCGGAATCGCTCGCCGTCGGGCTGAATGTCTGGCACTGACACGCCGATCACGTGGCCGCGCGCATGCTTCACCCGCAGTTGCTCGCCGGCGAATGCCATCTCGGGTTGCGAATTGAACAACAGCCCCCGGCTTTGCTCCAGCATCAGGCGCGTCGGCGCGAGGTAGGCATAGGCCTCATCATGCAGACAGGGCCAGACCACCGATCTGATTGGGTTGACCGCAGCTGCATAGTGAACGAGCGGGAACGGGTAGGGCGCGAAGAAGAACAGATCGAAGTCGTCGCTGCGCTGCGCCAAGTCGCGATACAGTGTCGGGCAGTGCGCACCGGTTGCGAGCCATTCAAATTGTTCATCGATGCTGAGCCGCTCATGATGCAGGATGCGCGCGAACAATGCCTGGTGGCGTTTGCGATCCTGCCAGATCACAGGATGGCGGTTGACGGTGACACCACGCAATGTCTCGCGGCCGGCTGGCGCTTCATTGCGCCACTCAATCAGGTTGTCGGCGCAGGATGTGAACACCTCGATCTGCATCTGCTGTGCTGCCAGCATCTCTGCGAGGCTGCGCACGGCCGTCTCTGCGCCGCCCAGGATGTGATCGCCGTAACGCGGCGTGACAAACGCCAGACGTCGTGTATCCATTCAACCCTGGTCCGCCTTCGTCTGCTGTTCCATCGCATCGATGCGCGCCTGCAATGCAGCGATCTGCGCATCTTTCTCGGCCAATTGCTTGTCCAGCGAAGCCGTCAGGCGGTTGAGTGCCCGTGACACCTCGACGTTGAAGGCGATCTGCCGCTCGGCCGACATGTTTACGTAGAAAATGATGGCCTGATGCAGCGCGGTGCGGATGCGCTGAAGCAACCCACCGATGATTGGCACGCTGGCCGGCGTGACAAACAGGGACACCTGGCTGCCATCGCGCAGCAGGGATGCCTGTTGCAGCGCTTCGTGCAATTCCATGGGGAATCGGTCGCTGCCAGGCACGTTGTAGCGACCCATGGCAATGTCGTCGAAGTCGATGCCGCGCGCTTCGGCATCGATCCTGCGCTGCATCAAGGCGGCCCGGATCTCAGCCATGATGGCGTCGACGTCAAGCTGAGGATCGCGGATGGACAAAACGGAATCGGCCGGCTGCGGTGTTGCCGGCGCTGCGGAACTGGTTGATGTCATGTGTGTTTACGCCAGATCTCATGCATCGCCGGCTTCGTCCGGCACGCTGGGCTGAATGGCGCTCTGGCGTTCTACAAGATCACGATTTTCGAGCGTCAATTCTAATATGCGCAGATGCATTGCTTCCATCAGACCCAGCATCTGCCGGTTGAAGACTGATTGCTGGTCGGCGAGATGGCGCAGCGCCCATTTGCCCGCCAGGCTGTGGATGGCGTTGCGCGTCCACGCAATCAATCCGCCCAGCAGCGGCACATTCGAGGTGAACTTGAAGGCTTGCAATTGCGGGTCAGGCGCCGGCGCAGCGGTCAGGGTGGCAGTGAGATGCGAGTCGACTCCCCCGTCATGCTGTGCAGCCACTGTCCACACGCAGCGCAAGGCAGCTTCGTGCGCGTCCAGCAATCCACGCTGGATGTTTGTCCAGAAATGAGGGTCGCAGCCTGCATCGACGTCACATCCATAGATGCGCCGGCGGCTTGCGATGGCGGCATCGATCGATCGCGCAGCACGCATGTAGGCGCGCGCGCAGGCCAAGGCATTGTCGATGGAGAGCATGGTTGCAAAGGATGCCAGCTCGCCTTCGACAAACGCGGTCAGCAGGGCTGCCGGCCAGTGCCGCAATACGAATTGGATACGCCCCGTGTGGTAGTGCAGCGCCTGCGCATAGCTGTGGCTGTGGATGACCGAGCCTTCAACATGCGATAGCGTGGCCGCCGGCACGTAGCTTACATGGAAGCCGGCCGCTCGAGCGCGGAAGCACAGGTCGATGTCTTCGTAGTAGGCGCGGCTGATCGATTCATCCATGCCGCCGAGCGCATCGAGCGCGCGAGTTGCCAGCGCCAACGCTGCGCCGGTGACAAACTCAGGCGTCGTGCGCTGATCGTGCTGACCCTGATCGACCTCGCCTTGACCCAGATGATGTGCGGTGGCTGATGGCCGATCCAGATAGCCGCCAGCGTGCTGCAATGTATTTCCGCCCGGGTAGCGAATCTTGCAGCCGGCGATGCCGAGCGCTGGATCGGCGGCGAACGCAACATCCAGCGCGGCTAGGCAACCGGGGTCAAGCACCGTGTCCTGGTTCAGCAGCAGGATGAAGCCGGCGTCAGGCATTGCCTGACGCGCGGCGCGGATGCCGGCGTTGATGGTATGGGCATAGCCAAAGTTAGCGGATTGGCGAATCACGCGTGCCTGCGGAAAGCCGGCAGCAATCTGCCCACCTCCATCTGTTGAGGCGTCATCGACGACGATGATCTGTGCCGGCGGCAGGGTTTGCGCGGCGAGCGATTCAATGCAGGCGCCGATATATTTCGCACCATTGAATAGCGGGATGACGATGGTGATGTGGGATTGATTTTGCATGGCCGCGCATGAACCTCGCTGGGCTGCTGGCATTGTGCCATATCCAGCTTGGTTTCATGCTGGGACGGCGGCCGGTATCAGCGCTCACCCTTCAACCATCTCATCAACCGCATGAACCGGCCGCGCTCGTAGGCATCTACGAGCTGCTGCAATCGGTCGCGTTCGGCTTGCAGGCGCGTCATGGCTGCGGTGCGCGCAGGGTTGCCACGACCAGCGCGATTTGGTGGAAGCTGGCCGGCTACGCGCATGCAAAACGCAATCAGCGGCTTGGCGGCCTCTTCCCAGGTGAACTGCCCTCGCGCAGCGGCAAATCGCCTGTCAGCATCTTCGGACGGTGCATTCAGCCAGCGCAGCGCCTCTCGCGCGATGCCCTCTACATCCTGCACACCCACCACGCTGCCCAGCCCATGCCGGCTGATGATCTCGCTGGTTGCATCGCCGGCGGTCACCACCATGGGCAGGCCGGCCCAGATGTAGTCGAATACACGGCTGCGATATGCCAGCCGCGTCTCCAGCGTGTCGAAGTGCAGTGAGAGCGCGACGTCGGTTTCGAGCAGCACATTCGTCCAGTCTTCATAGCCTACCCAATCGCCAAAAAAAACACTGTGATCGAGCAGGCCGAGAGCGCCGGCAGCCTGTTTCGCGGCGTCCACATTGGAAGGCAGGTTGGCGAGCGCGGGGTTGGGATGGCGCGTGCCGGGGAAGACCAGCTTGGCGGAAGGCTGCTGCGCGCAGATGAGGGGCATGGCCTGCACTGCGCTCACCGGATCGAGCCAGCGCCACAGTCCGCCACCCCACAGCATCAAT
Organism: Thermoflexales bacterium; assembly: GCA_039810125.1. GTDB lineage: Bacteria > Chloroflexota > Anaerolineae > J036 > Brachytrichaceae > JBDHWI01. The sequence continues at coordinate 5,798 of JBDHWI010000056.1, read as the reverse complement.
TTGTCGTTGGGCTGGATGCCGGGCCACACGCCCTTGATTGCCGGCCTGGTTTTGAGCGGGGGTGTTGCGCGCAGGCCGAACGGGACCACATCCACAAGCTGGCGCAAGGATGGATCACGCAGGTAATCCGCCGGCGTGATCCGCCCGTGCGCTTCCAGCAGACCCAGCCACCAATCGCGCTGGCGCTCGCTGGCACAGATGAAAAAATCACCGGCGAGAAATTGCGGCTGCAACTGGGTCATGCGCGCGGCCCATGCCGCAGCAGCTTCAGATTCGTGCGCGTAGGTGGCCAGCCATTCCGGCATCAATGGATCGTAACCGTCGATTGCCAGCCAGGCTGTGCACTCTGCCAGTTGCGGGAAGTGCCAGGCCATGTCACTCGGCAATAGGATCACATTGGCTTCTCGCACCTGGCGTTCGATTGTGCCCCATTGCCCCGGCTCAAACTGCACTGCCTCGAAGGGCGCGCCACTGTCGGGCAGCGTTGAGCCGGCAGGCATGGCGAGGCAGACCTGCGCGTGGCGCGCCATCACGCCGGCCAGCGCATGGCAGCGAATGCCCGGGCCGGCCATCTTCGGTCCGATGCGCTCATGCGAGAGGATGAGCAACCTGGTGCGGTGCGCCGGCTGTGGCATGGAAATAGCCATCAGCGCGCGCCCTTCAACCAGCGCATGAAGCGCATAAAGCGGCCCTGCTCGTAGCGCGCCACCAGGTCGCGCAGGGCGTCGCGCTCGCGGGTGAGGTCGGCAATCGCGCCGGTGTTGCGCTGTTGTTGCGCGGCCTGACGGAGTTGGTGATTTTCCTCGCGCAGCAGGCTGAGATGGCGTTCGTAGTCGCGCACGATGCGGTGCACCGGCGCGCTGCTTCTCCTGAAGCGTATTGCCCAGGGGGTGATGAAGGTGGCGTTGAATGACAGGTCATGGAAAAAGCCGTGACGCGCGAAGACCTCTGCCCAGTATTCCGCCGGCTGGACGTTGATGTGGGTGACCTCGGCGTAGTCGTGGGGGCTGGATGAGAATAAGATGTCGTCGCTGTGGGCGCACAGGTTTTCGATTGCGCGTGCGGCCTCCAGCGCCGGCATGTGCTCCACCACCTCAATACATGTGATCAAGTCATATCGGCGCTCGAACGGCGCCGCAATCGAGCCGACGCTGCAAAATGCCCGGATGCTGTCGTGTGCCTGGCTGATGGCGTAATCGGAAATATCCACGCCCCACGCCGGTGTGCCGCGCCGGCGCAATTGCTCCACCAGAAAGCCCTTGGCGCAGCCGGCATCCAGCACGGTGGCTGGCGCGATGTCGTCGATGATATGGCCGGCGATGCCATCGAAGAACGACAACCAGAAGTCATTGCGCACATACTCCGCGCCGCAGCCGGTGGCGTAATAGGCTGCGTCGAAATTGCCGGCAGGTTGGGGCGGGTTGGCTTGCTGCATGTTGCACCGATGCCTGTGCGTTCGCTCGTCAGCAGGCCAGCGACGCCGGCTGCGCATCGCGGTCGAGCTGCGGCTCAGCGGTTGCACAGGCGTGATGTGACCAGGCCCCGTTCATTGCGATCAAGCCGTGTCGTTCGGCTGTGCCGCCCGGGCCTACGCTCAGCCGAGCGCCGTGCAGCCAGGTGTCGTATTGATGCACGCACTCGTGGTCATAGATCGCAGTCGTGATGGTGTATTCACCGGGCAGGAAGGGCAGGCTGGGGATGTGGTAATCAACCCAACCCTCGTCCTCGATGAAGGGGATGCTGTGCTGCGAGAGGATGTTGTTTGGGCCGGCGATGTTGGTGTCGGTGAGCAGGTGATTGAAGGCGAGACCGAAAGCCGGCTGATGAATGCGCAGTTGGGTCAGGTAGTGCATGCGCACCACGAGCGGCTGATTTGTTTTTGCCTGCTGCACCATATTGCCGGCGCTGTCGAGCAGTTCAACCTGTGTGATGCGCGCTTCGCCGCTGCCGTAGCGATTTTCGGTTGATTGTGCGTAGCGCGAGCGGCCGAGGCTGCGCTCAAGGGAATAGGCGTAGTAGGCGTCGGTGACCTTGTGGATGTCGCCGGCCATGCGCACGCGCCCCTTGTCCAGCCACACTGCCTGCGAGCAGGTGTTGGCGATCGTCTCCAGGCTATGTGACACAAACAGCACGGTGATGCCGCTCTCGCGCAGTTCCTGCATGCGCTCATTGCATTTTTGCTGAAAGGCTGCGTCACCGACCGACAGCACTTCGTCGACCAGCAGGATGTCGGGGTCGAGGTGGATGGCGACCGAGAAGCCGAGCCGCGCATACATGCCGCTGCTGTAATCCTTCACCGGCACGTCGATGAATTCGCTGATCTCGGCGAAGTCGATGATCTGGTCGATGCGGCTGTCCACGTCGCGGCGCGTCAGGCCCATCACCGCCCCATTGAGATACACGTTGTCGCGGCCGCTGAGATCGGGATGAAAGCCGGCGCCAAGCTCCAGCAACGCAGTCACGCGGCCATTGACCGTCACATTGCCGGAGGTGGGCTGGATGATGCGGCTGATGAGCTTGAGGGTGGTGCTTTTGCCGGCGCCGTTCGTGCCGATCAGGCCGATGCTCTCGCCGCGCTGCACGTTGAAGCTGACGTCGCGCAATGCCCAGAACTTGTTGTCCTCGCGGCTGCGCTTGTTGCGCTGCAGGAGCGAGATAAAAAGTTGCTGGAAGGCGCGCGGCTTGTCTCGATCCATGCGGAAGAACTTCGAGACGCCGTTGAACTCGATGACAGTTGACATCACTGGAACGGTTGGCCGCCAAGTGTATCAGGTGCAGCGCCGGCAACTCGACGCGCGCTACACGGTTTGCCTAACGCGCAGGATGTATTCAGCGAGGGCGGTGTGCCAGTCGCGCATGTGGTCGATGCCGAGGCGCTGCAGGCCGGCGTTTTCCAGCACGGAATATGCCGGTCGCCTGGCCGGCGCATTGAATTCTGCGCTGGTGATGGGGCGCAGGTCGGCCTGGATGCCGGCGAGGCGGAATATCTCGGCGGCAAAGTCGTGCCATGTGGTTGCGCCGGCGCTGGTGATGTGATACGTGCCGAAGGCGTTTGTCTCGATCAGCGCGGCGATCTGCTGCGCGAGGTCTTGCGTAGACGTCGGCGTGCAAGCCTGGTCATTGACGACTTTGATCGTCTTGCCCTCGTTTGCCAAACGCAGCATGGTGTTGACGAAGTTGCCGCCCTTGCCGCTGGCGCCGGCGATGCCATACAGCCCGCAGGTGCGCACGAGGTAGTGCCTGGGCCACGCGGCGCGCACGAGCAACTCGCCGGCCAGCTTGCTCGCGCCATACGCGCTGATCGGGTTGGGCAGATCGACTTCGGTGTAGGGTGTGCGCTTCTCGCCGTCGAACACGTAATCGGTGCTGACGTGCAGCAGCGCGGCGTTTGCAGCGCGGCAGGCCAGCGCCAGTTGCTGCACGGCGAGCGCATTCACTGCCAGCGCCTGCGTCGCATCTTTCTCGATGTCATCGACGCGATGAAAGGCCGAGCAGTTGATGACGAGGTCTGGCGCGTATGCGTCGAGTGCGGCGCGCACTTCGTGGGTGTTGCACACATCGAGCGCGATGGGCGTATGGTTTGCGCCGGCGACGCTCGCGCCGCGCGCAGTGGGCAGCACATGATGCGATGACAAGGCAGCAAGCAGGTCGTGGCCGAGTTGGCCGTTGGCGCCGATGAGCAGGATTTTCATGGATGTCGTGACCTGGATCCCAAGGGTTGGGTGATCGATTGATGGTGATTATAGAGTTCAGGCTCCTGGGGTTTTCAAGAAGTCGCTGCGGTATCATCGCCGAGCTATGTCTGCAAAAGTTTCCGTCGCTGTGCTGGGCGCCACCGGCGCTGTGGGTCAGCGCTTCATTCAACTGCTCGCCAACCATCCCACTTTTGAGATTGCCGCATTGACGGCCAGTGATCGCAGCGAGGGCAAGACCTACGCCAATGCTGCGCATTGGGTGATCGAAGGCGACGTGCCGGCTGCTTTGCGCGGAATGCCTTTGTTGCCCACAACTGCTGAGGCTGTGCAAAAAAACGCACCGGCGGTGAAAGCCGTGTTTAGCGCATTGCCGAACGAGAGCGCACAGATTGCCGAGCCGGCATTTGCGCAGGCCGGCATGAACGTCTTTTCAAATGCGTCATATCACCGTATGCATGAGGACGTGCCGCTCGTCATCCCTGAAGTGAACAGCGATCATCTCGCGCTGCTCAAGCATCAGCGCGCGGCGCGCGGCTGGGCTGGCGGCATCATCTGCAACACCAACTGCACCGTGAGCGGGCCGGCCATCACCCTGCGCGCACTGCGCGATGCGTTTGGCATTCAGCGCGTGTTCTGCGTGTCGATGCAGGCAGCCAGCGGCGCCGGCTACCCGGGCGTGTCATCGCTCGACCTGATCGACAACGTCGTGCCGTTCATTAAGGGTGAGGAGGAAAAGCTGGAAGCTGAGGCGCGAAAACTGCTTGGCAACTTGACTGCCGCCAACATTGCGCCGGCTGCCTTTGCGCTCAGTGCGCACTGCAACCGCGTGCCAGTCATCGATGGCCACATGGTCACAATGTCGGTGGAGACCGAGCGCCCTGTCACACCCGAAGCTGCTGCGCAAGCCCTGCGTGAGTACACCTGCAAGGACGTTGCGGGTTTGCCCACTGCGCCCGACTATCCAATCGTGGTGCGCGCCGAAGCCGACCGCCCACAGCCGCGCCGCGATCGCATGGCCGGCAACGGGATGAGCGTGGTTGTCGGACGCATTCGGCCAGAGCCGTTGTTCGGCGAGCATGGCGTGAAGTTCATGACGCTCTCGCACAACACGCTGCGCGGCGCTGCCGGCGGCAGCGTGCTAAATGCTGAGCTGCTTTGGCGCATGGGGCTTGATCGATAGATTGGGAGTCTTTCTCGAATGAAGAATATCGTTGTACTTGGTGTGGGCTATGTTGGCCTGGTGACCGGCACGTGTTTTGCCGATCTGGGTAATCGCGTGACGTGCGTGGATGTGAACGAGGAGCGCGTCGCGAATCTCAAGCAGGGCATTTTGCCAATCTTCGAGCCGGGGCTTGAAGAATACGTGCGGCGCAACATGAACGCCGGCCGCTTGCAATTCACCACCTCGTACGATGAGGCGCTGAACGACAAGGATGCGCCGGCGGAACTCGTCTTCATCGCCGTCAACACGCCGATGGGCGTGGATGGCGAAGCCGAGTTGCGCTATGTGCGCTCGGCCGCCGAGACCATCGCCGTGACGATGGATCACCCGCTCATCATCATCAACAAAAGCACTGTGCCAGTCGGAACTGGCGACTGGGTGGCTGACATCGTGAAAGCCAAACAGCCGACGCCGATTCACTTCAGCGTGGTGAGTAATCCCGAATTTTTGCGCGAGGGCGCGGCGATTGCCGACTTCATGGCACCGGATCGCGTGGTGCTGGGTTCGCTGGATGAGGACGCGGCGCAGACGGTGGCGCAACTGTATCTGCCCCTGCGCGGCCCGATCATGATCACTGACCTGCGCACGGCGGAGATGATCAAATACGCCAGCAACGCCTTCCTCGCGACGAAGATTTCGTTCATCAACGAGATTGCGAACATCTGTGAGGCGCTGGGCGCGGACGTGAAGGAAGTGGCCGCCGGCATGGGCTATGACAAGCGCATCGGGCGCGCATTTTTGGACGCCGGCCTCGGCTATGGCGGCTCGTGCTTCCCGAAGGACGTGAAGGCGCTGGCGCACATGGCGAACGTGCAGGGCAAGCACCCGCAATTGCTCGAAGCCGTGATGCAGATCAACACCGACGCGCGCCGCAGCATCGT